>CAZCSQ010000009.1:0-5652 GCA_964501425.1 uncultured Erysipelotrichaceae bacterium
TTCTACATCTTTAAGAACTATATGTTTAGCCTATCCGTTTTCTATGCTAGCATCAAAGCTTATATCTATGATGGCTATGGTAATGTTGTTATGCATGATGATGAAGAATACGCATATAGCCCCTATGGAAGCTTAAGTGAGGGCATCATTGATGGGTTTAATGAATATGGGTATAAAGCAGAAGTTCATGATAATCAATCACTACAATACTTAAGAGCTAGATACTATCATACTGAGTTAACCCAGTTTATCTCAATAGACACATATCAAGGAAGTGATTTATTCTCAAATATGTGGACTAGATTAGTGTAAGATACAATCATTATTTAAATATTTTTAACTTCATGATTAATAGCACGATTAAGACGTAAATCCAACGAATAATTATACGTTGGATTTACGTCTTTTCTATACTACGATTCATTTGAATCCGCATTTTTATATTCTAATATAGTAGAGTCTACTCGACAATTACACCAACAATGGTGGCAAGTTCAAGGTTTTTTACACCATGAGGGGCTTTTTCAATTACACCGGTTAGGTCTGTACCGGCGAATTGACCGTTATGAGTGCCGTTTTCCCATTCAGGAATATCAGATACATCATAAATGTTGTTGTCATGTGCTACATAGGCTGGCATACCATCTTTGCCATTATAGGCAGCTAATTCCTCTAGGGTTAGTTTGATTTCTTCTGTTTCATCAGTTGGTTCACCAGTAGAGGGTGTGTTATCACCTCCAGTTGGCGGATTGACAGTATCGTTTGACTGACAGCCAGTCAAAGACAGCGTTAAGGCAACAATAATTATTAAGAACCATTTCATATGATCACCACTTTCTTTGTTAATAATAAATTAAATAAAATACCAAGGACGAAGATAATGAAGTAAGAATAGTAAAACGAGCAAGATACCCATATATCGATGTACTTTCGCATAGGTTCTATTTTTTGTTCGTTTGAAAATTAGACCTAAAAGACCATTTAAAGCAAGAACGATCAGTAATAAGGTTCCGGTATGGAAAGCTATCCGACCCAGTTTTAGATAACCATGGATCAGTCCAGTTAAAACTAATAGACCACCAATATAGGGATGTATCTTACGACCGTTTTTCAAGAATAAATTGTAGTTTTTGTTTTTCCCCTTTAGCCAACGTTTGTTTATTTCAATCGCCAAGGGAAAAGATAATAGTACAAATAGTAAAAAGGCGTTGAACCAACCTAACATGTTATCAGTCCTTTCAAGGTATGCATTATCTAGATGATAATGCATTATTTGCGGTAAATTATGATCATTATTATTAATAAACTCATCATAACGCTATATTATTAGAAAATCTATTATAATGACTTATTTTTTTTTAGTGATTTTATTTACTTAATTAAAAGCGATGTAGTTATTCGTTGAAGTAGGCTTGATCTTTTAATTAGTAGAGTGATTTGATTGAAATGAGAATACTAATAACTTAAAGACATTGTTTGAGTACTATCAATGTTTTTATTACCAACAGTTTAGTTAAGACACTTTAGATACTTAATTACCAAAATAGTCGTAAATAAGCTATAATAAGGCTATAAATGATACTAAATTAATTACAGGAAATGGATATGATATGAAAAAAACAGCGAAGTATAAGATAATCGAGAATTACATCAAAGAAGAGATTGAACGGGGTAACCTAGATATAGGTGATCAGATCATGACTGAATATCAATTGAGTGATAAGTTTGGTATTGGGCGCTTAACAGTTAATAAAGCGATTATTAATCTGGCTAAAGAGGGTTATATCAAACGAATTGCTGGTAAAGGTTCTTTTGTGATCTCACAAACAGTTACGCGTGACCTCTTTGTTAGAAGAAGTTTTACCCAAGATATGGAAAGTATTGGGCTTAAAGCCGGCTCATTACTAATGGAATATAAGTTATTAATGGGAAGAGAAGCGCCGAAGATTGCCCGTCATTTAGATTTACGGATGGATGATTACATGCATTATTTTGCTCGATTAAGAACAGGAGATGGCGAACCAGTTGCTATCAGTTATACTTATGTTCCAACGAAGATCATTAAGGAATTTGATCTAACTGTTCTGAATGAATCATTGAATAAGTATTTTGAAGACATGGGTATTGTGGATAATGGTACTAAACAAAAGATGTCAGCTCATTTACCGACTAAAGAACAAAAGGAATTATTGAATATTGATCATGAGGCACTGCTTAGAAGTGCTCATACGCGTTTTACTAAGGATAATGTTGCTTACGAGTATACAGAGACTTATTATCGCTCAGACATGTTTGAATATACTTTTGATTCAAATTTGGCAATTAGAGATACTGATTGAGCAAGTCACTACTGACACAACAAGTTATGTTGTGTCTTTTTTTATGATCAAAGAAGTGCTATAATCCTGTTAATAACAATTTGTTAAAAAGAGATTATTAACAAGAAGTATCAAGATGTTAGAAAGTTATAGAGGATAACTGATGGATAAACTAATTGATTTTTATGAATTAACGATGGCTTATACTGATTTTAAAAATGATAAGATGCATGAAAAATGTTATTTTGATGTTTTCTTTCGTAAGAATTTAAGTGAGGGTGGCTTCAATGTTGCTTGTGGTCTTGATGATATCATAGAGATGATTGAAAACTTTGGTTTTAATGATAAAGATATCGATTATCTTCGTTCACTAAAGACTTTTGATGAGGAATTTTTAGAATACTTACGTAATTTTCGCTTTCGAGGTGATATTTACGCTGTGGAAGATGGAACACCTATCTTTCCCCAAGAACCGATCATCACGATCATTGGTAATGCGATTGAAACACAACTCATTGAAACTGATCTATTGAATCGGTTTAATCATGGTTGTTTGATCGCTACTAAGGCTAGACGAATCATTAATGAAACAAAGGACAAGGCGGTTATGGAATTTGGTGCTCGTCGAGCTCAAGGACGCGATGCAGCGGTCTTTGGGGCTAAGTTTGCCTATATAGCGGGTGTAGTAGGAACGTCTTGTTATCAAGCTGGTAAAAACTATGGCATACCAATCTTGGGAACGATGGGTCATAGTCATATCATGAAGTATGGCAGTGAATATGATGCGTTTTTAGCTTATGCTAAGATCTTTCCTAATAATTCAATCTTTTTAGTTGATACCATTGATACCCTACGTAGTGGGGTCCCTAATGCGATCAAGGTTGCTCATGACTATCTAATACCTAACGGATATCGTTTAAAAGGGATCCGACTTGATAGTGGCGATCTTGCTTATTTATCTAAACAAACCCGTATTATGTTGGATGAGGCGAATATGCAGGATTGTAAGATATCGGTTTCTAATTCACTTGATGAGCGCTCAATCAAAGACTTGTTAGAAGAGGGGGCACAAATTGATGCCTTTGGGGTTGGTGAAAAACTGATCACTTCTAAAGATGATCCCGTATTTGATGGTGTTTATAAACTAGCAGCGCTTGAAAAAGATGGAATAATCATTCCTAAGATCAAGGTAAGTGAAACCAAAGCGAAACTAACTAATCCTGGGTATAAGAGACTATATCGTTTCTATGATAAAAATACAGGTTACGCACTTGGTGACCTGATCGCTTTAGCTGATGAGGTGATCCCACTTGATGAGTATGTTTTGTTTGATGAAAATGAAAACTGGAAACAGACAAAGATCAGCAATTATGTCGTAAAAGAACTACAAGTACCAATCATAAAAAATGGTGAGACTATCTATAAAGTGCCAACTCTTGATCAAAGAAGAGCTTATTGTCAAAGTCAGATTGATACGCTCTATCCAGAAGTATTAAGGATCAATAAAGCTCATAATTATTACGTAGATCTATCGCAAGCTCTTTTAGATTTAAAGCGTGATCTAATCTATAAGAGTACTCAACAGTTATAATAAAGGGGGTTATATGAAAGTCGGAGTTTATGTAGGTAGTTTTGATCCTGTCCATAAAGGACATATCAATATGGTCAAACAGTTATTGAATCGACGAGTCGTTGAGAAGGTGATGATGGTCGCTACGGAAAGCTATTGGTCTAAATCATTAGATGCCTCTTTAAATGATCGCTTAGCGATGTTAAAGCTTTATCAATCTAAACGGATAATCATTGATGAAAAACACAATCATCTTGTTTATACATATCAAGTATTACAAGCGGTTGCTCAAGGTAATCCTGATTGGGATCTATATTTGATCATTGGTGATGATCTGATCATCAGTCTTGATCGCTGGCAAAATCTTGATGAACTATTAAAATTTAAGATCATTGTTTTAAATCGGACCGGGATTGATATCGATCAATACATTCATAAATTACCTGATCCTAAAAAGATCATCAAAGTCAACGATCTGATCAAGTATGATATATCATCAAGTCAAGTCCGTCAGTTGATCGCAAATGATCAAATAGAGGGTTTAAACAACTATTTAGATCATGGGATCATTGATTATATCTTGAAGATGAAACTTTATCAGGATTAAGCAATGAAACAATACCAAAATGAAAGAGAATTCTTAGAAGATTATGATGCTAGTCAATATGATCTTTTATCACTGACGACCGATATCTTGGTTTTTAGTATCGCTGATAGATTAATCACTAACTATCGAAAATTACCTGATAAGTTATTTAGTGTTTTACTTGTTAAAAGAAAGAGTTATCCTTTCAAAGATCGCTGGTGTTTACCAGGAGGGTTTTTACGGATCGATGAAGATCTGGAAGATGGACCTAAAAGGATCTTGATCAAGGAAACTAATCTTTCTTCTGTTTATTTAGAACAGTTATATACTTTTGGGGCTGTTGATCGAGATCCCCGGTTACGGGTTATCAATACTGCTTATCTTGCTTTAGTGGATAAGGATCGTTTGTATGATGAATTATTAGCTGATGCGGCTTGGTTTAATATCAAACAAAATGAGAATGATAAGATGATCAGTATTACATTAAGTAATGAACATGATCAATTTGTGATCAAACTTAACAAGCTTACTGATAAGATCATTACGCCGAAAGATGTTGAGGTAGTGATCAATGATGATCTAGCCTTTGATAATGCATTGGTATTGGCGATTGGGATCAATCGTTTACGTAATAAGCTTAATTACACAGATATTGTCTTTAATATGATGCCTGATACTTTTACTTTAAAACAAGTACAGAAAGTATATGAGGCCATCTTGGATAAAAAACTACACGATCAAGCTTTTCGTCGTTTAGTAAAGGATAAAGTGATCAAGACTGATCAACTTATTGTCAGTGGGGGTCATCGCCCCTCGATCCTTTATCGTCGTATTGATAAATAAAAGATTATCTTTTATGTTATAGTGGTCTTTGTTATAATTACTATGCTTTAGGAGGATGTTTGTGGATCAAAAATTAATAAGAAATTTCTCAATCATTGCGCATATCGATCATGGTAAATCAACTTTAGCTGATCGTATTTTGGAAATGACCAAAACCGTAGCGAAACGTGATATGATGGCGCAATTATTAGATACCCTTGATTTGGAAAGAGAAAGAGGTATTACAATCAAACTTAATGCAGTGCAACTTAAGTATCAAGCTCAAGATGGTTTAGAGTATACATTACACTTGATTGATACACCGGGGCACGTTGATTTTACCTATGAAGTATCAC
>CAZCSQ010000009.1:5662-22501 GCA_964501425.1 uncultured Erysipelotrichaceae bacterium
CCAAACGGTCGCCAATACTTACTTGGCGATGGATAATGATCTTGAGATCATTCCGGTTATTAATAAGATTGATCTACCGAGTGCGGAACCCGATAGAGTGATCAAAGAGATTGAAGATGTTATTGGCTTATCAGCTCAAGATGCCCCACAGATATCAGCTAAAAACGGGATTAATATCGATCAAATACTGGAAGCGATCGTTAGACGCGTACCACCACCAAAGGGAGATATCGCTAATCCTTTAAAAGCCTTAGTGTTTGATTCATATTATGATTCATATCGCGGAGTTATCGCCTTTATTAGGATAAAAGAGGGAACAGTGGCGGTTGGTGATGAGATTCGCTTAATGGCTACTGGTAAAACATATTTGGTAACGGAATTAGGAGTACGTAGTGTTAGTGAGATAAAGAAAGACCGCTTAGTTTGTGGTGAAGTTGGTTGGTTAGCTGCTAGTATTAAATCTATTAAAGATGTCCATGTTGGTGATACGATTACAACCGTGATCAATCCAGCTAAAGAAGCACTACAGGGCTATCGAACGATCACCTCGATGGTTTATTGTGGACTGTATCCTGTTGATGCTAAAAGATATAATGATCTAAGAGATGCCCTAGAGCGACTACAGCTTAATGATGCTTCTTTGCATTTTGAGGCTGAATCATCCCAAGCATTAGGTTTTGGTTTCCGTTGTGGCTTCTTAGGACTATTACATATGGATGTTATTCAGGAGCGTTTAGAACGAGAATATGATCTTAATCTAATCGCTACAGCGCCTAGTGTTATTTATCATGCTTACTTAACCGATGGAACAATGATCAATGTAGATAATCCCGCCTTGATGCCACCGGCAACACGGATCGATCATATTGAAGAACCAATGGTTAAAGCGACCATCATGGTACCAAATAACTATGTTGGCGCCGTCATGGAGCTTAGTAATAATAAGCGTGGTATCTATAAAGACATGACTTATATCGATGATAATCGCATCGCTTTAACCTATCATTTACCCTTAGCGGAGATCATCTTTGATTATTTTGATAAACTAAAATCATCGACTAAAGGTTATGCCTCACTTGATTATGAATTGATCGAATATAAAAAAGATGATCTGATCAAATTAGATATATTATTAAATAGTGAATTGGTTGATGCTCTTTCGGTGATCGTTCATCGTGAACAAGCTTATAGTCGTGGTAGTATCATTACCCGTAAGCTTAAAGATCTTTTACCAAAACAACAGTTTGAAATACCAGTACAAGCCGCGATTGGCAGTAAGATCGTAGCCCGTACTAATATCAAATCTTTGCGTAAAGATGTTTTATCTAAGTGTTATGGTGGCGATATCAGCCGTAAAAAGAAATTACTGGAAAAACAAAAAGAAGGTAAGAAACGGATGAAGTCAGTCGGTAGTGTTGAGATACCGCAAGAAGCTTTCATGGCGGTCTTAGCCCGTGACGATAGTTAAAGATTGTCATCATGACAATCTTTTATTGATATAGGAGGTAATTGCGATGGATGAGTTATGTTTAAAGATACAAGAATTACGTAAGAGTAGGGGTTGGTTAGAAACAGATACCGACGCTATCTTAGCTAAATCGATCATTATTGAAGCAGCTGAACTCTTGGAGTGTTATCAATGGGACGAGCAAAATATCGACAAAGAAGCGATCAAAAGTGAGATCGCTGATGTCTTGATGTATACGATCTCGCTTTGTATCCATTATGGTTGGGATTACAAGGAAGTAGTCTTAAGTAAGTTTGACGATATTAAAAGTCGTTATCCAAGCGTAAAATGATCAGTTCTTTATATGTCCATATTCCCTTTTGTCGAAGTATCTGTGCCTATTGTGATTTTTGTCGTGTTGGTTATGATCAAAACTTAGTTGATCAGTATTTAATAGCTCTTCAACAAGAATTAAGTCAAAGAGTTGATCAGCAAAACCTACAAACGATCTACATTGGTGGAGGAACCCCCACCGCTTTAAGTGATGAACAATTTCAAAGACTGTTGCTGATATTACAACCGTACACAAAAGATGTCAAAGAATATACAGTTGAGATAAATCCAGAAACATTAACGAAGACTAAACTGACTTTACTTAGCACTTATGGTATTAATAGGGTAAGTCTTGGTGTACAAACATTAGATGATCGGTTACTAGCAATCATCAAACGCCAACATACAACTCAACAAGTATTTAAGGCGATTGATGATCTTTTAGCTTGTGGTATTGATAATATTTCTGTTGATGTCATGTTTGGTTTACCAACGCAAAGTTTAGCTGATTTGATGGAAACACTTACTACTTTAGTTGCTTGGCCAATCAAACACATCTCATTATATGATCTAACGATTGAAGAACATTCATATTTTGGTCGTCATCATATCAAAAAAGCAGATGATGAGTTATGTGATCAAATGTATTTTTCAGCGATCGCTCTTTTAGAAAAAGCGGGGTTCAAACAATATGAGATCAGTAACTTTGCAAGAACAGGTTATCAATCCCAACACAATATCGTTTATTGGCAATATCAAGACTTCTATGGTATTGGCTTAAACGCCTCTGGTAAACTTGATCATGTGCGGTATACTAATACGACGAATTTTGTGCATTATCTGGCTGGTCAATACATTGATGAGAAGATCATGAATGATCATAAGCAGTATTTATTTGAAAGACTGATGATGGGTTTGCGTTTAAAGGATGGAATATTGTTGAATGAAGATGAAGCAAACGATATAATATGTATATACAAAGATGAACTAGCCGATCTGATTCACAAGGGTCTATTAGTACTAGTTGATCATCGCCTGAAAGCGACTACTAAAGGCTATCCAATCTTAAATGATATTTTGATTGATTTATTACCAAAGTAGGACATTTATCTTAAAAACAGGAGAAAGAAAATGAACGAAGTTTATCATCAAGAGGTAAAAGCGATCTTTAAAAAGATCTTTGCGACACAAAAACAGAATGTTATTGATGCATGTCAGTTAGGTTACGGTTCAGTTTTAAATGGTAAGAAATTCTATGTATTAGGAACGGGACATTCACATGTTGTTGCAGAAGAATTATACGCTAGATTGAAAGGCACTGATTTTTTTACTCCAATTATTCCACCAGAGTTTATGTTGCATCAGTTTCCAGGCAAATCATCGGCCATCGAACGTTTAGCCCCATATGCGGATATTGTGTTAGGTATGTATCCAATTGAAGAAGGCGATACGATGATGTTGGTTTCCAATTCTGGACGTAATGGATTATTGGTTGAACTAGCCCTAAGAACTAAAGAGAAAAAGGCTAACTTGATCACGATGGTAAATCATGAACAAGCAAAAGTAATTCCCAGTCGCCATAGTAATGGTAAGAATATGATCCATTATGCGGATACGATCATTGATAACTGTGGTCCATTTGGAGATGCAGGACATGATCTTGGCGATGGGTTAATGACCGGTTCTACATCAAATATGACAACGACGATGATCGCACAGATGATGAATGCGGTCATGATCAATTTATCAAGTAATGGTACAGAATCTAACATGGAAGTCTTGAATCGTTTTGAAGAGTATTTTTTCAAGTGTTTTGATCAAACACCAACTCAAAAAGACAACATACATCAAGCAGCCCTACTTATCAATGAAACGATAGCTAATGATCAAAAATTCTTTGTATATGGCGGTGGTCATTCACACATCGTTTCTGAAGAAGTATATAGCCGTGCTGGTGGGGTTCCGTTTATTACGCCAATTTTAGAAGATGAAATCATGGTTCATATGAGTGCTAACAAATCAAATTTGATGGAAACCTCAGTTGAATACGCCTCGATCTTGATGCAGAAATATGGTCTTAAGAGCAATGATTTACTACTTTATGTATCTAATTCTGGTAAGGGACGCTTAACTGTCGAATTTGCTAAACTAGCAAAAGAAGCGGGTGTTAAAATAATCGCTTTGACAAACATACGTCAAGCCAAAACAACCACATCATTGCATCCAAGTGGTAAATTATTAGTTGATTTTGCGGATATAATCATTGACAACTGTACGCAAGTTAATGATGCTGCCTTTATGATCGGTGATCGTGTTTGTTGTCCTTTATCAACGTCATTAGCGTGTTATCTTGCCCAAAGTCTAATCGTTGATCTATGTCACATCATGATTGATGCTGGTGTAACACCGTCTATTGCTTTAAGTGGAAATCTTGATCCAAAGACAGAGAAAGAGAAACAAACAAGAGCAGCAAGTATTGCGGCTAGGAGCATCTATCGCGATCGTGCTATTTATCAAGGTCCAAAACCTAGATAGAAGTAAAGAAAGACAATCAATAATAAACCCCTTCATCTATATATAGACAGGGGGTTTGTTTTTATAAGAGCACTTTTTGAATTGATAAGACAGAAACAAGTCCTTGTTGTATAATACAAAAAGGAGTGATAGTTATGTTTAATATCTTGATCGTTGAAGATGATCGTAATTCACGTAAGCTCATGGAAATTATCTTGAAGACAAATGGCTATGAGTATTTTTCAGTTGCCAATGGTGTCCAAGCCCTTGAAATCTTAGATAATCACCAGATTGACCTTATTATCTTGGATATTATGATGCCCAAGATGAATGGGTATGAGTTAACTAAGGAATTAAGGAATAATAAGATTGATATACCAATACTAATGATCACTGCTAAACAATTATTAGAGGACAAGAAAAAAGGTTTTATCGCCGGTACTGATGATTATATGGTCAAACCAGTCGATGAAGAAGAGATGTTATTAAGGATCAAAGCCTTACTAAGAAGAGCTAAGATAGCTAATGAACATCAATTGATCATAGGCAAGGTAATCCTTGATTATGATTCATTGACAGTCATTCGGGGAGATGTTAAACAAATGTTACCACAAAAGGAATTTTATCTATTATATAAGCTATTATCTTATCCAGATAAGATATTTACGCGCTTACAGTTGATGGATGAGATTTGGGGTATGGATTCTGAAACACTCGATAATACAGTCAATGTTCATATTAATAGACTACGTAATCGCTTTGAAGACTTTCCAGAATTTGAGATCGTTACTGTACGTGGTTTAGGTTACAAAGGAGTAAGACATGAGTAATACTAAACAGAAAAAACCAATCAATCTGTTGGTGTTTCTTTCCTTATCTGTCTTCTTTATCTTGATCTTAACAATGATCGTCGCTGTTGCGATCGTCTATCTATTAGTCAGTATGGGTATGTTAAAAGATCTATCAGAATTAAGTTTATTAAAGAGTTTTATCTTATTGGCTACTATCAGTATCATCATGGGAACGATCTTGACCACTTTAATCGGTAATAAGATCTTAGCTCCGTTTCGAGTATTAAATGTCGCAATGAAAAAATTAGCCGCCGGCGATTTTTCGGTTAGAGTGAATCTTTCTAATCGGATCGCCTCATATGAATTTGATGATCTATCTGCTAGTTTTAATCTAATGGCTGAGCAACTGGGTAGTGTTGAGATGTTAAGAAGCGATTTTGTCAATAACTTCTCACATGAGTTTAAAACCCCAATCGTGTCAATTAAGGGGTTTGCGAAGATTATTAAAAAAGGAGAGTTATCACTACATGATCAAAATGAATATCTTGATATTATCATTAGTGAAGCAGAAAGACTTTCTACTTTATCACAAAATGTCTTAAGTTTGTCGAAGATCGAAAATCAGTTGATCATCACTAATAGTGAATTGTATGATCTAAGTGAACAAATACGTTGTGCAATCTTATTATTAGATAATAAGTGGCAAAGGAAAAACATCACCTTTGATATAGACATAAATGAAATATTCTTTAATGGCAATGAAGAAATATTAAATCAGGTATGGATCAATCTTATTGATAATGCGATCAAATTCTCACCAAATGATGGTCTAATCAGTATTAGTTTAATCGATACGAAAGATCATGTTATCTTTACCATTAAAGATCAGGGTATTGGTATGAGTAGTGAAACACAGAAATATATTTATGATAAGTTTTATCAAGGAGATAATTCTCATTTTGTGGAAGGTAATGGTATTGGAATGACGATCGTTAAAAAGATAATTGATCTTTATAAGGGAAATATCTTGATCGATAGTGAAGTTAATAGTGGTACTAAGGTCACGATCAAGATCCCTAAGGCTTGATTGTTTCAGTGATGCATGAGCCCTTGCAAATAATAAATAACTATGTTAATATTTATAAGCTTTTGTACTAAGTTTTATGGATTTCCTCATCCTATTACCTGGTACATTAGGACACATAACAGGAGGAAAACATGTTATCAAAACAGGAAAAAACAGCTATTATCATAGATAATGCTCGATTTGAAGGTGATACTGGAAGTGTTGAGATCCAAGTAGCCATATTAACGGAAAAGATCAATCGCTTAACAGAACACCTAAAGATTCACAAGAAAGACTTCCATTCATTGAGAGGCTTAATGAAAATGGTCGGTCATCGTCGTAATCTAATGACGTATTTACGTAATAATGATGTAAAACGTTACGCTGAACTTGTTGCCAAACTTGGCTTACGTAAGTAAAACAAAGAGAGAAAACGTTAGATAAAATCTAGCGTTTTTTATATAAATCATTCATCAAATCAAAAAAATGACGCTGCAATTCAGGAGCGTCATTTATACTTAGTAATCAATTTTGTGTTTTGTTATTGATCTGATACTATCCGTTTATTAGTTTAATGACTTCATCCGCAAATACTTCACCAGCGCCGCGAGCGTAGCGACATGATAATACTTCATATCCACCATTGTCGAAACTTTCAGCGTCTGGTAAATAGCCTTGACCATCAAATGAATAGCCTACAACTAAAGTGTTTTCAGCTTTTGATCCAGCATAGATACGATCAGCTACTTTTGAGAATATCTCAAATGGAGCGAAGATAACGACATTGTTATCAAGTCTTAAGACACCACAGGGAATATCCGTTACGATCTTATCTTGAGATTGAGAATAACGATATTCAACATTGATCCCTTGAAGAGCTGTTTCATATATTCTTAGTTCTGCCGCTGAAACTTGGTCTTTTTTATCAGCTAGAGTCTTTTCATATTCTTTGATCTGTTTTAGATAATACTCTTCGTTTTCATATTGTTTTTTAGGAAGCTTAACGATGTGTTCAACATATGAGAAACTACTAATATCTCTACTTTCTGTAGCTTCAACTAATGATTTGACCTCATCTGCTAAGATACCACCAAGACGATCACACTCTTCAAATGTTTGGGCAGTTCTAGTAAAGCGGGTTGATACATCACCACAAGCTCCTTGTAAATATAGTGGTAAGAAACCATCATCAACAAGTTTATCCATGGTATAACCTTGATAGTCTTTGGAAACTTGCATGTTGCTAGGGCTCATTAGTGTAGGATGGCAATTGAAATTGACAGCTACTCCTTGATTTCCATTTTGCTTAAAAGTCATGATTTTTAATACGGTGTTTACATCAATCTTTGAGTCACGACGATTAGCGCCAACGCCTCTAACTAATTTTTGATTGAAGCCAATCTTGACCTCTTTTGCTTTTGAAGCGGCTTCTCTGATGCCTTCAGCAACTTTTTGCTTAACTTCTTCGATCATCATTTCGATATTAGTATCGTACTCTGAATTACGAAGGGCAGGAGCTGAATGGGAGTGAACATTAGTAATGACAATATCGAGTCCTTTGATACCGACTCTTTTTTTGATATCATCAATGATTGGTCTATAGTAACCAGCATATATACCCAATAGATCACAACTCACCATGGCGAAATTCTTTTCTCCATCAGTAATAAAAACGCTGTTTGCGTAAAGATCATCATGAATGCTATGGGCATAATCTTTTCTTGCTCCATATCCTGAAAGATAGATTGGTAGGGGAGTATCAAGTTTTTTCTTTGAGATTGCTATTTTTATGCTCATTATATTTCCTTCTTTCTTTAAGTAACTATAGTATAACATATAAGCTATTTATTCCAAGATTGCATTGAATCATTTATTCACATTTAGATTAAATTCATGGTTTTTAAGACAATGATAAAACCAAAGATGGTAACGATGCAAAAAGCATAACTATATACAAGAATACCACTGGTAATCTCTTTATGAGCTCCTAAGCGAGCGGCCATCGGAAAACAGGAGATTGCGGAAGGGGCGGTAAACAAGGTCATGATCACTGCTAACTGAGCATTTCTAAAACCAAGTAAAACAGCAACAGCAACGACTAAAGCAGGGAAGATCAATAGTTTGTTCAATACACCAAAAGATATCAACTTAATGTCTTCTTTTTCTTGTTTAAATCTAAATGATGAACCTAATAGGATTAGTGATATGGCTGTTGTAGCTTCACTAATGACGATTGATGTTTCTTCCATAAATAGGGGAATCTTAATACCACTTAAAACAAGCACGATCGCTGAAACTGAGGCAATGATCATTGGATTCTTAATGACATCAAAGATGATCTTACGGATATCAATCTTTTTGTCTCCATATATCTCTAAGACTAAAACGGCCAACACATTGGAAAGAGGTCCTAAAAAAGCGATGACGATACTTATCATGCCACTGATACCTTTACCATAAAGATTAACAGCTAAGGGTAAACCGAAGATGACAAAGTTACCTCTAAATGAGGCTTGAATGATCGCTGCTCTTTTGCATTGATCTGATGTCATCATCATTGTAGTTACAGCGATTATAAGGGTTATCAAGATTATCGCTATAACTGAAAATAAGATTAGACTAATATCAAAATCCGTCTTAAAGTCACTTTGATAAATGTTGATGAAAATACTCATTGGTAACAGTAAGTTGTAGACCAGTGAATTCATTTCGCTAATAGTATCACCACTTATCAACTGTTTTTGTCTTAAAAAATAGCCAATGACAAGTAAGATCATTAAGGGTGATATGATATTAAAAGATAAGATTACAGTATTCATTTTATTTTTCCTAACTAAGTAAATGCCAGTTAATTGTAGTAGATTATCTGATATATGTAAAGTAAATAGAACAATCTTATTTAGTTTACAGCCTCGATGTGTTATGATAAATGAGTTAAGAAATAGAGGTAAGAGAATGGCTAAAAAAGTATATGAATTAGAATTCTGCGGCCGTCATATCACCGTAGAAACAGGGGAGATAGCCAAACAGGCCAGTGGAAGTGTACTGGTTAGATATGAAGATACAGTGGTATTATCTGCCGCTACAGCATCAAGCGAGGCTAAAGATTTGGATTTTTTCCCATTGACTGTAACGTTTGAGGAAAAACTGTACTCAGTTGGTAAGATTCCAGGTGGTTTTTTAAGAAGAGAAGGTAGACCAAGTGAACACGCAACATTGACTTCAAGATTGATCGATCGTCCACTTCGCCCACTTTTTGCGGAAGGTTTTCGTAATGAAGTACAGGTTGTCAATACCGTCGTGTCTGTTGACTATGACTGCTCACCAGAGATGGCAGCGATGTTTGGGGCTTCATTATCATTGGGTGTCAGTGATATTCCCTTTAATGGACCTATCGCTGGTGTAACTGTTGGTTATGTTGATGGAAAATTGATCATCAATCCGACAATGGAACAACTTGAGAAATCAGATTTGAATCTTGTTGTGGCTGGTACAATGAAAGCGATCAACATGGTTGAAGCTGGAGCTAAAGAAGTTAGTGAAGAACTAATGGTTGAAGCACTAATGTTTGCTCATGAAAACATTAAGGTATTATGTGAGTTCCAAGATAAGATCATCGCAGAATGTGGTAAAGAAAAAAGAGTAGTTAAATTATTTGTGCCTGAAGCTGAACTTGAACAAGCTGTTAAAGATTTAGCTCAGAAACGTTTAGAAGCGGCTGTTAGTATCAAAGAAAAACTAGTTCGTTATAACACGATCGATGAGGTTACTGATGAAACAGTTGCCTTGTTTGAAGCTAAAACATATGAATCAGATAAGATAAAAGATAAAACGATCAAACAAGTTAAGGGAATATGTCATGATATTGTCGCTGCTGAAGTTCGTCGTTTGATCACAGTTGAAAAGATTCGTCCTGATGGAAGAGCGATTGATGAGGTTCGACCTTTGAATTCACAGATCGATCTATTACCAAGAGTTCATGGTAGTGCATTATTTACCAGAGGTGAAACACAAGTATTATCGATCACAACATTAGGTGCATTAGGTGATAATCAGATCATTGACGATCTTACTGAGGTTGAATATAAGCGTTTTATGCATCAATACAATTTCCCTCCCTTTTCAGTTGGTGAAGTAGGCCGTATGGGTAGCCCTGGAAGACGTGAGATTGGTCATGGCGCATTAGGTGAAAGAGCCTTATTACAAGTTCTTCCAAGTGAAGAAGAATTCCCATATGCGATCAGAACAGTCGCGGAAGTATTAGAATCTAATGGTTCAAGCTCTCAAGCTAGTATCTGCGCTGGCACTATGTCATTAATGGCCGCTGGTGTACCAATCAAGGCTCCAGTAGCTGGTATTGCGATGGGTTTGATCACTTGGGGTGATAAATATACGATCTTGACTGATATTCAAGGTATGGAAGATCATTATGGAGATATGGATTTTAAAGTAGCTGGTACTGATAAAGGTATTACTGCTTTACAAATGGATATCAAGATTGAGGGTATTAATGGTGAGATCTTATCTGAGGCTTTAAGCCAAGCTCACCAAGCTCGTAAGACAATCATGGCTAACATGATGGCAACGATCAGTGTACCACGTCCTAATGTCTCTAAATACGCTCCTAAGATCGTCAAGATGATGATCAGTCCAGATAAGATTCGTGATGTTATTGGTAGTGGTGGAAAGATCATCAACCAGATCATCGCTGAATGTAATGATGTTAAGATTGATATCGAAGATGATGGAAGAGTATTGATCTATCATCATGATCAAGCATCTATTGATAAAGCACAAGCTATGATCGAAAATATCGTTAAAGTAGCTGAAGTTGGTCAGATATATGATGCTAAAGTCGTACGCATTGAAAACTTCGGAGCTTTTGTAGAGCTATTTGCTGGTACGGATGGTTTATTACACGTATCTAAGATCGCTTACGAAAGAGTTGAGAAACCAAGTGATGTATTGAAGATTGGTGATATCGTTAAAGTTATCGTTACTGAAGTAGACGAAAAAGGTCGTGTTAATGTATCACGAAAAGCCTTACTTGAAAAACCAGAAGGTTACGAAGAACCAGTAGCTAGACCTAGAAAACCGTTTGTTCGTAATAAAGATCGTAAAGACTCAGAATAAATCTTTGTTTATCGAAAGGATGAAAGATATGAATAAACACGGTATGATAAAACTAATCGTCTTAGTGATGTTAGTTGCGATCTTGATCATGATCTTTAGCTGGATAATATTTCCTTTAGCTGATACGATCATCAGGATAGCGGGTATTGTTTTGTTAATCTCATTATTCTCCTTCGTATATTTCGAAGTAAGAAAACGTTTAAATAATAAATAGACGGAGCTAGCCTCCGTCTTTATTTTGGGCTAACAGCGATAATTTTTATATGTTAAAATATGACAAAGGAAGTGAAATAATGGATTGGTTAAAACAGGCACAACAATATAAAGTTGAAAGGATAAAGATCGAATCATTAGTATTGGCTAGTGTCTATACTGAAGCTCTGATCAGATTGGTGAATACTTATGAGAATGCGTAATAAACCATGGGTTGAAGCATTTCTCGCTGATTTTTCGACAGAGGTATTGATCAATGATCCTATTTCTTATAAGGGGTCTTGGCGTCAAGTCTTAGCTTGTGACAAGCTACATGTTGAAATTGGAACAGGTAAGGGTGATTATTGGTTAACCATGGCTGAGCAATATCCTAGTGATGGCTGGATTGGTATAGAGAAAGAGCGTAATGTGGCGGCGATGGCTTTAAAGAAGTCATTAGGTGTTGATCTGAAAAATATCAAGTATATCTTAAATGACGCTGATAAGATCAGTGAGTGGTTTGCGATAAATGAAATTGATGTTATTCATTTAAACTTCAGTGATCCCTGGCCAAAGAAGCGTAATACTAAAAAAAGGCTGACTCATGATAGCTTTTTAGATCAATATCGCTTATTACTAAAAGATGATGGACAGATCATCATGAAAACTGATAATCAAAAGCTGTTTGAGTATAGTTTGTTGAACATGCAAGCCACATGGCAGTTAGTCGATGTTTGGTTGTGTTTCCGGCAAAGTGAACAACTAGACGCCATTACTGAATATGAAAAGAAATTTATGGAAGAGGGTAAGCCAATCTATCGGGCTATCTGGCAAAAACGCTAGTGTAAAATTTTCATGAAAGCTGTATAATATGTGTAGGAGTGTGTCAATTGAAAAAATATCCTATTATTCTCGTTAGCTTGATCATGATCGTATCCTTATGGGGATGTAGTTATGGTGAAGTAACTGAAACAAATATTCAACAAGCCTTAGAAGTAGCTATCACGGAAACGGCTAAGGAAGAAATAGCTCATTATCAGAATATGCATAAGTCTTTTTATAGTTACTATTTACCGCAACACGTTGGTAAAAGGAACAGTACTGCTTATTCAAATCTTTTTGTGATCGATAATCATGAGGTCCTAATGAGTGTTAAACCAGCATCAGTTATCATTGATAAGTATTATGGAAAAACAAGCTTAGCCAATAGTATCAATGAATATGACAATGCTTTATTATCAAATTCGTATGATCTTATAAACTATGAAGAGAAAAAAATCAGTTTAATTGTTAGTGTCTTTCACTTTGAAGGATTGTACTATATGTTGGTTGATACAACTAACTTCAGCTTTTTAACATCAACACCTCTTGGTAATATGCCAAGCATCATACGGGATGTAATAAGGATTGCTCGTAGTGCAGATGTGAATGAAACAGCTATATTGGCTGAGTATTCTCGAAAAGAAAGTATTGATTACCAACAAGCTACCACGATATTTAGCCAGTCGATTCCCGAAAATGGAACCTTGGCGGAAATGCTTGAGAATTATTTCCCTAATTATGATTTCTCGGTCGATTCGCAGGATTTTAGCCAGGAGGAAGAACCTAATGTTGAAGACTACGCTCATGACACTGAAGAGTAGTAAGATAGGAGTACAACATGCTTAAGTGGTTTGTTGATCTGTTTTTTGAGGTTGAGGAAGAAATAATTGAAGAACATCAAGAAAAACAGATAGAAAAACCCGTCGCAAGACCGGTAAAAGAAGTAGCTATCAAACCAACCGTTCAAGAGGTTGAAGTTAATCAACCCAAGCAAGTTGAGGTTATAGCTAAAGAAGAAAATGTAAAAAAAGAAGAAAAGAAGAGTATCTTTATCAATGATGTTGCGACTACGCGACATGATACGGTTTTACTTGAAAAACCGAAGGAAGATAATAATGACTCTTATGAGTTTACCCCAATTATCAGTCCAATCTTTGGTGTTGATGAAAAACATCAACCAAAAAAAGCCCAAAAGCCAATCAAGAAACCGTTTGTTGAAAGTTCTAGTGCAATTGGGACGATCATATCACCCATCTATGGATTAGAAATTCAAAGATCGCAATTTTCATCCTCATATAATCTAGCTGATGAAGATCCCAAGATCAATATTGATCTGGAAGATATGATCGAGACAAGTTTTAATGAAGATGAGGTTGTTCAAGAAGAAAGTAGTGAAATAGAAGAAGAAATATTAGTAGAAGATAATGAAGAAGATGAATCAGTTGCTATTACAGAAGATGATGTTGTTTTGGAAATAGAAGATAATGAAGAATACACAAATAACAGTAAACAAAGCTCCATTAACACTGAAGTTAGTGAAGAAGAAAAATTCATGGAAGACCAACAACCGAATTTGTTTGACTATATGAGGTGATCACAATGTATTATTTTATTGGAATTAAAGGATCGGGTATGGCTTCGTTAGCTTGTATCCTCTATGATCTTGGTTATGAAGTAAAAGGATCTGATCTTGAAAGGCATTTTTTTACAGAAGATGAATTAAAAAAGCGCAAGATTGAAGTCTTGCCTTTTTCTGAAGATAATATCAAGGATGGAATGTCAGTTATCATTGGTAATGCTTTTAAGGATGATTTTTGTGAGGTCAAAGCTCTGTCAAATAGAAAAAATATCAAAAGTTGGCGATATCATGAGTTTTTAGGTGAGTTTATTAAAGCTTATCAAAGCTTTGCGATTGCTGGCTCTCATGGTAAGACAACAACAACGGGTATGTTGGCGGCGATGCTTGATTATCATCAACCAACTGGTTATCTGATTGGTGATGGTAGTGGACATATTACTAAAGAAGCTTTAAATATGGTCATTGAGGCGGATGAATATCAAAGACATTTCTTGGCTTATTATCCTAATTATGCGGTCATAACTAATGTTGATCTTGATCATGTTGACTATTTCTTAGATGAAGAAGATTATAGTAAAGCCTATATCGAGTTTTCTGCTCAGATCAAAAAGAAGCTCATCTTATTTGGTGATGATGAAAAAGTACGGGCATTAAATATTAAGGATAAGTGTCTTTATTATGGTGAACATGAAAATAATGATGTTCAAGCGATAAATATCGTTGAATCTAATACGAATATGACATTTGATGTTTTGTATCAAAATAAACTATTTGGTCATTTTGAGCTACCGTTTGTTGGCCGCCATCTATTGTGGAATAGTCTTAGTGTGATAAGTATTGGTATTTTGCTAGAGATGACAGCTAAATCGATCAATGATGGATTGGCTTCATTTAAAGGTGTTAAACGCCGTTTTGTCATTCAACATATCGGCGATAGTACTTTTGTGGATGATTATGCTCATCATCCAACGGAAGTAGATGTAACGATCAAGGCGGCTAAAACGCGTTTTCCAGGTAGAAAGATCATTGCGATCTTTAAACCACATCGAGTATCACGTGTATTACGTTTTGGTGATGAATTTGCGAAAGCTTTGATGTTAGCTGATGAAGTTTGTTTGTGTCCTTTTACGTCAATTGATGATCAAGAAGAAGGTATTGATATCGATATTACATATTTACAAAATAAGATACCTAATTCATACATCGTTGAGGAAAATGAGATAGATGCCAAGATGTTGGCTGATATGGGCCCAGCTGTTTATCTATTTATGTCAAGTAAGGACATATATGGGTTAAGCGATTTGGTCAAGAACTATCAAAAAGATTGAAAATGTTTTCATAGACCTTTATAATGAAACTAGAGGTGTTACAAAATGGATGAATTGCTAATCACATTGTCAAGCTATAGTAAAATACTATTACCAATTTTAGGTTGCATCGCTATTGTCTTGAGTTTCTTGTTAATAAGAAAGGCAATGAAATTCGTTGATGAGCTAAATCTTACACTAAATAGGGTTAATAAAACCTTAGATACTGTTGATAAGAGTTTAGATCAACTTCAAGTACCATTGAATACGGTTGTTACGATCAGCCATACGATTGATACGGTCCATTCATTTGGGTCTAAAGCTATCAATGAAATGATCAACTTTATCGTTGAGAATGTTATCTTGATCAAAGAATGGTTAGATCGAGTATTAAATAAAGAAAAGACAGAAGTAAATAATGTCGATATCAATGTCAAGGAGGAAGAGACTTATGTCGAATGAAGAAAAAAAGAATTTAGAAGAAGTAGTAAATGATTTAAATGATCAAGTTGAACAATTTGCGCTAGTTGCTAAAGAAGAGATCAAAGATAGTAGCGAGAAAACCAAAAGAACGGTAGAAGAAGTTATCGATGATACGATTGAAGCAATCAAAACATTGGTCGAACAAGTTACGATCAAGTACGATGAAATAACTGAAAGTGAAAAGTTTAGAGAATTTAGTGATGCTGTTAAAGGCTTGACCACAAGTTTAGTTCAAGAAAGCAAACGTAAGATAAATGATATCAAAGAAAATGAAGATATCAAAGAAAACTGGGACAAGACAAAAGAAGCTGCAGTCAATACTGGTAATAAAGTTGTTGACTCCATTAAAGAAAATGAAGAACTGATGGAAACGATCAATGTTGTCAAGGGTGTTACCGTTGATATCGCTAAGAAATCAGCGAAACTGATCAAAAATGCCTATGAAGATTTCATGGGTAATCCAAAAGTAAAAGAAGGTATTGTCAAAGCTAAAGCAGCTACCCTTGATGTTGCTGGTAAAGCTTATGATAAACTAGAAGATTGGTTAACTGATGAGCAAGATGAAGTAGCGGAATTAGTTGAAACAATAACTGAAACGGTAGTTGAAGAAGACGAAAAAAAAGAAGTTTAATGGAGGTTTAGATGAAAAGAGTTACGATTTATGATGTGGCCAAAGAGTCTAATGTCTCTTTAGCAACCGTCAGCCGAGTAATTAATGGTGTTGAGATAGTAAGGGCTGATACCCGTGATCGAGTTCAAGCCGCTATTGAAAAATTGGGCTATAAACCAAATGCGATAGCTCAGGGATTAGCTTTGAAAAAGACGACGATCATTGGCCTTGTCATTCCAGAAGCAAGTTTTACGTATACGGGTCAAATAATTAATGGATTACTTGATGTTGCTAAGATTTATAAATACAACATCATGTTACACACGGTTACTGAAGGCATATCGGAAATCAAAGATGTCGTTGAAAACATCATTAAATCGCGCGTTGATGGAGTCGTAATTTATAGTGATAAACTACAAGACGCCGAGCTGTCGACCTTAACTAAGTATGACATTCCGATCGTTATCATTGGTAACAAAGCGGCAGAAGAAAAGGTCAGTTCTGTTTTTGTCAATATTGAAGAAGCGATCAGAGAAACCGTTGATTCATATTTGGATAAAGG
>CAZCSQ010000009.1:22601-28650 GCA_964501425.1 uncultured Erysipelotrichaceae bacterium
GCGATGAGAATCATTACCAAGATGTTAAACAATGATAATGAAGAAAAACCAGTTGAATTGAGTTATGTCTTTACACCACGACAAACAACTAAGTAGTTGATTGACAATCGTTTATTTGTTTTTTATAATTATATAGCTATGAGAAGAAATAGTAACTCAAGAAAGTCTTTAGAGAAGCTGTGGTTGGTGAAAACAGTTGATTTGACAGGGTGAATACAACTTTGAGCATTTGTATTAAAAGTACAAACGTATCCAGCGTTAATGGTTAAGAGCATATCTTGTGATATGAAATTAAGGTGGTAACACGTTAAGCGTCCTTATCGACGCTTTTTTATTTAAGGAGCTAGAGTATGAAATTTTTTGATGAATTAAAATGGCGTGGTTTAGTTAAAGATGTTACAGATGAAGAAGGTCTTAGAGAAAGACTTGAGAGACCTTTAACATGTTATTGTGGTTTTGATCCAACAGGCGATTCTTTACATGTTGGACACTTACAGCAGATATTATTATTACGTCGATATCAAATAAATGGACATCGACCGATTGCTTTATGTGGTGGCGCTACCGCGATGATCGGTGATCCAAGACCGACATCAGAGCGGGCTTTACAATCACTTGAAACAATCGCTGAAAATGCTGAATCGATCAAAGAACAATTAGCTAAATTTCTTGATTTTTCAGCGACTGATGGAGCGATCATGGTCAACAATCATGATTGGTTATCAAAGATTGGCATATTGGATTTTTTACGTGATTATGGTAAGTATTTCAATGTTAATTACATGATCAATAAAGATATCGTTTCTTCAAGGCTTGAAACAGGAATATCATTTACGGAGTTTACTTACACAATCTTACAAGCAGCTGATTTTTTACATCTGTATGATAACTATGATTGTGTACTACAGATTGGTGGTAGTGATCAATGGGGCAATCTAACATCAGGTTGTGAGTTGATCAGAAAGGTCAAGACCGATGCTAAAGCCTATGGAGTCACTAGCCCTTTGATAACAAGAAGTGATGGTAGTAAATTCGGTAAGAGTGAAGGCGGTAAAAGTGTTTGGTTAAATCCTAAACGCACAAATAGTTATGAATTCTACCAATTTTGGTTGAATACACCTGATTTTGATGTGATTGATTACCTTAAACGGTTATCATTTAAAACTGTAGAAGAAATAAATGAACTTGAACAAAAGCAACTTGAAGCTCCTCATTTACGATTAGCTCAAAAAGCTTTAGCCCAAGAAATGACACAATTAGTCCATAATGAAGAAGGTTTAAGGACGGCATTAAAAATAACCGAAACGCTCTTTGGTGGTAATATCAATGAATTAAGTGCTAATGAATTAAAAGAAGGGCTCTATGACGCCCCTAAAACAGAAATTACTAGTGGTAATGATTTAACTGATGTTTTGATCTTAGCAGGTATCGCTAAAAGCAAAAGAGAAGCCAGGGAACTGATCAATAATAATTCGATCATGATCAATGGTATAAAAGTAAATGATCCAACCATGATCATCAATAAAGCTGATGCGATTGACCAAGAATTGACCGTTATCAAAAAAGGTAAGAAATATTATTACGTTGTTACTTTTACATCATAAACAAGCTTCGGCTTGTTTTTTATAGCTCATCATGGGTCATAGCGTCACTTGCGTTTTTTGTTTTAGTCAATACTTCATATAGCAACAGCTTTTCTTTACGAACTAATCTTGTGAATGAATCAATAAGAAGATAGATCGTAAATAATGAAAGGGTAAGGATGATCAAGACTAAAAGCGTGTTAATAAGAGTGTGATCTTCAACTAATCTTGATAGTAGATAGAACATTGAAGCTGGGGAAGGAATGATCACAAAATACATTAGACCATAACGAAATAAGTATTGAAAAGGCCTTAATGTGGATCCCTCAAGATCACTTAGGCGTATTTTAACAAAATACTTTCCAAGAGTATATCCTTTCGTTATCATAGGGATTAACACAAATGTGATCAAGACCATAAATACATAGACAATTAAATATTTATTTGTGGGTAAAAGGTAACTAAGATTAAAGAAGATATCAAGGGTTAGTACTAGAACTATGATAATACTCCAATCGATCATAAGCGCAAAGAAGCGTCTTGTGTAAGAAACGATCAATCCTTTTTGGTATGATAGATCATCAATCTTATCGCGACTTGGCATAAATAAACTAAAAATAGGTGTTACTAGACATCCAAATAAAGCTCCAAAGGTATTAGTGATCAGATCATCAACATCAAATATTCGATACGCTTTGGGATAAAGACCATATAATCCAGTTAATTGCGAAAGTTCAAAGAATAACGATAGAATAAACGCCCATAGTAATACTTGTGACCAAGAGCGTTTGAAGTAGTAACGCAAATAGATGCCAAAAGGCATGAATAGGATAATATTGAATAAGACATTTAAAAAGGAACTACTTTTTAAAGCAGGAAGATAAGTACTGGGATCATTCCAGATAATTTCTGATTTATGATAAAGTTACTAACAAAACTAAAAGGAATAAGCTGGGGTTTTATATTAACCATCTGTTCAACTTCGTTTAAAGTTGGAAGGGGAAGAATAATGAGCAAGTAGCTACATAGTATATAGAAAACAAAAGAATAGATGATCAAGGTCCTGACCATGACAACAGCACCATATTTACGATATTGTCCTATGATATAGGGAATCGTTATCAATATGGCGATAAAGGGGAAGATGATAAGTCCAGTCTCGATCTGTGGTAGATAATATTGCATATTGTTACCTTTTTAATAAACTATATTTTAGCACAATATTGATTGTCTTGTTTGCTTATTTCATATTGCGCCATTAGAAAATAAATATGCTATAATACTTTCGAGGTGTTAGCATGCGTAAATTATTATTAATGGTTATGATGATCGTCTTTTTAGTCGGTTGTGCCAATAACAATGAATCAATAGATAAACTAAAGCTAGAAAATTATGCTTATATATATCAAACGATAACGGACAATGATACATTTGATACTGTTGCCGATCATTTTGATATGCAGGTAGTTATGAGCTTGATCGGTGATAATGAATATCGTTATGATATCATAATCGATAATCCACAGGTAGCGATGTATGATATCAAAATGATGGCTGTTGAGAATAATATTGATTATAGCTTAGCTGATAAAATGATGCCAAGTATTGGCATATTTGATGATGAAGAATACAATATGGTACCCTATCAGGTAGAAACTGATCTTGGTTTTGTTAAAGGGATGATAATCAGTGGAACAACCAATGCGCCAGTGATCAACTTGAAGATAAGAATAACATGGAAAGATTATACTAAAGTTGAGGAAACGAAGAACTATTTTAATCTGACTGTCGATTATTTCTCACAAAATGCCACCTATGATAATTCATCAATACCTAGTTTTAGTATTACACAAAATTCTGAAACAAAAAATAGTACAGATATAGTCACAGAATAGCGGGTTATATTATGACACGAAAAAAACAAACTCTGATCATTGGGGCTCTAACGAGTTCAGCTGGTATTTTTGTCACTAAACTGTTGGGGATTTTTTATATGGTCCCCTTTACGGCTTTAGCTGGTGAGATGAATTTGGATTTTTATTCGTATGCTTATGGTATCTATCAGATCTTACTTAATATCTCATTAGCTGGTCTACCTTTTGCGATTGCGACAATGGTCGCAAGATACTATATCAAAGAAGATTATAAAGCGATCGAATATATCCGTAAACTAGCTAACTATACGATGTTGGGGTTTGGTATCATTGCTTTAGGCACCTTATGGATATTTGCTAATCCGATTGCTAGTTATATCACTCCTGATCAAATAAGCCCGGAAGACTTAGTTAAGACCAAGAATGTGATCATGGTCATTGCTTTGGCTTTTTTTACGGTTCCTTTATTAAGTAGCTATCGTGGAGTCTTTCAAGGTTTAAAGGATATGAAGACTTATGCTTTGTCCCAGGTTTTAGAACAGTTTACACGTATTACCTTCTTATTGACTTTTGGTTTTATTGCGGTTGCTATCTTTAAGCAAGATGGCATCTGGGCTGTATATGGGGCTGTTGGTGGGGCTTTTGTGGCTTCGGCAGTATCTATTGCTCATTTGTTGTTGTTTCGTAGAAAACGCTTGAAATCACTTAGTATTCTAGCTTCGCAACAAGATACGACAACTGCTGATCATAAAATACTAACTAAAGAACTATTTAACTTTGCGATACCATATCTATTAGTGACTTTTTTAGGTAATAGTTTAAATATTGTGAATACAACTTTCTTTTCCAGTGCGATGGATCTTGCAGGACAAAGTGCGGAGAGTACTCGTTTACTTTATTCAATGATCATGTTGACAACTGGTAAGCTTACTTCGATCCCTCAGTTTTTAGCCACCGGGTTTGGTGTAGCCATCATTCCTTATGTCACAACATGTTATGAAAAAGGCGATCTTAAACTATTAAAGACTTATGTTTTAGACGCTATTGATAGTGTCTTATATTTGGCACTACCGCTTTGCTTTTTCTTATTTGCGATTGGTACAGAAATATATTATGTCATGTATGGTGCTCATAGTAGTTTTGAATTAGGTGGAGAAGTACTACGTTGGGCTTCGTTGACGGCATTAGCTGGGACGATATCTCCAGTAGTTAATTCTTTAATGATGGCAATCCGTCTGCGTAAGAGCAATATCATCATCATGGGTATTGGTTTTATGGTTAAGATTGCGGCCTTTTTCCCACTTATCTATATATTTGGCTATCCTGGTGCCATCATTAGTAGTGTTTTATGTAGTCTTGTGATCATTTTCTTAGATATATTCATGATCAATAAACAGTATCATATTAAATTTAGGCCAACTTTATATAAAATCTTATTTATGAGTATCGGTTTAGCAGCGATGTATGGTAGTTTCATGTTATTACGCTTTATTGGACTTAGTGTCATTGATCAACCACGAATCATCGCTACTTTAGAATTGGGTATATATGGTATTGTAGGATTGATCGTATATTTGCTTACGACTTCATATTTCCATATTCCCCAAACCATCTTTCATTTAAAAGAAGGGAATATCTTTACTTATTTAAAGAACAGATTCTTTAAAAATCCACAAGACATTTAAGACATAAAAAAAAGGAGAAATCTCCTTTTTTGTTTATTTATTGTAATACTCAACGACTAATGATTCATTAATCTCTTGATTTAATTCATTACGTTCAGGTAAACGAATATAGATACCTTTACGATTTTCTTTATCAACAGATACATAAGCAACAGTATTCAATGTTTTTTCTAATGCATCAGCGATAGCTGGCATCTTCTTAGCTGAATCCTTAACTTCGATCGTTGAACCAGGTTTTACTTGGAATGATGGAATATCAACTTTCTTACCATCTACGGTAATATGACCATGGTTGACAAGTTGTCTAGCTCCACGACGAGTATTTGCGAAACCTAAACGATAAACAACGTTATCTAAGCGGCTTTCCAACATAAACAAGAAGTTATGGCCGGTAACACCTGCCATTTTGGTTGCTTTAAGGAAAGTGTTGTAGAATTGTCTTTCATTAACTTGATACATGAATCTAATTCTTTGTTTTTCTCTTAACTGTAAGCCATGGTTAGATAATTTAATTCTTCTGGTAGGTCCGTGTTGACCTGGTGCATACTGTCTTTTCTTTAATTCTTGTCCAGTTTCTAAGATTGAGAAACTTAGACGTCTGGCTACCTTATGGGTAGGTCCGGTTAGTCTTGCCATTTACTGCCTCCTTTGTGTTTTATGGCTATAAAACAACAACAGGTACAAATCATCAGCCTAGTGTGTCAATTAGACGATTTCGCCCTGTGCAGCAGGGTTACTTTGCTTCATGTAATACATGTAATTGACGCATTGATAGGTGACTTTGTATGCTGCCATCATTCATGCTCAAGTAGTATAACAAAGCACACTCATAAAGTCAATATTACTTACTCTTTTAAGACGATAGTCGTATAAATGTTTATGATAAATATTTTGTTAATTATGTTAC
>CAZCSQ010000010.1:0-6019 GCA_964501425.1 uncultured Erysipelotrichaceae bacterium
AAACCAGCAGTAGTCGAAAGGCTAGCGAGGGTTCAAATCCCTCTTTCTCCGCCAATTATTGGATTACAGTGATAACTGTTAATTATAAATAGCGATACATATAGTATGTGTCGCTTTTATATTTCGATCGTATCTCCAGTGCTTAAAATTATACACTTATCCTTGAATGCTTTTTTCATTGAAGCTATGGCCATCAAGCCAGTGCAATGTAAGGGAACTAAATGTTTAATATTCATTTTTTCTAGTGCTTTAATCGTATTTGCTAATCGCTCATCATCAACTTTTTCCAAATGCATTCCAGCGACGACAGTATCAATTGGAATATTTAAAAATTCCTTTTGTACATATGATAAACAGTTGATTATTCCAGGATGTGCACAACCGATAAAAATAAATAACCCTCTATCTGTTTCTATCATCAGCAATTGTTCATCGACTAATTCATCAACTATCATTCCATCATCTGTTTTGATAAAGAATCCTTGCGGAGATCCTTCAAATAAAACGGTATGAGGAACATTTGTAAGTAATGTCATGTTTTCATTGATCTTTACATTTCCATCAACGATCATGAATTCATTTTCAACAGGAGAACTTTCAAAGCTAACATTACGATAATTCATGTCATGATCGTTGCGAGCGTACTTTGCAGCGAAAGCTTTTTGCTGAATATAAATTTTTGGAGCTTTTGCAAGTTTTGGTAAGAATTTAACACCACCTCCATGATCATAATGACCATGACTGATAATAACTTGATCGATATTATGTAGGTCAAGATCAGATTTAACAGCGTTTTTTATAAAAAGGTCACTTTGCCCTGTATCAAATAAAGTATAAGTATGATCATGTTCAATATATAGCGATAAACCATGTTCAGCTATATAACCACGTCTACGTACTTTATTATCAGCTAATACTGTTATTTTCACATCGGTTACTCCTTATCTTTTATATATACCAATAATGAGCATATGTCAATTAGTGCGTAGATCAAAAAAAAGATATCATGATTTTGATATCTATTTTCTATTTCGACCGTTTCTTCGGCAATTACCATGACAGAAGCGTCCTTGGTGATCTTCAATACAGACAACTTGAGACGAATCGCATTTTGAACAATGATAGTTGCCCGCTTTGATCTTTTCAAGGTTCTCATAACTATCTCGCCAAGAGTTACCACAATCCATACACTTTACATTGCATATATTACGGGTATATGTTCCTCCAGCTATCGATATTCCTTTACCATTTACTAAACTATCCGCCATTTTCTCTCTAGCTGATAATAAAATCCTTTGAAAAGTAGGACGAGATACTTCCATTTTTAAAGCACACTCCTCTTGTTCTAATCCTTCTAGGTCTTTTAAGCGCAAAGCTTCAAATTCTTCAAGCAACAAAACATTTCTAAAATATCCATCGCTATTATTTCCTACTGGCATAAAATCAGTAACGTTCGGTAAACTCTCGATTTTACGCCATTTTATTGGTCTTGCCATATAATCACCCCTATACAATTTCTTATTATTAATATAGCCTAAAATTCAAATAATGCAAACAAATAACACATCAACGAAAAAAGCACAGTACTCATACTGTCCTTTTTCGGGAGTTTAGGAAAAAATGAATAAACATTTTTTTACTATTTTTTAAGTGTTTTTAAGACAATTTCAGCAGCTTTGATCAAAGGATATCCAGCTGGGGAAGCTGTCAATAAAGGTTGTGTTCCAATTTGAGTCATCAATAGATCATGAATAGTCATATGATTCTGAATTACCATACCCATAACGTTGGTCAGTTCACCGGCTGATTTTCCACCAAGTACTTCCCCACCTAATATTATTCCCGTTTGTTTAGAAACGATCAGTTTAACCATTTCTTTGTGAGCGTCAGCTATCTTACCAGGATGACGATTAACACCTGTGAAAGTACCCGTTACGATCTGAAAACCTTCTTGTGTGGCTACTTTTTCGATTAAACCAGCAACACCAAAAGCTGATTCACCAATACAAGTAGAATAGATACCAACTGTACCTCTAAAAGCTGATAATGTATTAAGTTCATATAAATTTAAACCAGCAGTACGAGCTTCTGTACAAGCTGTAGACGCTAACATGATTCTGCTTAGCTTACCAGTAGCGAAATCTACTTTTTCAGCACAATCACCAGCCGCAAATACATCTTCAGCGCTTGTTCGACGATATTGATCTGCACGAATGAAACCAAAATCATTAAGCTGAAGTCCCATTGCTTGCGCTAAGTCAACATTAGGCCGATAACCAAGAGATAGTATTACGGCATCAGCTTCAACATATTCACCATTATTCAAGCGTACTTTCTCAACAACACCACTGCCAATGATCTCTTCAACACCGCAGTCTGTCATTACTTTAACGCCACGCGTAACCAATAACTCTTGAGCTTCCTTTGCAAATTCATCATCAAATGTAGCACCTAATACTTTAGGTAGTATTTCTATTAAAGTTACTTCTTTACCAGCTTTATTTAGTTCATCAGAAACTTCAACACCAATAAAACCTGCACCGATAACCACGATTTTTTTGAACTCTTTCAACTTTTCATGAAATTCATCTAGATATACCTTATTCTTGGGAATAGTAAAGACATTTTCTAATTGTGTTCCTTTTAGCCATTTTGGAATCATTGGTAAAGAACCTGTACCAAGAATCAACTTATCATAAACGACATCTTCACTGTTTTTAATCTTACAAGTTTTAGTTTTGGTATCAATTGATAAAACTTCATCAACTAAGATCTCAACACCAAGATTTACTAGTCCCCCATCGGGTAAGATGTTGTTGTCACTACTACCAACGCTTGAGAAGATATAAGGAATACCACAGGGTATCATAACTTTCTCCTCTTTACGGATAACCATGACTTTTTTGTCTGGATAATTTGATTTAGCAGTCATAGCTGCGACTAACCCAGCCGCACTGCCTCCAACTACTAAAACATCTGTTTGTTTCATATTATTCCTCCATTTGTATCTAGCGTTTGTAAATACATTCACAAAATGATTATATTCCCGTTATGGGCATACGTCAATTATAAATAATAAAAAAGGTAGGATTTCTCCTACCAATTAATAATTTTACTTATTCTCAAGATCTGCTAGCCGATTTTTTATATCCATAAGTTGTGATTCAAGTGCTTTAGCATGATTGGCTAATACTTCTTTTTCATCAATCGATGACGTATAAGGCATCTCAGCGTTCATTACAGTAAAATATGGTCTTTGATATAGATCACATGCATAATACATGCGTCCATAACCTCTACCTCTTCCATAACCTAATCCTAAACCATTCATATAGCCTGGATTAGCATATCCAGCACAACGGCCAACTCCTCTTCCAGTCATTGGTCCCATTCCGTTTGGTCCCATTCCATTACCTCTTGGCATTATCTCACCACCTTTCTTGATCTGTTTGATCATTGTTATTCAATTTTTTGGCTACACGATATGCAATATAAGCTGCAGGCCCAATCAGTCCCGCAAATCGAGAAAAACGACCATTTCTTTTACCAACCCTATTTAGCATCCTGTTTTGTAAACCCATACTTATAAGTCCTGGAAAAAGATTGCTCCTACCATACCCAGCTTTACGACCAGTCAATGGACCAAGTCCTAACGGTCCTGTTCTATTTCCTCTTGGCATGATCATCCCTCCTTTGCGAAAAATAACTATATGCCTATTTTAACAATAAATGTTATTGGCATATGCCCATTACTATAATATTACTATTATTGGCATATGTCAATAACTACTTTGCTATTAAAAAAGCACCTTATATCGATAAGATGCTTAGCATTAATATGACTCAATTATTACTGACTATACATTGAATAGTTTTTGATCATGTCTTTTAAATAAAAATCGACCAAGATAAGCCAAGAAGAAACTCATCGTCGATATCACAACAATCGCTGCTCCAGTTGATATATTAAGTTCATATGATATCCAAATACCAATAAAACTAAATAGATTGCCAAAGATGATCGCGTATATCATGCGTTTCTTGAGATTGTTGGTTAACATACCCGCAGTAGCAGCTGGTGCAGTTAATAAAGCGATAACCAAGATTATTCCCACAACGCGTATTAAAACAACAACGGTAATAGCAATTAAAATCATCAATAGATATTCCAAAAAAGCTGTCTTAACACCTATGATTGTCGCAAACTCATCATCAAATAGATAACTCTTCCAATAATCAAATAAAGAGACAATTAAAACAACAACAATTAAGGTCGCTGCTAACATTAAATACAAATTTGCACGTGTTACTGACAATATGTTACCAAATAAATATGAATTAAGATCAGGCGGATAACCTGGCATAAGGGTAATAAAGATCACTCCCAAAGCCATTCCAAATGACCAAAACAAGCCAATGATCACGTCTGATCTAACAATATTATTTCTTTTGATATATCCAATTCCTAATGCTGCAAGCAGTGAAAAAATAAAAGCACCAATGATTGGTTCAAATTTTAAAAGAAAACCTAAACCTACTCCACCATATGAGGTGTGAGCTATTCCTCCACTCATCATCACTAATTTTTTTTCTACAATAATAACCCCAATAATCCCACAAACAATGCTAGCTAATATGCCAGCCATAACGGCGTTTTGTAAGAACTGATATTCAAATAGTGAACTAATCATGATTATGCTCCTGTTGGTGTTTATTTAGCACCCGATGAGGTACACCATGGGCGATCAAATCCACTGGACAACCATAAAGCTTATTAATTGTACCTTCTGATAATTCTGGCTTGCCATGATAGATCAAACTCTGATTCATACAAGCTAAACTATGAACTTGTGATGAGATGGCCATCGTATCATGAGTGACCAAAATGATCGTCATATTTTTATTGAGCTCCGCTAATAATTCGTAGATGTTACTACGAGAAGAAGCATCTACGCTCGCTGTTGGTTCATCTAATAAAAGTATTCTTGGTTTAGTGGCTAACGCTCTAGCAATTAACATCTTTTGGAATTCTCCGCCTGATAATTCTGATATCTGTCGTTGGCTTAATTCCTTTAATCCAACTTTATCGAGCAACTCATCAACAAAGTCTTTATCCGTTTGTGCATACCGATGAAACAAGGTCACTCCTTTTTTCAGGGTTCCTGATAAAACGACTTCACCAACAGTAATTGGGAACTTCTTATCAACTTCTGAAAATTGTGGAACATAACCAATCAAGCTTCTGCCGATTCCCACATCTTTACCATAGATCTTGATACTCCCTTTATTGATTGGTACCAACCCTAAAATAGCCTTCAATAAAGTTGACTTCCCACTGCCGTTTGGTCCAACGATTCCAAGATATTCTTTATCACCAACATTAAAACTAACATTATCAACGGCACATGTTTTATCGTAATAAACACTTAGATCTTTTATATTGATTGATCCTTCACTAATTAGATCATTCACTTTAAAACCTCAGCTAGTGTTTCGATCATCTTTAATAAATTAGGTATATAGTCAATGGCTAATGGTTCAAGTTCAACAGTCACTCCATCAATTTCTTCCGCAAAAGCTTTTGATTGACTACTATCTATCTCTGATTGATAAAAGACAGCTTTGATATTTTCCCTTATCGCAAGATCAACCATATCTTGTAGATGCTGAGGAGTTGCCTCTTTACCTTCTTCTTCTAATACATACATGGTCAAATCATAATCATCTGCTAAATAACCAAAAGCGGGATGATAAGCAATAAACTTTCTACTACTAACATCGCTTAAGCTTTCTTTGATCGTTTCATCAAGTTTATCTAATTCAATTTTGTATTGCTTAGCATTAGCTAAATATAAGTCTTCATTGTCAGGATCAAGGTTACTAACTTCTTGAGCAATAACATCGATCATTACTTTAACTCTTTTAGGGGATAACCAAATATGAGGATCTCTAAAGCCTGGTTCAAACTCACGATCAGGGTAATATAATGCCGCCTCACTATGTAAAGCCACTACTTTTG
>CAZCSQ010000010.1:6119-8071 GCA_964501425.1 uncultured Erysipelotrichaceae bacterium
GAAATGTTAATGATCTTTTCATTACAAAGGCCTAATATCTTAAGTTATGATGATCTAGCTATCATAAGAGGCTTACGCATGTTATATCATCATCGTAAGATTACCTTGAAACTATTCAAGAAATATCAAAGAAGGTTCTCTCCATATAATACAACTGCTAGTTTGTATCTGTGGGCCATCGCATCAGGGGCAATACCTGAACTTAAAGATCTTAAACCCAAAAAAATCAAATAAAAAACTTTTACACAAGTTGAGGTAAAAGTTTTTATTTAGATAATAGCTTAGTAAGTTATCTTCTTTTTAAACAATCGATATAAGACAATCAATAGTATAATATTAACGATGATCCCACCAAGCATATAACCCCAAAATGGAAGATTAACTGGGTTGTTATTGGGATAAAACTCCAGAATGATAGCCTTGATCGCCCAAAAATTAGGGAATACTCCTAGGATATATTGCATATACCCACTAAATGAATCTAAAACCATGATCATTGGTGCTAAGGCTGCCATACTACTTAATTTCATGACCGCAAAGCCTTCAACTTTATTATGAGCTAAAGATGCTTGAAGTAATGACAGAGTTGGCGCAAACATCGCCGCTACCAATGCGTGTTCGATAATTAATAGATATGATATATTATCAAATATCTTAACGCCATTGATCAAATAGGCATCAGTTCCTAATGATTTCATACCAACCAAAACAATCGTGATACTGATGAACGCAAATACATAAATATAAACTAGTTTAAATCTCAAATATCCACCCAACTCCATCGGAGTGACTGAGATCGTATTGATCGTCTTTTCGTCTTTATGCTCTAGTAAAAGAAATGATCCCATAGCTCCAATAATAAATACTCCAAAGGATATTAACATGATCACTAATAAGATGGTCACATAAAATAGTACTGTGGCATCTTCTGTCATTGTATTTAAAATGCTTGGAACCGCATAGATCGCAAACAATAGGATCAGAAAAGGAAAAGCCAACATGATCAACTGTAGAAAATCACGATAGATCGTCTTTAATTCATAACTTAGTAAATAAAGATATTTTTTCATGCTCAACCCCTTGTTACGTTGTGTTTAAATTTCGGATAAACAAAGAATTTAAACAAACCCAACGCTAATATAGCTTGATAAGCGATGATCACGATCGTCTTTAAATCAAAAGCCAATGAATTGATCACCGCGATCATTAGATGCATGACTCCATATGATGGCGATATAAGTAAAATGTTCTCAAACTCGCTGGGAATGATGCCAAAAGCATATAGTAACGGTGCGACTGAGAAAAGGATCAAATATACCATTAACATTCCTAATAGTGAATTGAAGTCACGAGCCACAAGTGAGAATACGAAGCCAACAGCCACACTTGCTGTTACGGTTAATACAACATAGATCAATAGTAATAGATAATTCAAGACTACTCCATAAATAAAGTACAATCCAAGAGATACTGCTACAGCTGATAGTAACCCCATAACGATCGAAGCGACCGTTTTAGCAATCAGGATATCACCAATATTTACCGGTAACATCATAACTGAATTGAGCGTTCCCTCCTGTTTTTCAAGATAAAACGAAGCGCCCATTAGAATAATCGACATGATCGCCATATCCGCAAATAAGAAGACAGGTGCTAACTCAAGCGCTTCTTCTTGTTTGATCAAAGCGAAGATGATCAACCAGATAACTGATGTTAACAGACCAATGGTCACGATTTGATATTTGCCAAGACGAACGATCTCTCCTTTTATCAGATTTAAAAGATTATTCATAGAGATTCTGTCCCGTTACCTTAATAAAGATATCTTCCATACTTGTTTCGCCACTATGGATTGTTTCTAACCCTGGATGATGAAGCAGTTTTTGAAACTCTTGATTATTACCAATGTCTTTCATATCAAAATTACTCAAATGTAATTCATCATTTTCACG
>CAZCSQ010000010.1:8171-28487 GCA_964501425.1 uncultured Erysipelotrichaceae bacterium
TCATCAAGAAATAGTACTTTGGGATCATTCAACATCGCTCTCACGAAGTTCAATCGCACTTTCATTCCTTTAGAGTATTCGCTAACTTTTATATCGCGATACTCCCATAATCCAACTCTTTTCATTAAGTATTCAATATCAGCTTTATTCTTATAAAACGACGAGAAATAACGCATGTTTTCTAAACCAGTCAGTTTACCAAAATGAACGGGCATCTCAAAGCCAACACCGATCTCTTCATAAAATGATGATGTGTAGTCTTTCAAGTTCTTATTGAAATATTGAATATTGCCTCGGTAATCACTTAATAAACGAGTCATAACTTTTTGCGTTGTGGACTTACCAGCACCAGATGGTCCAAGTAATCCAAATATCTCACCTTGATTGACAGTAAAAGAAATTCCTTTTAGGACATCTTCCTTTTTTGAGTTATAGGCATAACGTAAATCTTCTATTACAAATGCTTGTTCCATAATTACTCCTTAATACCGTTTTCCAGTATATCAAACACTAATGTTAATACTTTATAAGCTTCTTCTGGTGTCGTCTTTTCATCGATCAATTTATCAAAACTACTAAGAACGACAGCCAATACCCGACTCACAAACTCTAAAGGATACTTTTGATCAATTTGATTTTCAGCGTAAGCTTTTTCAAGTAGTGGACCAAATGATGATTTAATATCATAGGGGAAATACTTGATCATAACCTTTAACAATTCATGATCTTCATACATAAGCATATTTGAGAATTTATACATCCGCTTATCTAAAAACATAAAATCCATGGTTTCTTTTGATAATTGACGAAGTACTGTAAAGAAATCAGCTGTCATATCGACATTAGCGACTCTTTCATTGAAAAACGTCAATTTTCGTTGAACAATAACATCCATCATCGTTAGATACAAACCCAACTTGTCTCCATATTGATAATAAAACGAACTCTTTGGCATCTTAGCATTTTTCAAGATGTCATTTAGTGATGCATTCTGATAATTGTTTTTAACAAACTCATTAAGTGCCGCATCATATAATGTCGTATTGGTCAATAAGGGATTGTTTTTACCAAAATTACTTTGATAATTAAACCGTAGGTTTTCTTTAATCTTTGTGCTATTCATTCTCTTCGTTTATCTTGGTTTTAGCTTTCTTTTTAGCTACTATCTTGTTAAAAACATAAAGCTTCAAAGCCCCGATAACGATAATTACTAAAACCAATAATACGATTTGCCAAGTTTCCATTGTATGCCTCCTTGTACTATATAGTTTGTACTATATAGTACAAGTATATATCTCCTGTTATTTCTTATCAATATTTATTGATATACAATATGAAAAATACCGATGTTATCGGTATTTTATCAGGTAAAACATAAAAAAAGCACATTGCTGAGCAATGTGCTTTAAGTCTAGATTAGTCTAATGTAACGACAGCTTTATTAGCAGCGTCAACAGCAGCGATAATCTCAGTGATATGAATTGTAGTACCAGTTAATAGTTCAGCATCAGTAGGATAACCATCTGCTAATTCTGTTCCAACAACTGCATCAACTGATTTGCCAACAGCCCATGCTTCGAAAGCAGCAGCTTGTTCAAACCATTCTTTACTAATTGGTGATGCGCCCTTCATATCGTAAGCGTCTCCAAGGACTTTCTTACTGTTTGATGTAGCAAGAGTTACAACACCAGTAGCATCAAATTCAACTTTACTTTGTACAGCATCGATGTTTGCGTATAGAACAACTCCATCAGCGTCTAATGCAACTAAAGCTGCATTAGTATTGAATTGGATCTTACCATCAGCAAAGCTTGCTGAGGTAAATGTATCACTACCTACACTAACGATGTTTTTAACTTCAACTAATTTTGTACTTGCATCAGCAACAGCAGCAACGAAATCAGTGATATGAATCGTTGTACCAGTTACTAGATCTGCATCTACAGGATAGCCTTCAGCCATTTCTGTGTTAACAACTTCATCAAGAGTCTTGCCGATCATCCAAGCTTCCATGAAGTCAATTTGTTCATACCATTCTTTACTGATTGGTGATGCACCCTTCATGTTATAAGCTTCTAATAATTGACCTTTACTTACTTTAACAACTTGATCAACGACAACACCAGTAGTGTCGAAAGTTGACTTATTGTTTTGAACTGTATCTAAATGAGCGTAAACGATTACGCCTTCAGCATCAGTAACTACCCAAGCAAATGTAGTATTGACAGCAGCAGTACCGACTGCTTCAGCGGTAGCATCTGTAGCTTCTGCAGTTGTATAAACACCAACACCTACGTTGAAGACTTTGTCTTCAGTAACAGGATCAACAGTTGGTTCTTTAGTACAACCAGACATTAACAATAATGCTGTTATGATAAGAACTAATATTTTTTTCATTTTTTCCTCCTCGATGGTCTCCGTCCATCTGTTATATTATAACCACTCTATCTTGAAAACGCAATAATCAATTTATTCACAAGTTAACAATAATTAACCAAATTCAATAGTGGTGATATAATTCACCTATAAAAGAGGTTAAATAAAATGAGTTATACAGATATTAATGCTAAAACGATCGACCGTTGGATTGATGAAGGTTGGCAATGGGGCCAACCGATTGATCATCTACAATTTGTTAATGCCAAAAATGGTCATTGGGATGTTGTTTTAACGCCAACAAAACCCGTACCACATGAGTGGTTTAATGATTTAAAGAATAAAAAGGTTTTAGGGTTGGCTGCCGGAGGTGGACAACAAATGCCCATTTTCGCTGCTTTAGGGGCTAACTGCACTGTGTTGGATTATTCCATAAAACAAATTGAAAGTGAACTAATGGTCGCTAATCGCGAAGGATACCAAATAGAAGCTTTACGTTTTGACATAACCAAGCCCTTACCTTTTGCGGATAATACCTTTGATCTGATCTTTCATCCGGTAGCGAATTGTTATATCGAAGACATTATGCCAATCTGGAAAGAATGTTACCGCGTTTTGAAACCAAAAGGTCGTTTGCTTGCCGGTCTTGATAATGGTATTAACTTTCTGTTTGATGAAGATGAAAAGTGTATCGTTCATAGATTACCTTTTAATCCCTTAAAAAACCCTGATCAAATGAAAAGTCTTGAAAAAGACGACTCCGGTATTCAGTTTTCTCATACCTTAGAAGAACAGATTAGATATCAACTTAAGGTTGGTTTCAAACTATTAGATCTTTATGAAGATTATAACGGATATGGTTTTTTACAAGAATATAATGTACCGACTTATTGGAGTACCTTAGCAGAAAAATAGTATTTACTAAAAAGCCGTTATCGATTAGAAATAATGATCGATAGCGGCTTTTTTAGCTTGTGATGATAACGTTTTAGTTTTAAGATTGTACAGTTGATCATCTTTGATGAAATGTGTGGCGCATTGACGAAATGAGAAACTTACTTGATGGTCATAACACTGTCTTTTGATATCTAAGACCCAATCATAGTTTAGTGCTCTTCCATTTGGATCTGATTCGCCACCAACAACTACTAATTCAACACCTTCTAAATATGGTTCTATATTAACTCTTTCGATCAACGGTTGACAGATGATATTTTTGTGTTTGATCGGTAGATCTTTAAAGATACTTAATTTGCGATCAACACTATTTTGATCTTCAACTGAAACGCCAACCGTCAAATTATCATAACCATTACCCCAATCATTGGGTAAAACTTCCATAAATCGATCAATTCTTTTTGTAAGAAATAGAAAATGTAGATCTGAGCGCTGTTTGATCATTTGATAACACTCTATGCGCCATGGATCAGCTTCTTCAATCAAAAAGTCCGAACTAAAACAAACATAGACAATCGATGTCCCTTTTAGTTTATATTCACCTTTTTGATTTCTAATGATCGGCTTGTCATAGTCTTTTGTTAAAGTAATTAAACTGGTGTCTATACCCTTTTTACGATCACCTTTATGAATATAACAAAATTTACATCCCTCACTACAACGATGACAACCACGCCATGGGTTCCACAACATAAATTACCTCTTTAATATATAATATAACAAAAAAATCAAGATATTAACCAGTTGTTATATATCAGACTATGATCTTTGACCACTTATTTTGCTTAAAGCGCCAAAGTGAGATCGTATATCTAGTTATCTGATCGATAAATAAAGCAATCCAGGCCCCTATTAATCCAAAGCCTAATGGATAGCACAAAAACCAAGCTAGAAGCGGACGTACACCTGTAACACTGATCAACATTAATAGCGCAACAAACTTAACATCTCCTGCGCCACGCAAAGCGCCAACAATTATTACTTGCGGTACTTGAAACAAGATGGTAACAGCAATGATCAAAAGCGGAATCTTACCCATATCGATAACAGCAGTATCGGTAGTAAATAGTCCTAATAGTTCTTTTCTAAATATCACAACGATAAGCGCTAGGATAACACCAACTATGATTCCGATCATTTGTGTTACTTTGGAATGAATCTTAGCCATATCCGGTCTTTTGGCACCTAGTGATTGACCAACAAGACTTGTATTAGCGATTTGGAGTCCATCACCAAACGCAAATGATATACTCATGATATTCATACATAATTGATGAGTTGCGAAAGCAATAGTTCCCAATATAGCAATCGATTTAGCATACATGAAGAATCCCATTCTTAAAAACATCTGTTCAACCAAGGAGCTTGAAGATATTCTCATAATATCCCCAACATACTTTTTATCAATACGCCATGATTCATGTAGATCCAAATAAAGATAACGTCCCTTATGTCTTAATGAATAATAAGCCATACAAAAAGAGACAAAATTACCAAATGCCGTTGCGATCGCCGCCCCTAGCACTTCAAGTCGTGGGAAGAAAAATAGACCATTGATCAATAAAGCATTAAATATTAGATTAACTAAATTAGCCATTAGATTAGTTGTCATACTAATCTTGGTATTACCAGCACCTCGTTGAGCCGCTGTCATTGTTAAACCTGAAGAATAGAAAAAATTACCAACCATGATCACTCTAAAATAAGTAATACCCGTCTCTAAGTAATCACTATTGGCTCCAGCAAACAATAGAAAAGGTTTAGCAAATATCCAAGCTGACAGCGACAAAATGAAGCTAGCTCCGATCCCAATAAGCAATGCATTACGTAGATAAGCGTTTGCTTCACCTTGTTTCTGTTCACCTTTTCTTCGTGATACTAAAACAGTAACTCCGATATTTAAGGCAAAAATAGGAGCCAAGACAATGAACTTAGGTTGAGTAGCAATACCAACAGCGTTGATCGCTTCTTTACCTAATGCCCCTACCATCATCATATCAACAGCGCCAATCAAAGCGATCAACACACTCTCAAGAGCACTAGGCCAAGCTATATCAAATGTCTTTTTATAGATAGCTTTATTACTTGGGATATCTCCTAAGACTTCTTCTTGCTTGATCATCGATTGCCACTTAAATTTATTCAATAATGTATTCATCTTCCAACCTCACATAACAAAGATTGTAACACTTTTAAAAATTAATTGTTAACTAAGTATGTTAATTATCGAATTATTCGAATTGTCCTAAAAAAAAGATGAGCTTAACTCATCTTTTAGTCTATTTTACTCTTACTTCATCAAGGTAAACTTTGTTAAACAGATTGGTATCTACCTTACGATCATATACAAGTCTTCCTTCACTATAAGTATGGATTGGTTGATAATCATCATCAATAGCGACCATGTCCGCATATTTACCTACAGCTATACTGCCTCTTTCTGGATAGTTATATTTTCTAGCCACATTAGCGCTACTCATCTGACACACTTCATATATAGGTAGATTTAATACTTCAACCATATTCTTGATACCGTAAATAACTGGTTTACTAGAACCCATTAATCTACCTGTATCGGTTAATAGAAAACCATCTTCTCCAACATTGATGAGCATATCACTGTTTAATCGACGATATTGGCCAATAGGAGCCCCAGATAGATCTGAGCAGTCTGAGATCATCATGATCTTATCATGATCTTTAATCTTTAAGATAAGTTTAACCATTGGTAAGCTAACGTGAAGTCCATCACAGATCAACTCACAATATACTTCATCTCGCAAAAGACAAGCTCCTGCTCCACCAATATCACGATGGTGTAATCCCGTCATAACATTCATTTGATGAGTAGAAACAGTCAATCCCTTATCAATTGCTTTATTAGTATCTTCATATTGTAAATCACTATGGGTAAAGGCCATCGTAACGCCATTGTCCAAAAAGTATTTAATGATCATATCAGCGCCTGGAATTTCTGGAGCGATACCAACTAATCTTAATAGACCGTCACCATTTTTCAACATTTGCTCAGCCGTTTCAAGTTTTACTTCCGGCCAGCCCGTACGTATACCCTTTTCACCAACACGACTTAACCAAGGACCTTCCGAATGGATACCAACAATCTTAGCTCCATCTACCGTTTCTTTAGCAACTCTTGCACAAGTGGCGATCGTATCGATTCCAGCCGTTGGGAAGATACAGGTAACACCTTGTGACGCTAAACCCTTTAAGTATCCCTTAACAACCACTTCATTTTCTTTACTATCTTCTCCGCGTAACCCGTAACCATATGTTCCATGATTATGAGTATCAAAAATACCTGGAATGACTCGATCATTACCATAATCAATGTCAGCTTTAACTTTAGCATCGCTTGGCAATATTTCTTGGATCTTCCCATCTTCTACTACAACACATCCGTCATATACTTTGTCTTCTAACACAATTCTTTTTGATTTTATTATCATAAGTACCTCACTAATAATATCATATCATCATTTTACATATTATTTATATATATATTTGTCAGTTTGCATTCAAATAAATGATAAATCTATGATATAAAGCTATTTGCCTGCTAGCAAGTCGCGATAAGAAACAAGTTCCATATCATTATCTTTTAACCACTGTTTGAACTTAGGATCAGTAACCCCTGCCAAATCTTTTAATCGAATGATCGTATATGTGGAATTATCAAATACTTCTTGATCAAGATAACCACAATGGGTACCGATCATCCCTACAGCACCATCATCTAATTTTTCAAGTTTTGTCTTTCCACTAATAATGTGCTCTAATACATCAGTTTTTAATTGTTGTTCAATTGCAAAAGGTTTTACATTCCACGACTCACCACGAACGATATTGTAGTTTTTCGCCAGATTTTCACCATAAGGGATGCCAAATTTGTGGGCTACTTCACTATGAGCAAAACGTAAAGTCGGTGTTGAATATGAATGTCCTTGTAAATACTCCGGTTTTTTCCCAGTTAACTCAATAAACTTAAGCACTTGATTTTCAACCTCTAACAAACATTCTTCATAAACTAAATGATCATTATTTTCAACTGTTTTGTCTAATGCTCTGTGCATTTGCGCATCTAGGAATTTACCATTCTCTTGGACTAAACTTGGAATAAGTTTTGGATCAGTAACTGGATATCCAGCAACGATGTTAATGTCTTGTCCTAAACAAACTTCAGGATGAGCCTCCATGCGCTTTACAGCATAAGGAGCTGATGGCATATTGGAGAATAAACCTGTACAGGTAATAGCCCCCTTTTCACATCCATAGATAATGCCATCGGTTATAGCGTGTGTAAATCCATAATCATCTGCTTTAACGATAATCTTTTTCATTGTCCTTTTCCTCCCTTTTTCTTTTTGATATTTCCAATATATAATGGACTATTAATGTGTTTAAGATGGTTTTGATATTCATGCGTGCCAAACAAGACATCACGCTGATTTATCAGCTCAACTTCATTATCAATGATCCATTGCTTTACATCTTTACTACATACAGCTTCGATATCTTTAACTCGATGGATATTACATGATGATTCAGCTAGGATATACTCATCCAAATAACCAGGATGTCCACCAACTCGCCATATTTCTGTTTCATCTTGCCATACTATCGACATGATCCGACTTGCAGGATCATAATCGTGAAAATCAGCTAAATCGAAACGTTTATGTTTATCCGTGCTTTCATCAGATGGCCAACGACGATAATTTAAATGTTGATATTGCTTTGCTGCCGCTTTGAAATGACTATCATTGGGTGAAGTTTCTCCCCAGAAATTACAACTAATATTGTATTCAATACAAACATCCTTCATTGCTAAATCAATAGGACGGTTGCCTTCATAATGGGCACTATCAGGAACTTTTCCTAGTACAGAAAGACATAGTTCTAGCTGCGCTTTGAATTCTCGATAAGCATCATCATAGGTAACTGTATCCATCAACTTCATATTCTTACGCCATTTAAATCGTCCCTGTTCATTAACCATTGATGGTACATTATCAGCGCCAGCTACAGGCGATCCCCATAAATGACGATGCCATCCAATCGACAACCAAGGATACTCTTTTAGCCTAATTAACGCATTCATCGTTCCGGGTGTATCCAACATCACATCAGCCGAAGTTACAATCCCCTCTTCAATAGCCTTAAAAGCACCATCGTTAAAAGCTTTTGTATAACCAATATCATCCGCACGATATACTAATCTTTTTCTCATGGGTCTTTCCTATTTCTTTCTAAATACTTAGATTAAGCTTTTCAATTATTACATAATCGCTTTAGTAATCTAATATTATCATTTAAATATTTGAGTTTCACTATATGCAACTACTCAAAAAATGTATTATTATTATTCGTCATTAAAAAACAGTTCTATCTTATAGATAAAACTGTTTGTGCTTATTTTTTTGAAAAGAATTGAGTTTCCATGAAATGGGCAAACCCATCTTCATCATTGGTCTTTTCAGTAATGATATCAGCCACAGCTTTAGTATCATCACTTCCATTTAACAAACATACACCAATTCCACTAACTTCTAATAGATCATTATCATTTGTCATATCACCAAATGATATAACTTGATCAAGTGAAATGTTGTTGATATTACAGAATTCGATCAAAGCTACCGATTTAGACACTCTTGAATCCGTAAATTCTAGCATTGTTGTTTGTGTCTTAAAGGCTTTATAGTGAGGTGATGGGTGATCATTTACATAAGCAACGATCTCATCCATGCGATCCTCATCAATTCTAAACATGATCTTGGCATTTTCTTCAGCGTATAGTTCAGAGATATCTTTCGCTACCCGTACATTCGTACTATTTCTTTTTGAGGAAGCCTTAGTTGTATCATCAATTTTTCGACTTAACATTTGACCGTTTGAATATAAGAACGGATTAAGATCAAAGGGTTCCATAAGTTCAATGATTTCCTTTAACCATTCCCTTTTCAATTTATAGTAATCATGATATTTATTATTTAGTCCATCGTACATCTCTGATCCATTCATACCGATCAATAACTCAAACTCAAAATCTAAACCCCAATCTTTAGCTTGTTTATGTAATTGTTGTCTCACAGATCTACCAGAAGCAATGCTAAAATAAAGTCCTGCATCATGTATCCTTTGAATCATCTTTTTGGTTTTTGATGTTAACACTCGATCTGTTCTTACAAGAGTACCATCAATATCACACACTATTAATTTAATGTTATTCATATTCATATAAAAAACCTTCTTTCGTTTATTAAAAAACCTAACAGTCTCTATTGTATCAAATAAGTAATGATTTATATCAATGATCGTTATAATTTGATCAATATTTAACTGTTTATTAACATTTGAGAATGATCTTGTCATTAAAAAAGTTGTTTAGCAAACAACTTTTTGATTACCAATTATTCAAAAAATGTTTTTCCATGAAGTACGCAAAGCCATCTTCATCATTTGTTTTTTCTGTAATAGCGTTAGCTTTTGCCTTAGTCTCACTACTACCATTGAGTAAGCATACTCCTAAGCCACTAGCTTGTAATAACTCATCATCATTTGTCATATCGCCAAAGGATACAACTTGGCTTAAATCAATGCCGTTAAGCTTACAGAATGATATTAAAGGAACAGCTTTATTAACTCTTATATCCGCAAACTCTAAGACGGTAGTTTGTGTTTTAAATGCTCGATAATAAGGTGATGGATGTTCATTAATATATTGTTCAACTTTAACCATCAATTCTTCTGACATTCTAAACAATATCTTAGCTGTTTCTTTTTCATATAATTCAGATACATCCTCAACTATCCGATAGTTTGTCTTATTACGTTTAGCTGATTCAATTACTGAAGGATCAACCTTGTAATAAAGTGAGATACCATCCACATAAACAAATGGATTCAATTCAAAAGGAGCCATCAATTCGATTATTTCCTTTAACCATTCACGTTTTAATTTGTAATAATCATGACGTTTTTGGTGAACTCCATCCCACATTTCAGCACCATTCATGCCAATCAATAGCTCAAAATCAAAGTCAAAACCCCAGACTTCAGCTTGTTTTGACAAATGTTGTTGAATCGATCTACCAGAAGCTATTCCAAAATAGATGCCCTTTTCATGTAATCTTTTTATTACATCTTTAGCTCTATCAGTTAAAACATGATCAGTTGTGACTAAAGATCCATCAATATCACACACTACTAACTTAATGTCTTGTTTATACATATGCTCACCACCTTAAACGATCATAGACAAGATACTATTTAATTAACAAATAGATTGATATAGATATTTACTAATTGGGGCATTACAGCAATCGCATAGACCAATCTTACAACCTGAATCAAGCCAATCTTAGCTAAATCAGCCCCAAGATCAGAAGCAATCAAGGCCATATCAGAGGCACCAGCTGGACATGAGGCAAATAAGGCCGATTTCATATCTAAGTATTTCTTCTTATGGGCAACATAGCCATAGATAATATTGACTAACCAATAACTGATCAATAAAATAAAGATCGGTAAAATCAGTTTAGGCATTCCTACAAATGTTTCTTTGTTCATAGTCGATCCAACCAATGAACCCGCAAAAAGTTGACCAACGATCTTAACTTCTTTCTTTACATAAATTAGCTTTGTTGTGTTGTTTAGTAGCATGATCGTAAACATTGAAAAGACAAGTGGACCTGCTGGAATCTTAACAAGATTTCCAACGTATCCAGCTGCCAAAGCAATTAGGATCGTCACAAGAACTTTCCAATTCTTATTCTCAGCTTCTGCTTTTTTCTTATTTTCATCAAGCGTCACATCATCTTCATAATCAGGTAGCTTAGCTTTATTAGCAAAGAAAACAATCCACATTGGAAAGATCAGTAAAGCACTGATCAAACGTGATGTCTGCATTAATGCGACAGTAGCCGTATCAGCACCCATATCAATACTGATGAGTGACATATCAGTTACGCCGCCAGCGACACTTGATAATAACGCTGTTGTAATATCAATCTTCGTTACTAAAGCAATGATATTACCCGTTATGAAAGTATTTAGTGTAAACAACAATATTAGTAAGCCGATTGGTTTAGCCATTTTCTTGATATTCTTCATATCATCCATTTTCAACTGTAAACCAATAAATATTCCTGCAATACCTTGGGTAAACATCTTTAGATATGTTGGCATATAAGCATCAGCTGTTATAATATTAAAAGCACCAACGGCAATCATACTACCGATCATTGCCGGTGCTGGTAATTTTAATAATTTAGCAACTAGATATCCAATTAAAGCAACTAATAATGTATATACTATATTCATAGATCCTCCCAATTTTACAAAACTAAATAATTGAAACTATTTCTTATTGTATCATAATATTATCATTATTTGCGAAGTGATACTTAATTCTATAACTCAAATTTTGTATTATTGTATCCTCTTACAATATCATTTTCTAAAAAAATCAAAGATTAAGTAAAAAGAAATCTTACGACTTCCTTTATTTATTCCCACTCAACAGTTGGTTTTTCTCACCTATTTCTACAGTATCAAAATTATGGCTATTTCACCTGTTTTTCTCACCAATCTCACAGAGTATCTCTGAGTCTCAGAAAAAACTTTATCATAAGTGTATCACAGCAGTAAACTAAGAGAAAAGTATTCTCAATGATAAACAGTCTTTTTTCAAGTCTGCCACTTCTCGATAACTGAACAGTTTTTCAATTTATATAAAATCGTTCATTTAAAGTGAACAGTTTGATTGACTTCGGATAAAGTGTTCAGTATAATTAGTTTATAAAATTGGAGGCTTTTTATGATAATACGCGAAAAATACTTAAATTCCATTAAGGAGTTCTATGATAGCGATTTAATAAAAGTTATTGTAGGTATACGAAGATGTGGAAAGTCTGTTGTTTTGGAGACGATAATGAATGAAATTAAGCAAAAAACTAATAATATAATATATTTAAATTTTGAAAATACTGCTGATTTAATAAAGGCCTCTTCACCAATAGAATTAGTTAAATATGTTGATGAACATCGCAAAGAAGGTATGTGTTATATCTTCTTAGATGAAATTCAAGAAATTGAAAATTGGCATGTTGCAGTTAAAGATTTAAGGTTACATAACAATTCCATATTTATAACAGGAAGCAACTCAAAACTTCTTTCTGGTGAATTTTTAGATTTTCTAAGTGGCCGTTTTGTATCCTTTAGGGTTAGACCATTTATTTACAAAGAGATCTTAGAATATAGTAAAGAAACAAATAACTTTATTACACCTACCGACTATTTGATATGGGGAGGTTTTCCAGGAAGGCTAAATTTGAAAGACATAGAAAGCAAAAAAGCTTTTTTTACCGATTTAGAAAACACTATTATTTTTAATGATTTAATTAAAAGATACAAGATTAAAAAAACGATTACATTTAAAAAATTAGTGAACTACATATTGATTAGTAACTCTAGAATATATTCGGCTAGATCTATACATAAATATATCAAAACTCAATGCGAAGATATCTCTCTAAATACGGTAATTAAATATCTTAACTATTTGAAAGAAGCATATATTATTGATGAAGTATCTCAGTACTCAACAAAAGCAAAAAGAGAATTATCCTATTATTGTAAAATCTATAATTCAGATGTTTGTTTTAATTCACTGAATGTAAGCAATAATCGCTACGATCTTGATCATAATTTAGAAAATATAGTTTATAACGAACTTTGTTACATGGGCTATGATTTAAAAGTATATGATAATAAAGGAAAAGAAATAGATTTTATAGCTACAAAAGCAGGAAAAACTTTCTTAATTCAAGTTGCATACAGTGTAGTAGATGAGAAAGCCTATCAAAGAGAATTTGATGCATTTAGTGATTTAGATAATTCTAATCAAAAAATTCTTATCACCACAGATAGTGTCGATTACTCAACAAGTACAGTTAGCCATATAAACTTCGAAAAATTTTTATTGCTAGATGAATTGTAAGAAGCTTGCATTAAATCACTCGCTGAAAAAGGAATTATCAAAATTCTAGGTACTTCTCGCAAAAGATACTATACTGTATTACCAGATTTAGACAAACTGAACCGAACTAGACCAAAAAGCGCTACTATTTCTACACGAAACAATAGCGCTTTTATAAATTATGCTAATCTATTCAAACTCAATCGTTCCTGGTGGCTTACTAGTAATATCATATAAGATACGATTTACTCCTTTAACCTCATTAACGATCCTTCTGGATATTTTATCTAAAACATCATAGGGAATCTTAGCCCAATCAGCCGTCATGGCATCAACTGATGTGACCGCTCTAATAACGATCGCATTTTCATAAGTACGCTGATCACCCATTACACCAACTGAGCGAATGTTAGGTAAAGCAGCGAAATACTGCCAAATATCTTGATCAAGTTTAGCTAAAGATATTTCATATCGTAAGATTGCATCAGCTTTACGAACGATCTCGAGTTTTTCTTCAGTAATATCTCCTAATACTCTTACAGCAAGACCAGGACCGGGGAATGGTTGTCTTTCAACAAGTTCATCACTTAAACCCAATATGCGTCCCATTTCTCTTACTTCATCTTTAAATAAGAAACGTAGTGGTTCAACAAGCTTAAAGCGCATATCTTTTGGTAAGCCACCTACATTATGGTGAGACTTGATCGTATGCGCATTACCAACACCTGATTCAATTAGATCAGGATAGATAGTACCTTGAGCTAAGAAATCAATCGATGATAATTTAGCTGATTCCTCATCAAAAACCATGATAAACTCATTACCAATGATCTTTCTTTTTTGTTCAGGATCACTCACACCCTTTAAAGCACTTAAGAAACGCTCTTTGGCGTCAATCTTGATCAACTTCATCCCAAATTGTTTTTCAAATGTATTAACAACTAGCTCTGGCTCATCCTGACGCAGTAGTCCATGATCCACAAACATACAAGTTAAGCGATTACCGATAGCTTTATACAGTAAAGCAGCTACCACAGCTGAATCAACACCACCACTTAAAGCACACAATACTTCTTTATCACCAACAGTATCATTTATCTCTTTGATCATCGATTCAACATACGAATCCATTGACCAATCAGCTTGTACATTACAGATCACAAATACAAAGTTTTCTAACATCTTTGTCCCATTGATTGTATGTTTTACTTCGGGATGAAACTGAATGCCATATAATTTGGCTTCTTCATTAGCCATGATCGCTATTGGACAAGTATCACTTTTAGCGTATACATTAAATCCACTTGGTACCTTCCCAACCTGATCACCATGAGACATCCATACTGATTGTTGAGCATCAAGATCTTTCGTTAAAAGATTGTCTTTGACAATCTCAATATTAGTTTTACCATATTCACGCTCATCACTAAAACTGACTGTGCCACTTAATGAATAAGCCATCATTTGCATGCCATAACAAATACCTAAAACAGGAATCCCAAGCTTAAATAGTTGACTATCACAATGCATTGCTCCATCTTCATAAACACTATTTGGACCACCAGCTAAGATCAAACCTTTAATACTAGAGTCGGCTTTGATAACATCAGCACTAGTCTTAAAACTCTTGATCTCACTATAGACACCCATTTCGCGAATTCTACGAGCGATCAATTGATTATACTGACCACCAAAGTCAATAATTACGATCTTATCGGCCATGATAATTTGGTGCCTCCTGGATATTTTCTACATCGTGTGGATGCGATTCTTTTAAACCAGCATTAGATATTGACACAAACTGCGCTTTATCTTTAAGGTCACTAACTGTTTCACAACCACAATACCCCATACCGCTTCTTAGACCACCCATCATTTGATAAACAACATCAATAACACTACCTTTATAAGGAACCATCGCTTCAATACCCTCTGGCACTAACTTACTTAATTCCTTTTTTCCACCTTGGAAATAGCGATCACTTGAACCTCTTTGCATAGCACTAAGTGAACCCATCCCAACGTATGATTTATATTTTCGTTCATTGATCATGATGATATCGCCTGGCGCTTCATCACAACCAGCTAACAATCCACCTAGCATAACACAATCAGAACCAGCAGCTAATGCTTTAACAATGTCACCTGACAGTTTAATCCCACCATCAGCGATAACACCTATTTTATATGTTTTGGCCACTTGGAAAACATCATTAACAGCTGTTAATTGCGGAACTCCAACACCAGCCACAACTCTTGTAGTACAGATCGATCCTGGCCCTACTCCTACTTTAACAACACTAGCACCAGCATAGACAAGATCAATCGCAGCTTGAGCAGTTACGATGTTTCCACCAATGATATCAAGATTTGGATACTCTTGACGAATCGCTCGTACAGCATCAATAACACCTTTAGAATGTCCATGAGCACTATCTACAGAGATAATATCTACTTCCGCTTTTACTAAAGCAGCCACTCTTTCAAGCGTCTGCTCTGATACTCCAACAGCCGCCCCAACAAGATAACGACCTTTATCATCAATAGCAGCCATTGATTCTTGGGGATCTACTTTTAATTTTTTGATGTTTGTGATCATTAAAGCTTGATCTTCAATTGTCATATTTTTATGAATAAAACCAATACCACCTAATTTTGCTAACGCTAAAGCCATCTTCTCTTCACATACAGTATCCATTGCTGCCGCACAGATCGGTATATTTAGTTTAATCTTAGGTGTAAGTTGTGTGTGTAACTTAACTTTCGCAGGCACAACTTGTGAATAAGCTGGTACCAATAAAACATCATCAAATGTATACCCATGCTTTGTTATCTTGCCATTTAAAGTATCCAAAGTATCATTCCCCTTTACTGTTTATATAAATACAAAAAGTTAAAAAACGCTTATCTTAATTATTAATATAATCATCAATTTTAAGCACTTTTCTAACTAGCGTCACAAGAATGGTAAAAATCTCCATTGTAGTCCGATGATATTAAGGTCATCGGGTAGAGACTCTTGCTCCATACTTGCAAGAATATACAATGTTTGTATATTTGAAAAATTATAACAGATAAGTCTTGACCTGTCATCTTTTTCTTTGTGATCTTAGTATTATATCCACTACCACTAACTCTTATATAAAAAAGCAGATCTACTAGTATTTTATCATCATATTCTAATGTTTTATCTCTTGTTGAAAAAACAATAAAAGCAAAACAGTATAGATAGAAAAAATTGAAAGTGCTAGATAAAAAGTAGTTAAATAGTTGTATATAAATAACTGATAAAATTCTGAGACTATTGTCATAAATGGCATAGGAAATAAAATACAGATAACAAAGAACATTGAAATGATTAAACCGATTAAAATAGAAACCCTATTTAATTGTATTAGGTTTTTAAAAATATATGTAAAGATTAAAAAAGAAACAAGAAACCAAAACAAAATAAAGTAGAAATTTATAGAAGCGAAAATCTTTTGCCCATGCCTTACTTGATTCATTAACGCATAATTAACAACTGGCAATATGGTAAGACTGAGTACAGGATAAGCTACAATAATTAATCTATTAATTTGTTTTTTCATAATCTATCTCCTCCTCACAAATACCCTAGATATTTCTTTATGGTAGCTACGCTACTTCATTGTTGTTACTATCTTACTATCCCAAATCAATATACTCTTTTTGGTTCTTGTTTATTATTTTTGATAACCATAAATATTAACATCTCTTTTATCTATTATATCAAGAAACATCTTTCATATGAATCGTTTCAACAGTATTGTATCATATTCATTTCAATATATAAATATTGAACGTAATAGTTGCTATTAGTTAGTGATTTATCATACAGCACATTGTTAAATAGACTCATCTTGATCATAATCTCTTAAACAATCATCCATTAATCTTTAACATTTATGTGTAATAGATGATAGAATAGTTCATAGATATTAACAATAAGGAGCATCATATGATCCAATACTTATTAAGTCTATTAAACAATCCTTTTATTACCATGTTTTTGATCTGCCTTTTAGGCTATATACTTGGAAGTATCAAATTCTTTAAGATATCATTAGGCTCTTCAGGGATCTTATTGATTGCCTTAGTTTTTGGACATTTTGGTTTTTCTACTCCTGATGTTATCCGCAATTTAGGATTGATCATGTTTGTTACAGCGATCGGTTATCTGGCAGGGCCTGAGTTTATTCGGCTATTCAAAAGTAAAGCTTTATCTTTTGTCTTTTTGGGAATAACTGTCGTAACAATTGGAGCTTTTCTTTGTGCATTAGTGATCATTTTCGGCAATGTTCCTGCTGATTTAGCCATCGGTATGTTTACTGGTGCTCTTACCAGTACACCAGGCTTAGCGGCTGCTACAGAGCTTTTGGGTGATATGGCCGCAACGGGTTATGGCATTGCTTATCCCTTTGGTGTATTAGGCGTTGTTATCTTTGTGCAAGTAGCTTTCAAATTATCTAAAAATGATCATAATAATGGATCAAATCTAAATCTTAGTGATAATAATCCTACTTATAACACTAAGAAATATATCGTGATTGAGAAAACTGGTTTCTTTGCTTTAGCATTGGCCATTGTCTTTGGTGTGATCGTTGCCAATATTAAGATACCACTAGGTTCTAATATCTTCTTTTCCTTAGGAACATCTGGTGGACCACTTTTAGTTGGTCTATTATTTGGTCACTTTCAACATCTTGGACCGATATCATTAACTTGTTCAAAGTCGACCCTATCAACTGTCAAGGAACTTGGATTGATCTTATTTTTAATAGGTGCAGGAACGCAAGCTGGTGCTGGTTTTTGGGAAATACTCAATATATATGGTATAAAACTATTTATCTTTGGAGCGTTGATTACTATCATACCGATGTTGTTAGGATATCTAGTTGCTAAATATGTCTTCAAACTTTCTTTATTTGATAATTTAGGAGCTATAACTGGCGGCATGACAAGTACCCCGGCTTTGGGGGCTTTAATAGCTGTTGCTAATACTGATAGTGTGGCGGCTTCATATGCGGCCACCTATCCCATTGCTTTAACCATGGTCGTGATCATAACGCAAGTATTAGCACTTATCTTTATGTGATCATTGACAATATATAAACCAATTAATCCTTGATTATCCCTGTTTTAATAATGATATTAGTGTAAAATAGATATGAGGTGAACTATGATAAATAATATAAGGATAGAAGTATGTTGCGGTAGTGTTGATGATTGTATAATCGCAGATCGTTGCCAAGCTGATAGAATCGAACTAAATCATGCCCTAGAACTAGGTGGATTAACACCATCGGTGGGGACCTTACTGCAAGCAAAAAAGCACACAGACATTCCCATCTGTTGTATGGTCCGTCCTCGTGGCTTTGGTTTTAGTTATAGTGATGAAGTATTTCAGGCGATGCTTTATGATGCGAAAAACTTGATTGATAATGGCGCTGACGGTATCGTTTTTGGTTTCCTTCATGAAGATGGCACGATCGATATCGAGAAAACAAAAAAGATGGTAGCCATCATTAAACCAAAAGAAGCGATCTTCCATAAAGCTTTTGATAGTACCAAAGATCTTGAAGAATCAATCCAAATATTGATCGATTGCAAAGTTGATCGCGTATTGACCAGTGGCTCAGCTAGTTATCCTAATTTGGAAGATGGTATTAAAAAACTTACTGAACTACAAGCTAAATATGGTACAAAGATTCAGATACTGCCAGGTGGTGGCGTTCGCCAACATAACGTAGTTGATATCTTGGAAAAGACCAAATGCGATCAGATCCATATGACCGCTAAACATCTAATACTTGACCCTAGTACCATGCATTATCCAACTAAGCAAAGTGCAGAAAAACATTCATATGTCGCAACTGAAGAAGCACAACTATTAGCGATCATGAATGAGATCAAAAAAGTAAACTCTCAATAGAGAGTTTTTTTATAAGTGATAATCACCACAAGCTTCAGGTTGATAAAGTAATTCTTGGATAGCAATCCGTTTTTGACCAGAAGGTAGATTCCAATCGATCACCTGTTCACTACGATAACCTAAAATAGCTGTTCCTAAACTAGATAAAACCGATACAGTATGTTCATCTTTGACCATTTCAGGATAAACTAGTTGAATCTTTCTATTACAATCATCACAATTGACCTTTACTATGGAATTCATCGTTATCACGTTTTTATCGATCTGTTGAGGATCAATAATGATCGCTCTGTTTAGTTCATGATTTAAAATAGGGTCGTTTGTTTTCATTAGAGCTTGCTCTAAGCGATATTTATCTAATTTTGTTATTAAGATATCATCATAAGTAGCTCGCGTCATCTTCATAAACTGTAGATAATCCTTAACAGTTAAGATCATCGTAATTAAGTTATGGTTTTTATTATCAATGATAAAACCGTTTTTCTTAAAAGCTTTATAAGAATACCTGTTTTGATGATATATTTTAGCTACGATGCGATTAACTCTTATGTGTAAAAAAGCGATCTTCAATATTTCTTTGATCACTTTAGTACCATAGTTTTTATGCCAATAGTGACGATTTCCAATAACCACTACTAGTTCATGGTCAAATCCTTCTTTGATCAAACGAGCAAAACCAACTGGTTGTTCACTTTGATCTTTGATCATATAGAATAGCCCATTTTGATTAAAGATATGGGTAAGTGACAATAAATTTACGCTGTTTAAGATATTATTTAAGTAATCGATCACTTGATCAGACTCATGAAGATAACGTACTACTTCAGCATCTTGAAGCCAATCAAGCAAATGATATACATCAGTTCGTGTTATTTCTGAACACAATAAAATATTCGGGTCTCTCATTTTTTACTTCACCTTTCAGTTGTATCAAACAAAAGCCTTTACATAGATATAATGATCAATGTCGGTTCTTTTCAGACTATTTTAACTCAACTTGCTTTATAAAGCAAATAAACGGCTTACGCCG
>CAZCSQ010000011.1:0-28012 GCA_964501425.1 uncultured Erysipelotrichaceae bacterium
TTTTGGAAGTTGATGATCTATTCTTTTGAAGGCATAATCGCTTTTTCAACAGCTCCTCTGGCTATCGCTTCTTTCTTTGGTGTAGTGTTTTGCTTAGTTGCTTTTTTAGGGATCATCGTTATCTTCATTCGTCATTTTATGGGGGTTGAAAGTGCCTTTGGTTGGGCTAGTACGATATCGATCATTCTTTTTGTTAGTGGTATTCAACTATTTAGTATTGGTATCTTAGGTCAGTATTTAGCCAAGACTTATCTTGAAACAAAGAAAAGACCGATATATCTTGTAAGAGAAAGTGAAGAGGATTTAAATGATTAAAGTATTTATAACCGATGTCGATGGAACACTATATGATCACGATAATATGAGTATTCCTTTAAGAAATATCGTGGCGATCCAAGAACTTCAAAAAAGAGGTATTGAGGTTGTTGTGGCGACCGCTAGAACATTCTCTTCATCCCAAAGCATCATTGATGCTTTAGATATGAAAAACCAGGGTGGATATGTGATCGCCAGTAATGGAGCGACCATCTATGATATAAAGAATGACAAGCTCATCTATAAAAAACCAATACCAATGGATTTGGTCAAAGAACTATATGAATATGCGTTAGCTAACGACTTACATTTCAATGTAGAACAAGAACACTATGTGGTCGCTAGTGGATATGATCCAGGCATTGTGATCGATAGTACGATCGTTGGTGTAGACTTCTTTTTAGTTAGTCCCCATAACAACTATTGGGATAAAGTAAAAACTGAACCATTTAAAGTTAGCTTTACCCAAGAAAAGCCGTTGATCGATAAGTTTTATCCGTTGGTGGATGAAAAGTTTAAAGATCGTCTATATATCTGTCATGCTGGTGATAATTTTATTGATATCGTTTTAAAAGATGTCAATAAACAAACTGCAGTAGCTCAGCTTTTAAATATATTGGGTCATGATTTTGATGAGGTCGCAGCGATTGGTGATGGTGATAATGATAGTTGGCTATTGGAAAAGGCTGGACATAGTGCAGCAATGGCAAATGGTACTAAGAAAGCCTTAGCCGCTGGTAAGATCACTGTAGGTGATTGCGCTGATGGTGGCTTGAGTGACTTTGTTGAACATCTTTTACAAATAAAGATTTGATTTAGGAAATCGTTTCTACACTTATTATCTTAATAGTGAAAGGAGACGATATGACAACTGCCAGTATTGTTACATATGTGATCATCGCTGCTAGTGTTGCGGCGATCATCAAAGTATTAAGTAGTGGTCGTGGCCGGGTCCAAATCCCGGGTATTAGTATTCAATGGTCTAAATAGTAAGAATGGATCCACTTTAAGTGGATCCGTTAATGTTTAAAGGAAGGAGTAACTGATGAAAGTTCAGGAAATGCCACTTACTCAAAGACCTAGAGAAAAAGCGATCAAGCTTGGTGTTGATCAATTACATGATCGAGAACTGTTAGCGATCATGATCAGACATGGTTATCAAGGTTGTAGTGCTTTACAGATCGCGGATCAATTATTGATGGAATTTGGACTTGATCGATTACCATCTTTATCACTAAAACAGATAACAAAGATAAAAGGACTTAAAGATATTAAAGCGATCGAGTTATTAGCTTGTTTTGAACTAAGTAAAAGGATCATGGCTAATCAGGTATTAAGTACTGATGTTGTAAATAATCCACAGACACTGATTGATTGGTTAAAACGACAGGTTGGTTTTTTACAACAAGAACATTTTATCGTTGTTTTCTTAAATACCAAGAATCACATTATTACTTATAAGACACTTTTTATTGGTAGTCTTGATGTCAGTGTTGCTCATCCACGGGAGATCTTTAAGGAAGCCGTTGCTTGTAGTGCTGCCAAGATCATCGCTGTTCATAATCATCCCAGTGGAGATGTTACACCAAGTGAAAAAGATGTCAGTTTAACCGAGTTATTAAACAAAGCTGGTAAAATGATGGGGATACCTTTAATCGATCATTTGATCGTTAGTAAGCATAGTTATCATAGTATCATGCATAATATGAAATAAAGTGTTTGTTAAAAACATAGATTATCTCTATAATATAAATGGTGATCGAAGTGAAATTTGGAAAGTTTCAAAAATTATTGATATATATCATTACAGGAATGACGGTATTTACGATCTTTATGGTGGTAATTCGTCAAACAAATGTATTAAATGAATTAGACAGCAAGATGTTCTCTTTTTTTTCATCGGTTAAAAACACTTTAATTGATCATCCAATGGAGACTTTATTTGGTTGGACTGATGAGTACACGACATATCATGCTTTAAGAGAAGAAAATGATGCATTAAGAAAAGACATTGATAGTCTTAATCTATATAAAGCGCAATTAATGGAAGCCAATCGCGAAATTGATGAATTAAAACAGATCCTTGATCTAAAACTGTCATTATCAAGATATCGTTTGATCAATGCGACGGTTGTTGGTCGCGATCTATCAAGTTGGAATGATACGATCAAGATTGATGTTGGTAGTGATGATCAAGTGGCGGAAAACTATGCAGTGATCACTACTGAAGGATTAATCGGTCGCATCAGTAGTGTTGACAAGAATAGTTCGATCGTTAAGTTGATCACAGTTGAAGATGGTTCCAATAAAGTCAGTGTCAAGATTCAAATCAGTGCTGAGATAACCGCTGAAGCTTATCTTGAATCGTATAATAGCGAAAAAAAGGCCTTTGTCTTAAAACTATTAAGTACTGGTTATACCGTAACACCAGGCATGACGGTAATCACATCTGGTATGGGTGGGGTCTTTCCTTCAGGATTATTAGTTGGTACGGTTAGTGAAACGGTAGTTTTGACTAATGCCGTGGGAATGAATGTCTATGTAGCACCAGCCGCAAGCTTTAGTGATTTTAGTTATATAAGCGTTGTTAAACTGATTGGTAGTCAAGAATGATCTATCAAGCCATATACATAGCGTTTTGTTTTATCCTTGATTTTTGGCTAACGTTTATCGTTGGGATCGATTATGCGGCTAGTTTTTTGGTCTTTATTCCTTCATTAGGTTTTGGTTCTTTGATCTTAGTATCAAAGAAGATGAGCTTATTAGATGCCTTGATGCTCGTTTTAACAGTTGGCTTTATTTATGGTTTGTTTATTCCGGGTAACTTATTTTTATATCCAATATTATTTGCGGTGGTGATGTTATTGGTTCGGATATGGTCCACTAATCTAAATGAATCAGTCTTTGAACTTTTAATACTATGTTTGCTAGCCATCTTGATCAAAGATTATCTTTTGTTTCTATATATGCAAACAGCAGGTATTACTGTAATGAATGTTATCTATTGGATCAAGACATACTTGTTTATGTCTATTGTTGGTAATGCTTTCTTTTTGATCTTGATCGTTTACTTATATCGTTTTGTCACTAAAATACAGTATGAATTTACGCAACGTAAACAAAAAAAGGAACATGTCAACTGGCGTTAGTGAAATAGTTGATATTCACGTTTATCGTTTTCTAATTGTGATATAATCGTAACTAAAGAAGGGAGCGCATTATGAAGAAGAAATTATTAGTTATATTGATTGCCCTATTGTGCGCTACTACTTTGACCGCATGTCAGGTAAAAAGACCTAAGATATGTTATACAGTCTATCCTATCCAATATTTAGTGGAAAAATTGGCTGGTGATAAAGTCGAGACATGTGGAATAAGTGATAAGGGAAATGTTTTAAGATCACAGATCGTAAGTGATTATCAAGAAGTTTTAAGTGACGCTGACCTTTTGCTTTATATGGGACAGGTTGAACCTTACATGCATATATATCTTGGCAATATCAAACAGAATAAAGATTTAGATATTATTGATCTAGCTAGTACAACAAGTATCTACAACTTTAATCGTTATACCGAAGTTCAAGTTGGTGAAAGTAAAGTCTATGTAGAATCACCTTATTATGATAGTTCACTCTTTAGCGATATTGATACTTATGATAGTGATCCATTTATTTGGATGGATCCGATCGCAATGACAAGCTTAGCAAGTCAGATCAGAGATTGGTTGGTCGCTCATTATAGTGAAGAATCGGATTATTTTGAAAGACAATATGATCAATTAGAAGCGGAATTAGCGCGTTTGGATTCTGAATTTCAGGTATTAAGAATGTCAACATCAAAGATCAAGGTCGTTACGATGACTCCCAGTTTTGGGGTATGGCAGAAAAACTATAACATTGATGTTTATCCAATCATCTTATCGCGATATGGGGTCTTACCTAGTGCTGAGCAATTAAATCTGATCAAGCAAAGGATCATCAATGCTGAAGTCAAATACATCGCTTATGAAGCGAATATGACTGATGATATGAAAAAACTATATGATAGTTTCAAAGAAGAATTAGGTTTGGTGGAAATCAAGTTGAGTAACTTAGCCACTTTGACTGATAAACAGATCACTGATAAGCAAAACTATATTCAGATCATGTATGAGAATTTGGTTCAATTAGAGAATTTAACTGACTAAAGCCCGCAAGGGCTTTATTAAATTTTGGTTATAACTATGATACAATGATGATGAGGTATTTTATGAAAAAATTATTATTGATCGATGGAAATTCTATGGTATTTAGAGCTTATTATGCGACTGCTTATGGTCGGATGATGACAACTAGCAATAATATAAACACTAACGCTGTTTATGGGTTTGCGACAATGATCACCAAGGCACTTGAGATGATCAAACCTGATGCAATCATGGTCGCTTTTGATACCGATAAAAAGACTTTTAGACATGAAATATATAAAGAGTATAAAGGAACGCGTAAACCAGTTCCTTTTGAACTGGTAGTTCAATTTCCAATCGTACGAGAATATCTTGATGCCATGAATATTAGATGGTATGAATTAGCGGGGAAAGAAGCTGATGATATCATTGGCTCAGTGGCGCGTAGACACCCTGATTGGCAAACTAACATCTTGACTAGTGATCATGATCTACTCCAATTGATCGATCCAACAACAAGTGTATGGCTCATGAAAAAAGGACTTAGTGAAATAGATGAAATGACGATAGAGAAGTTACAAGAAACGATGGAACTTAGTCCTAAACAGATCATTGATCTTAAAGCATTGATGGGGGATAACAGTGATAATATCCCTGGTATTCCAAGTGTTGGTGAAAAGACAGCGTTGAAGTTATTGGCTGAGTATAAGACACTTGAAGCCGTACTTGATAATGCGGATGCCATTAAAGGTAAACTTGGTGAAAGAGTAAAAGAAAACGTTGAATTGGCTAGATTATCAAAACAACTAGCTACTATCGATACCCATATCGATATCCCGATTCAGATCGCTGATCTTACTTTTAAGATGGATGTTGATAAGCTCTATGCTTTTTATCTTAAATATGAAATGAATTCGTTCTTAAAGGCTTTAGATATGTCCGAGAGTAAAACTGAGGTCAATGAAAATAAGATCATATATGAAACAGTTAAAATGATACCTAGTTCATTTTTAAAGAATGACCTTGCTTTATATTTAGATTATGATCTTAAAGACCATCGGATATCACAGGTTTATGGTCTGGCTTTAGCGAGTCATGACGCAGCGTATTACATAAAACTTGATGATGTTGATCAAGATGAAGGATTATGCAAATGGCTTCAAGATGATAATAATAAGATCGTGTATGATGCTAAGTTTGCCTATCATTTAGCTAAGACTAATAAATTTAAATTAGATGGTATTGGTTTTGATGTCCATTTGGCTGCTTTTTTAGTTGATAATTTTATCAACGATTGGGATAAACTATATAACAAATATCAATTATTGACTACTGATCAACATGCCCTGATCTATGATCAAAAACAAAGACTTCAAGAGATAGATGAACAACTTCAACAAGAACATAGTATCAAACGAGCTATCGATATCTTAAATGTGGCGCAAATCTTGAAAAAAGACACTGAAGAGATGGAATTAAAAGAACTTCTTTATGATGTTGAACTACCACTTACCAAGATTTTATATGAAATGGAGAGTAAAGGGATATTGATCGATGTTCAGATCTTAGATGATATCGCAGAAAAGACCTTGATCAAGATCAATGAATTAAGCCAAGCAATCTATGATGAAGCTGGTTGTGAGTTTAACATTAACTCTCCTAAACAATTAGCTGAAGTATTATTTGATCAATTAAAGTTACCAATGATCAAAAAAAGATCGACAGCGATCGATGTATTGGAAAGATTAGAACTTAAACATCCAATCATTACTAATCTGATCGAATATCGTAAATACCAAAAATTGTATAGTACATATGCGGAAGGCTTAAAGAAGTTTGTCGAACAAGACGCGCGTATTCATACTGTCTATAATCAAACGATCACGCAAACTGGTCGATTATCTTCTACTGATCCAAACTTACAAAATATATCGATCAAAGATGAAGAGGGCAAAGAGATTCGTAAGGCATTTATCGCTGATAAGGGGTGTGTTTTATTGGCCGCTGATTATTCCCAGATTGAACTACGTGTTTTAGCCCATATGGCTAAAGAAGATAAATTGATCCAAACATTTGTGAATCATCAAGATATTCATACATCAACGGCAGTAGAAGTATTTGGGGTTAATGCCGAAGATGTTACCGCGGCGATGCGTCGACAAGCTAAAGCTGTTAACTTTGGGATAGTGTATGGGATATCTGATTTTGGTTTATCCCAACAGCTTCAAATCGATCTTAAGACGGCTCAGGGCTATATTGATCGTTACTTCACCAGTTACCCTAAGATCAAGGGATTTATGGATGAGTTGATCACTTTTTGTCAAGATCATGGTTATGTTAAGACCTTATTAAACAGACGTCGTTATATTCCGGAAATTAATGATAAAAACTATATGACCAGAGAATTTGGTAAAAGAGCAGCGATGAACGCTCCTATACAAGGAACAGCAGCTGATCTGATCAAACTGGCAATGGTCCATATTGCTAAACGGATAGATAGTGAGCAATTAAGTTCAAAGATGATCTTACAAGTACATGATGAATTGATCTTTAATGTTGTTGAGGATGAGATTGATATCATGAAAGAATTAATTGAAACAGAAATGGAGAAGGCAATGATACTAGATGTTCCCCTTGAGGCTAAATGTGTTCAAGGTAACAATTGGTATGATGCCAAATAATAACGATGCCTGAACTACCAGAGGTAGAAACAGTCCTAAGGACTTTAGAGAAACAAATCAAAGATAACAAGATCAAAAGTGTTGAAGTGCGATGGTCTAATACCATTGCTCATCCCATCGTTAGTGAGTTTATTAATCGGCTTACTAATCAACATTTTCGTGGTTTTGATCGACTAGGAAAGTATTTGATCTTTAGACTAGATACTGAGGTCTTAATCGTTCATTTACGGATGGAAGGAAAGTTTTATCTTGAACCGATAGATGTCCCAATCAGAAAGCATACACATGTTATTTTTGAGTTAGATAATGGTCAAAGTCTAAGATATAACGATACTCGTAAATTTGGTAAGATGTATCTATATCATCACGATGAAGCGTTAAAAGCGTTAGCTAAAGTAGGCCTTGATCCTTGGGATAAGAATTTAGTTTCGACTTATCTTTTAAACAAGATAAGAAATCGTCACATACCTTTGAAGCAGATGTTATTGGATCAAAGTATCATTGCTGGTATTGGTAATATATACGCTGATGAGATATGTTTTGCTTGTGCTATGTCACCACTTAAAAAAGTAGATACTTTAACTGAGGACGATTGCCAGCAATTGATTGATAATACTAAAGCTATCTTAGCAAGCGCGATCACAGCCGGAGGCACGACTATTAGAAGTTATACCTCATCTTTAGGAATAAGTGGGCGCTTTCAACTATCATTAAATGTTCATACAAAAAAAGATCAACTTTGTCATCGTTGTCAATCAACGATTATCAAGACCAAAGTAGCTGGAAGAGGCACTTATTATTGCCCTGGATGTCAAAAATGATGAAAACGATTGCGGTAACCGGTTCAATTGGAAGTGGTAAATCACAAGTTATCAAGATCTTAGCGCAAAAGTATCAGGTCATTGATTGTGATCAGATAGCTTATGAGTTAATGCAAGAGGGTGAAGCAGGGCATTTAGCGGTCAAAGAAGCGTTTAGTGATCTATTGATACAAGATCAATTGGATCGTTCAAGACTAGCCCAACACGTGTTTAATCATGATGAAGACCTCAAAAGACTGGAAGGGATCTTACATCCTTTGATCTTAGAAGAAGTATTGAAACGGTTAGAAACTTATCAAAATGAGAAATATGTGTTTGTCGAAGTACCATTACTTTTTGAAGTTGATTGGCAGAAATATTTTGATCTATCAGTAGTTGTTTATACGAAAAAGAAGATCTTGTATCACCGTTTACAAGCTTTACGTCAGATGAGTAAGCAAGATGTTGATCAACGACTGAGTAAACAGTTGCCAGTTGAAAAAAAGCGTAAATTAGCGGATTATGTCATAAATAATGACGATACGCTACAAACACTAAATATTAAAGTGTGGGAGTTTGTTGATTGGCTTGATCAAAAAGCATAGAAGGAGTGAACATGGAATTATTTGAACAAGATACTTATCGTTGTGAGGTTAGTGAATCAATAGATCATTCAGTCATGACTGAATTGTTTCTATTGTATCAACCATTGCTTGGAGCTGATGCGATCGCTTTGTATGCGACATTATTGGTCGAAGTCAAAGCTAATGCCCAAGCTTTATCTCATTATCGCTTATGTAAGTTATTGACTTATGATATCGATCAAATTGAAAGAGCAAGGATTAAGTTAGAACAATATAATTTACTTAAGACCTTTTATCATAAACAAAAAGAAGAATATATCTATCAGCTACAAAGACCATTAACAGCTAGTGATTTTTTACGTCATTATGTTTATGGAGTTCAATATAAAAAAGCCATGGGTTTAAATGATTATGAAACTACTAAAGAAATGATCGCTGAGCAAAGCTTTGATCATCAAGATTATCAAGAGATCACTACAAGATTTGATCAACAGTCTTTACAAAAGATAACTTCTAAAGATGTTGAAGAGTTTATCGCTGTTAAAGCCAAAGACGTTAAGAGTGATCTTAATATGGGTTATCCTAAAGGCTTTGATTATCAAGGCTTTATCAAGAATTTAAGTGAATTAGCTTTTCCTCGTAAATTAAGAACGAGTGAGAATATGCGTTTGATCGCGCAATTATCGATCATCTATGGCATTGGTGTAGAGCGGATGCGTGTTCTAGCTTGTCGTAGTATTGATATCAAGCAACAAGCTTTTGATGCTACAGGCTTGATCAATCGTGCTCGTAAAGAACAACCTAGTTTTGATATCTCACAAGTTGATAGTTATGATCTTCCGCCGATGGTCTTTCTTCAACGCAAACAACCAAATATGCCAGTAAGTTTATCATCAAAAAAGACTTTAGAATACTTAGTTAATGATACGCCGCTAGCAACGCAGGTCGTCAATTATCTTATAGAGTATGTCTTAGATAATACCAATAATACCTTAAATCAAAAATATGTTGAAAAGATAGCTGAAACCTTTGTTCGTAGTAGTGTGAAAACCCTAGATGACGCCAAAGATCTGATCAAAAAGATGGGTAAGCAAACTAAGGAAAAGGATATGCGAAATAGTAGGATCGATCAAGCAAGCGTCGAAGTAAAAAGACCAACAAATGAAGATAAAGAAAACATTGATGTCCTTAAAAAACAGATCAAAGAGAAAGTTGAGCGGATGAAATAAGATGAAAAGAATCGATACCATGATCAAAGATACCGCTGAGTTACAGAAAGAAAGACAAAACGTTGGTGATGAGTTACTAACAAAAGCGATCATTAAAGATTATTTAAAGAAGAATAATCTTGATCCCGACTTGGTACAACGTTATCCGATGCGTTTTTTACGCTTGTATGAGCAATTGACGCTTTGTCAAAAGTGTCAAGGACTAGACAATTGTCTTTTACCTAATGTAGGTTACTATCAAGCATTAGTTGAAGATGGTGGACTGAAATCCATCTATCGACCTTGTCGTCATCGTCTTCAATTTGAATTAGATAATGTTCATTTAAAAAACTATTGGATCAATGATGTACCTGATGAAATGCATAGGGTGCTTTTATCAGATATTGATCTAACCAAGGAAGAAGATATGGCTTATTTAAAAGCCGTTGGTACGATATCAGATTGGTTAAGTAATGCTTCCACTAAAGGACTTTACCTTTATGGTAAAGTTGGGACTGGTAAAACATATTTGATGGCTTGTATCGCTAATAGATTGGCGATGAATGATAAGACTGTTACCTTTGTACATATGCCTAAACTATTAGTAAGATTAAAAGCTGCTTTTGGTGATGATGATGAACAAGAGCGAATCATGAAAGACTTAAGACTTGTGGATCTATTAGTCTTAGACGATATTGGGGCAGAGCCGGTAACGGGTTGGTATCGTGATGAAATCTTAGCCACAATCCTTAATGAGCGCATGATCAAAAAACGCTTAACCTGTTTTACCTCTAATCTTGATCTTAAGGAATTAGAAGTAAATTTCAAATATAATCAGCGTGGTGAGGTTGATGATCTTAAAGCGACTAGGATCATGGAGCGAATCAAAATGTTGGCTGATCCACTTAAAATAAATGGTAAGAATAGACGTAACTGATGATGAAACAACTACCCAAAGTAACTATAAAATGATAAGATAAATTGTCAGGAGGTTAAGCAATGATCAAAAAAATTGGTGTATTAACATCAGGTGGAGATTCACCTGGAATGAACGCAGCTATAAGAGCCGTAACCAGAAGTGCTTTAGCCCAAGGTATTGAAGTCTATGGAATTCATGATGGCTATAAAGGGATAATTGAAGATAATATCGAAAAAATGGAAAGCCGTAGTGTTAGTGACATTATGGTGCGTGGTGGTACGATCTTAGGATCAGCGCGTCTACCGGAATTCCGTAATATTGATGTCATGCATAAAGCCGTTGAGATCTTGAATAAATATGAGATTGATGCGATCGTTACGATTGGTGGCGATGGTACGTATCGTGGAGCTTTAGCTTTAACAGAATTAGGCATCAATTGTATTGGATTGCCTGGCACGATTGATAATGATATCGCTTGTACAGATTATACAATTGGCTTTGATACAGCCTTAAACACCGTTATTCAAGCCGTTGACAAACTTCGTGATACTAGTAGTAGTCATCATCGTTGTTCAATCGTTGAAGTAATGGGTAATCGTTGTGGTGATCTAGCTTTATATGCTGGTTTATCATCAGGAGCTGAGTTGATCATTACTCCAGAGCAGGGGTATAACGAACAAGAAGTATTAGAAAGAATGCGTATAATGGATGAAAAACGCAAGAAACGTCATGCGATCATCATGTTGACAGAAAAGATCACAGATGCTGAGATATTAGCGTCTAAGATCAGTAGATATACTAGTTTTTCAGGGCGTTCAACGGTGTTAGGACATGTGCAACGTGGTGGTTCACCATCAGCGTTTGATCGTGTTTTAGCGACACAGATGGGTGATAAAGCAGTTGAATTGTTGGTAAAGGGACAAGGTGGTCAATGTGTGGGGATTGTTGGTAATGAAATAGTTTCATATCCAATCGCTGAAGCACTTGATATGACCAAAAGACCACGTAAAGCATTACATGATCTACATGAAAGGTTGGTGTAAGTATGGCTGAATATCGTAAGACAAAAATTATCTGTACACTGGGACCAGCTAGTGATTCCAAGGAAATGTTAACTAAATTAGCTATGGCTGGCATGAATATCGTGCGTTTGAATTTCTCTCATGGTAATCATGAACACTACATAGAGACGATCAAACTTGTAAGAGAAGTAGAAGATGAAACCGGAATAAAATTGGGGATCTTATTAGATACTAAGGGACCTGAAATACGTTGTGGAGTAATGGAAAATGATCAGCTGACCTTTAGTAAAGGTGATATCGTAAAAGTTACCAATGATAAGGTGATTGGAACAAATGAACGTTTTCAAATTGACTGTCCAGAGTTGTATCAAGATATCAAGATCAATGATTATTTATTGATTGATGATGGTAAGATGCGCTTGACGGTCGTTGATCGTGATGGAAGTGATCTAGTATGTCGCATTGAAAATCCCGGTTTGATCAAAACCCGTAAGGGAGTCAATGTCCCTAATGTCCATATCTCGATGCCATTTATTTCAGCTAAAGATGACGCTGATCTACGCTTTGGTTGTGAAATGGATGTTGACTATATCGCCGCTTCATTTGTTAGAACCAGTGATGATGTCTTGGCAATCAGAAAGATCATCAATGAAATGGGTAAACCTAAGATTCATATAATGGCAAAGATTGAAAACCAAGAAGGTTATGATAATCTAGATGAAATATTGGAAGTAGTTGATGGCGTTATGGTAGCTCGTGGTGATCTTGGAGTCGAAGTTAGTACCCAATTTGTGCCTATCTATCAAAAAATGATGATCAAAAAAGCGAATGAACAGGGTATCCCAGTTGTGACTGCGACGCATATGCTAGAGTCAATGATGGGTAATCCTCGTCCTACCAGAGCAGAGGCGAGTGATGTTGCTAATGCGATCTTAGATGGTAGTGATGCGATCATGTTATCGGGTGAATCAGCTGCGGGTTTATATCCAATTGAAGCTGTTCAAACTATGGATACGATCGCTAAGGCAATTGAGAAGATCATTCCATATCGTGATAACTTAGATCATGCTAAAAAAACAAGTAGAAACACTGTCCAGGATGCGATTGGTATCTCGGTGAGTGACTCATCTTTAACCTTAGATAATGTTAAAGCGATCGTTGCTTTCACCCAAGGTGGAAGTACTGCCCGTCGCATATCTAAGTTTAGACCACCTGTACCTATTTTAGCTGTTACTTTTACAAAGAGCACACAACGCAAACTAGCTGTCCATTGGGGTGTTGTACCAATCTTTAGTGATATTCAAAATGAAATGACTAATGATGATGAATTGGCTAGTATCATCGCTAAAAACTATGGTGTAAAAGTTGGTGAACAGGTTATTATTACAGCTGGTTATCCTACGGGTGAGGGAACAGCGAATATGATGAAGATCGTGGAGGTTAAGTAAAAATGATCAATCAAGAATTAATGAGAAAATATGCTAAATTAGCCGTTTGTGTTGGTGCTAATATCCAAGTTGGACAACCGTTATTGATAAATGCCCCAGTTGAATGTGCTGATTTTGTTAGATTATGTGTAGAAGAAGCTTATCAAGCAAAATCATCTTATGTATTAGTTGAATGGAATGATGAAGTTTCAACTAAATTAAGTTATGAGTATGCCTCAGTTGAAGTGTTGGAGAATATTCCCCAATATCGTATTGATTCACGTCAATATCTGATCGATAATAACTTTGCCTTATTAAGTATCTCAGCGCGTACTCCGGGTCTTTTAGCGGGTATTGATGCTGAGAAGATGCAAAGAGTACAAATGGCTGCTAGTAAAGCATTTAAGCCATTTATGACTCATACAATGGGTAATCGTACCCAATGGACAGTTGTGTCAATTCCAACCGTTGGCTGGGCTAAGAAAGTCTTCCCTGATGTGGATGACTTAAAAGCTGTTGATCTATTGTGGGATGCGATCTTAAAAGCAGTTCGGATCACGGAAGATAATGATCCAGTTAATGAATGGAAAAAACACAATGAAAAGATCCATCATTATACTAAAACACTTAATGAGCTTAATTTTAAATCATTACACTTTAAAAATAGTTTAGGAACCGATCTTGTTGTAGGCTTAGTCACAGATCATGTATGGTCTGGTGGATGTGAGATATCAACGAAAGATGTTGTCTTTAATCCTAATATGCCTACTGAAGAATGTTTCAGTATGCCTGATAAATACAATGTAAATGGGGTCGTTTATGCCAGTAAGCCTTTAAATCATAATGGCAAACTGATTGAAAACTTCAACATCACCTTTAAAGATGGTAAAGCAGTAAGTTTCAGTGCTGAAAAAGAAGAAGCTGCATTAAAGAACTTGATCGAATTTGATGAGGGTAGTTGTTACTTGGGAGAAGTAGCTTTGATCTCTTATGATTCACCTATCTCCTTAAGCAACATCTTATTCTATAATACCTTGTTTGATGAAAATGCTTCATGTCACTTAGCCTTAGGTGCAGCTTACCCTATGAATGTTAAGGGTGGTACATCAATGAGTGAAGAACAACTAAAAGCAGCTGGTGCTAATACATCAATGGAACATAGTGACTTTATGTTTGGTACTGCTGATATGGAAATTGTTGGTACTACAACCGATGGTAAAGAGGTTGCTATCTTTAAAAAAGGTAATTTTGTGATCTAGACTTCCCTAAGGGAAGTCTTTTTTTGTTATAATGTTGAAGGGTGATAACATGCATTTACAAGTAGATGATCTATATCAATTACAAGATAAACTCGATCAAAGGATCTTTGATCTTCATGATACAACTCGCGCTAAGACAAAAAATGAGCGGATGTTAGCCTTATTGATCGAATTGGGTGAAATGATCAATGAAACAAAGTGTTTCAAGTTTTGGAGTGTTAAAGCACCTAGCACAAAAGATGTTATCTTAGAAGAATATGGTGATGGGTTACACTTTTTATTATCACTGGGTATTGATCTTAACGATCAAGAAATATGTAAGACAACGGCGCCACTTGGTGATCTTTCATTGAGTGAATTAGCCCTTAATGCTTATCAATCCATTACTACGATGATCACTTGTTTTGATCTTGAAACATTTAATAAAGCCTTTAATGCATTTTTATGTTTAGGTGATAAGCTAGGTTATACAAGTGAAGATATTCGTTTGTATTATTTTAAGAAAAATCAGATCAATCATCAACGTCAGGATGATAATTATTAAGGATCAGGTTGTTAAAAAAGACTTACGATAGTATAATTACAAAGAAAAGTTGAGGGATAAAATGAAGAAAGATAAAAGTGAAAAAAAGATCATCAAAGAACCATATGGTGAGATAGATCTAACGATGTTTAAAGAGTTTACTGAAGCTGATGGTATCTCTGGTTTTGAAAGAGAAGCGAGTCGCGTCATGAAGAAGTGGATGGAAGGTTATGTTGATGATATTCAATATGATAATCTTGGTTCGATCATTGGTGTTAAAAAAGGAAATGGCTCAGGTCGTAAATTAATGTTAGCTGGCCATATCGATGAGATTGGTTTTGTGATAAAAGAGATAGATGATAATGGCTTTATCAAAGTTAATACGATTGGTGGTTGGTGGGGACATGTATTACCGGCACAACCAGTAACGATCACAACCCGAGAAGGCAAGAAATATCATGGTGTATTTGGGGCAGCTGCTCCCCATGGTATGCCGGCTGATGCTCGCAATAAGGTCATGGAAATCAAGGATATGTTTATTGATATGGGTGTTAGTTCTAAAGAAGAACTTGAAGACTTAGGCATTCGTCTTGGTGATATGATCACTCCTCGGTCATCATTTGAAGTCATGAATAATCCTAATTTCTTAGTCGCTAAAGCATGGGATGATCGTATTGGCGCTTTGATCGCTGTTGATGTTATTCGTCGTTTAAAAGGAGTAGATCACGCCTTTGATATCTACGCTGCGGGAACAGTTCAAGAAGAGGTCGGGCTTAGAGGTGCTAAAACAGCCACTTATACAATTAACCCTGATCTTGCGATTGCGTTAGATGTAACGATCGCATCTGATTATCCAGGTGGTGAAAACCGAATTAAATGTGGAGTTGGTGTTACGGTTGAACTGTTTGATGCAAGTCATTTAGGACATCGTGGTTTGATCCAATACATTGAAGATATCTGTAAAGAGAAGAAGATCGACTTCCAACTTGAACAATTAAAGGGTGGCGGAACTGATTCTGGTGAGATCAATAAATCATTTGATGGTGTCATCAATGTCACGATGTCAATACCAAGTCGTTATTGTCATTCTCATCATACGATCATTCATCGTAAAGACTATGTCGATACTGTTGATGTGATCACAGAGATATGTAAGAGATTAACAGAAGAAGAATTAGAGAAGATCAGATCTTATAATCGATAACTGCTGAGCAATCAGCAGTTTTTATTTATATCACTTGGTAAGCATAGATTAATTTGTTATAATATGTATTAGTTTGAGAAGGTGAGTATATGAAAAAAAGAGAGATTATTATATTAGCGATAGTAGTAGCTATTGATCTAATTAGTAAATATTACATACAATCGATTATGACTCTAGGTGATTCGACCATGATCATTAAAGATTTCTTCTACCTGACTTTTGTCCATAACGAAGGTGCAGCTTGGGGAATGTTATCCGGTAAAATGGAATTATTCTTTGTGATCACGATCGTGGTATTAGTAGTGATCGGTTATATCTTATTTACGACTGATCGTAAGAAAACACTACTAAGAATCGCTTTAGTTGTTATTCTAGGTGGTACACTTGGTAACTTTTATGACCGCGTTGTCTTTGGTTATGTTAGAGATTTCCTGAATTTCTACCCATTAGGTTATGATTTCCCCGTCTTTAATGTGGCTGATTCAGCCTTAACGATCGGTTATGTATTATTAGCTTGGTATTTATTAAGACATTCGGAGGAACTTGAATGATCGATTTTGAGATAGTTGTCAATGATGAACAAAATAAAAACAGGATCGATAAACTCCTTGCTGAAAATATGGATCTATCACGATCACGTATTCAACAGTTGATCAATGAAGGTTATGTTTTGGTCAATGATACAGAAACAAAGAGTAATTATAAAGTACATATTAATGATGTTATCACTTGTGAGATACCTGATGAGAAACCATTGGATATCGTACCAATAGAGATGAATCTTGATGTAGTCTATGAAGATTCAGACGTCATCGTGGTCAATAAACCGCGAGGTTTAGTCGTCCATCCTGCTGAAACATATCGTGAACCAACATTAGTAAATGGTCTTTTAGCGCATTGCCAAGACCTATCAGGTATCAATGGGATAACAAGACCGGGTATCGTACATCGTATTGATAAGGATACTACGGGTTTACTGATCGTGGCTAAAAATGATAAAGCCCATGAGTCTTTAGTGCTTCAACTGCAGAATAAGACCGTATATCGCGAGTACTATGCTTTAGTGCATGGGGTAATTCCGCATGATGTTGGCACGATTGATGCGCCTATTGGACGCGATAAGATCGATCGTTTAAAGATGTCCGTAACTGATGTCAATGGTCGTAATGCGATCACTCATTTTCAAGTTGAAGAACGTTTCGCTGAGTATACTTTAGTCTTGTGTCGCTTAGAAACAGGCAGAACACATCAAATTAGAGTGCATATGCAATATATTGGTTTTCCCATTGTGGGTGATCCAAAATATGGACGACGTAAATCATTACCTGTCGCTGGACAATTATTGCACGCTCATCGGTTAACTTTTATCCATCCGATCAGTGGTAAAGAGATCAGTGTCTCTTGCCCAATACCTGAGGATTTCCAACAGGTTTTAGCTGAGTTAAGGAGTGATCTAATATGAAACAAGAAGAAGTTTGGGCTCTTCAATTAGTCTACATGTTTTTAGATAAATATGAATATCGCTTGATCAATGTCGGTCCTGATACCAACAAAAGTGAACTATGGATGGCAAACCCCAAGGGTAAGTATCCAGTTGTGAGAGTATCGACTCTACAAACATCAGCGAATTATTTTGATAATGATCGTTTAGTACAAACTAAACAAGCCATCATGAGCTTAGTCAATACTTCAGGTAAAATGCTTAGTATCCATGTATCACAAGAGCCTACCGAACAATCTGAAAAAGAGATCGTTGAGGTCTGTATTAGTGAGAACTATCTAAGTGATGAAACGATTGTTGAATCATATCCGCAGATTACGGAGATCATTAAGCCTTTAGAAGATCCCCAAAGTGAGTTTGAAAAGATCACTAAAGCGATTAATCTTGTACAAGTTAAAGGATATCGCAAAAGTAAATCCTGGGTCATGGGTGATCTTAAGACCCTCTATGTGATCATAGGTATCTGTATTGGTGTTTTTATCATCAGTAGTATGATAACGGATATTACTGGTAGTAAAGTTGTAACAGCGGTAACGATCGGTGCTTTATATAAAACGATCGTCTACGGTAATTATGAAATATGGCGCTTATTAACAGCGGGCTTTGTCCATGTTGATCTATTACATTTAATGGTCAATATGTATTCTTTCTATCATTTAGGACCTACGATCGAAAAATTATATGGAAAAAAGAATTTTGTGATTTCCTTGTTAGGTTCAATCATTGTTGGTTCAGCCTTTGCCTTAGTTGGTAGTTTCAACACGGTTACCGTTGGTATCAGTGGTGGTCTTTTTGGTCTTTTAGGAATGTTGTTTGTATACGCTTTTGAATCAAGTTCAATTCGTGATAAACGCGTCTTGAGTAGCTTTATTCAGATCTTTATCATTAATACTTTAGTGATCGCTTTCATTCCTAATATCAGTTGGTTAGGTCATGCTGGAGGCTTTTTAGCTGGAATAATGTTTGGTTTGATCTTCAGTAAAAAACCATCTTGGGAAAGTTTACGGAAAAACAGTGTCATCGCTTTAATAATCTTGAGTATTTCTTTAGGTTATATGGGCTTGATCGATCAACGTAAGAAACCAATTGATCCCGTATTAGATAGTAAAGTAATTGAAACTTACCGTCGTTTTAATATCGATTGGTATGCGGATCTTTTAGAAGAAAATATCATTAAATATTATCAAACAGTGAGGTAAATATGAAAAGAGATAAAGTCTTGAGTTGGGATGAGTATTTCATGGGTTTAGCGCATCTTTCAGCGATGCGTTCAAAAGATCCAAGTACACAAGTTGGTGCTTGTATCGTCAATCCGTATAACCGTGTTGTTGGTATTGGCTATAATGGCCTACCAATGGGTTGTAATGATGATGAGTTTCCTTGGGATAGAGAAGGTAGTACTCTAGAAACAAAGTATGTTTATGTTGTTCATGCGGAATTAAATGCGATCTTAAATAGTACGACATCACTTCAAGGCTGTACACTTTATGTTTCGTTATTTCCCTGTAATGAATGTGCTAAGGCGATTGTTCAAGCTGGTATTAAAAAGATTGTCTATGAATCAGATAAATACGCTGATACAGATATTGTTAAAGCAAGTAAACGTATTTTGAATGCGGCTGGTGTTAGTCTTTGTCAAATTGAGCAAGCGATCAAAGTATCGGTTGAAAAAATAAAGCTTTAGTATTGAAAAGTAATCATTATACCTGATTACTGTTAATAGAAAGAAGGACTATTTAATGATCTTAGAAATTGTTACCCAAACAGCAGATGAAACAGCTTATGCTCATCAACTTGGCGCTGATCGCGTAGAGTTGGTAAGTGCGATTACCGAAGGTGCTTTGACACCAACGTATGGTTCAGTCAAGACCATCAAAGAAGACGTTAATGTACCAGCTTTTTGTATGATCAGACCTCATCCCTATCGTTTTATGTATAGTGAGTATGACATTAAGGAAATGCAAAATGATATCATTAATCAATTACCTTACGCTTCAGCTTTTGTTTTAGGTTGTCTTGACGCAAATGATGAAATTGATGAGGTAACTCTGGCTAAACTATTAAGTGTTGTTGGTGATACGCCAGTCACGTTTCATAAAGCGATCGATAAAACTCCAGATTTTAAGAAATCCGTATTGACTTTAGCGAAGTATCCACAGGTAAAGAGGATCTTAACTAATTTTGGCTTAAAAAATCCTGCAGAGAATCTTGATAAGATAAAAGAATACTTAGCGTTTTGTACAAGTAATGGATTAACCGTCACCTTTGCTGGTGGAGTTAATCTAAACTCATTACCACTTTTAAAACAAGCAGGAGTACAAGAAGTTCATATTAGTAGTGCTGCTCGTATTGATGGCTTAGCTAAAAATCAATTAGATCCAAATACGATCAAAGCGATGGCGGCTTGTAAATAAACGACTATACCACATAACTAAAAACAGAAGATGATATCATCTTCTGTTTTGTTGTTTTAAGCTATTATTAAGCTTTATTCTTCATTGAGTACTCTTGTTGTGTTTTTGAAATTCAGTTTAGCAACTAATTTTAACTTATCTTTACCAAACTTATTCACAAAGGCCTTAGCGTTTTCATCCACGGGTTTACCTGCGCCTTTAGGAAAGATCCATTCATAATGATCTTCCATGTTTTTAAGGGCTTGTAAAAAGCCATAACGAGCGATCATACTAGCACAAGCTACTGCTAGATACTTATCTTCCGCCTTGGTTTCAAAAGTAATACCATCAATGATCTTAGGTTCATCTTTAAGATATCGATAATAATTAGCTTCGGGTGTAAATTGATCAATTATGATCTTAGTTGGTAGTTGATATTTTTTACTGAGATTGATATAAGCTTGATTGTGCATCTTAGCTTTAATGACATTAAGATTATTATGACCATAGATCTGATTGTATTTCTTATTATCAAGGATCAATAAGGAATAGTCTAAGGCTTTCATTAGTTTAGGTGCTATCTCAAGGATCTGTTGGTCCATTAAGGCTTTTGAATCTCTGATCGCTAGCTTGTTTAATAAGGCCTCATCTTTTTTATGGACAATACATGCACAAACACAAACTGGTCCATAATAATCTCCAGTACCAACTTCATCACTACCAGCGTGTTCACTCACGCTGTCTTTACTTGCAAAGATACTGGCGTAATAATCTGCTTGTTGGCCTTGAAAGACTGTTTTACCACTTTTATAGACCGAAATAACGCAATCTTGCATGCGGTAAAGATATTGTACATAGATCGATTTAATATTAGGATCTTGATATTCTTCATATAGTTTTGTTAAGAGATTTATTTGCTTATCATCTAGCTTTAATGTAATCACAGCCATGTTATCACCCACGCTAATAATAACACAGTCTGCTCACCATTTACATTTACCTGTTAATTTAATAGAATATAAAAGAAGAAGGGGGACATAGTATGTTTATTCCCACAGATTATGTATTGTACATCAATATCGCTTTAGTTGTCTTTTTACTGATCGCTATCGTAGTTGGTTATATAAAAGGTCTTTTATTACAATTAGTTCAAGCTTTAACGGTGATCGTGGCGATTGTCTTAGCTTGGTTATTATCACCAAGTCTTGGTAAAGCGATCAAATTATGGCCGGCTGATCTAGCGCCTTTTCAAGATACGGTCTTAAGTAGTCTATTCTATGAAAAGATCAATGCCGTCCTTTGGTTTATCTTGGTCTTTTTGGGTGTTATCGTCTTGATGTTGTTACTAAGACCAATCATTAAATCAATTAGCAAGATACCAGTCATCAAACAAGTTAATAAGGTATTTGGTATTGGGTTTTCGGTTGTTATTTATGGCTTGTATCTATTGATCTTTATTTATGCCCTTAATTCACCACTATTTCAAAATGGGGCTGAGATAATTGAACAGAGTTGGTTAAAACCAGCTAAAGAGATTGTCTCGACGACCTTTAGTTTTATTGAAAAACCGTTATTAGAAAGTGAGAAATTACAAAATTTGATTGCTAATCGTGAAAATCTCACCGAAGAGGATTTTGCATTTTTGACAGATTGGTTGACAACGCAGAATATTGATGAAAACACGATAATTGAATTTTTTCAACAGATAGGAAAATGAATGATAACATTAAAGTATTAGAATTAGATATTATTAAACAACAGATCGCTTCTCATTCTACCTTTTCACTTGGTAGATTACATGTCGAAGCGCTTGTTCCATCATTTGATCGTTTAGTTGTAGAAAGAGAATTACAACGGGTAAAGGAAACCTTGGCGTTAGTCATTAAATATGGTTCTTTACCTTTTATTGGTTTATCAGACATCAATAACATCCTTCAAAAAGTCGTAAAGGATGGTATTTGTCAACCTAATGAATTACTAGAAGTTGCTTCTCACGCTTATTGTTGTGATGAATTAGTCAAGTTTATTAAAAGTGCTGAGGGTAATTATGAAGAGATTGATGATCTTATTCATTCATTAAGTTATTCTTTGGCTTTATCGAAGGAAATAGAGCGTTGTATCACCGTTAATGGTGAAGTGGCGGATAATGCTAGTACTAAGCTTAAAAGCTTACGTAAACAACTACAAGGCTGTGAGGCTGATTTACATAACGCTGTTGATCGTTATATCAAAACACACTCATCCCATTTAAGTGATTCGATCAGTACTCAACGTAATGATCGATTTGTTGTATTAGTAAAAAGTACTGATCGTAATATGATCAAAGGTTTTATTCATGGTGAAAGTGCTAGTGGTCAAACAGTCTATATGGAACCAGAGAGCTTACTTCATTTAAACAATCAACGATTAAGCTTAAATAATCAGATAAGTGATGAGATCATGAAGATCTTATTTGATCTTAGTCAAATGGTTAAAAAACAAGCAGATGCTTACCGTGCTAATCTAATTACCTTAGCGATATTAGATAGTTATAACGCTAAAGCGCTTTGGGCTAAGTATCATGATGCCACAGTTGCCAAGATTGACGAACAGTTATTGATTAATAAGGCTCGTCATCCACTGATCGATCCTAAACAGGTTGTGGCTAATACCTATCAAATCATTCCACCAATCACTACCTTACTAATAACTGGACCAAATACCGGTGGTAAGACGGTAAGTCTTAAAACAATCGGCTTATTTGTGTTAATGACCTATTGTGGTATGCCTATTAGTTGTGAAGAAGCGATCATTCCGATGTTTGATGAAGTCTTTGTGGATATGGGAGATAACCAATCAATCGTTGAATCATTATCAACTTTCTCAGCTCATTTAAAGAAGCTTGCTTATATTTGTGATAAGGCTAGTAGTAAGTCATTGATCTTATTAGATGAATTGGGTGGTGGTACTGACCCCCTTGAAGGCGAATGCTTAGCGATCGCGGTTTTAGATTATCTTCGTCAGCTTGATGCGATGATCGTGGCTACAACCCACTACAATCGCCTCAAGACCTATGGTAAAAAACATCCAGATATCTTATTAGCTAGCGTTCAATTTGACGTTGAAAGATTACGTCCGACATATAAGTATATTGAAGGGCTGATTGGTCAATCCAACGCAATAGATATTGCGGATAAATTTGGACTTAATTCTCAAATTATCAATAATGCTCGTAAGCTCAAAGACGCTGAAAGAACACAAGAAGATATCTTGATCGAAGAACTTGAAAAAACGATCATGATCAATCGCCAAAAAGAAGAAGAATTAAGTTTGATCATAGATGATCAAGCGCAAGTAAAGGTTAAACTTGAAAAAGAACTTGATTACTATCAAAACAATAAAGAAAAATTACTTGATCAGGCAAAAAATGAAGCTGATAAATATCTTGATCAAACAAAAGAAGAAGCCGATGAATTACTAAAACAAATGCGTTTAGTTAGTGAATCAGGCCAACTTCATGAGGGTATCGCTGTTAAGTATGATATTGATAAATTACGCCAAGATGATGATCTTTATGATCAAGAAAATGAAAGAGACTTTGTGGTTGGTGATTATGTCTTGATCAAAAATACTAACCAAAGAGGAAATATTGAAAGTATTGATCGTAAGAAAGCGATCATTAACGCTAACGGCTTAAAGATCAATGTTGCTTTGCTTGATTTAAAACTTAGTAAAGAAAAACCAAAGAAGAAGGAAAGAATTACGCATAAAGTATCACATGTAGAAAACCTTTCTTTTGAACTAAACTTGATTGGCATGCGGGTTGATGAGGCACTACCAATCCTTGATAAATATCTAGATGATTGTGTCTTGATGAAGGCTCCTTATATTCGGATAATCCATGGTTTTGGTACAGGAGCTCTACGAAAAGCGATCTGGGCTCATTTAAAGCATAATCGATTCATTGAAGAGATGCATTTAGGTGGCCAACAAGAAGGTGGCAGTGGAGCGACGACCATTACCTTAAAGAGGAAGAAATGAATAGACAAGAATTAGATGCTAAACTTAAAGCACTGCCTGATAATCCTGGTTGTTATCTGATGAAGGATGAAGACAATCAGATTATCTATGTTGGTAAGGCTAAAAGTTTAAAAAATAGAGTCAAACAGTACTTTACTGGGGCTCATGATCATAAGACAACGAAACTGGTAAGAAACATCAGTGATTTTGATTATGTTTTGACTAATACCGAAAAAGAGGCCTTATTGTTAGAGATCAATATGATCAAACAATACTCTCCAAAGTTTAATCTAATGTTTATGGATGATAAAAGTTATCCTTATATAAAATTGACCAATGAAGAATATCCAATGCTAAGGCTTGTTAGAGAGAAGAAAAGGGACAAACGCTCACTGTATTTTGGTCCATATCCTGATGCGGCAGCGGCAAGGCAAATGATCACCTTATTGAATCAATTATATCCTTTACGTAAGTGTCATAAATTACCCAAGAAGGCCTGTCTATATTACTATCTTAATGAGTGTTTAGCCCCATGTGAGTTTAAGATTGAAGAAGATGTGTATGAAAATATCCGTAATCAGGTTATTAGAGTACTAAAGGGTGATACTAAAGAGTTATTAAGTGATCTAAATAAACAGATGATGGCAGCTAGTGATAAATTACAGTATGAAAAAGCGCAGGAGTATCATCAACTGATCAAATCAGTCAATCATATTACTGATAAGCAACAAGTACAGATCAATGACAATATCGATCAGGATGTATGGCATTATTTCACTGATAAAGGTTATATCTGTATTCAACAGATGTTGATCAGAAATGGTAAGTTATTACGAAAACTAGCGGTCTTAAATGAATTATATGAAGATGAAACTGAGGCATTTGTGTCATATATCGCGCAGTATTATCGTGAAAATCAGTTAGTAAAAGAAGTAATCGTTCCAAGAAATATTGATACTGATTTATTTGATGATAACTTAGCAGCGCGGCTAATAACGCCGATTCAAGGGCGCAGAGCCGGGTTACTAAAGATGGCTTATGATAACGCTCAAGAGTACTTAAATCGTAAATTCAGCGTGATCAACACGCTTGATGAACAAAATTATCTAGCTCAAAAAGACCTTAATAAATTATTAGATGCTAAGATTGAACGCATTGAGGTATTTGATAATTCCCATATCTCAGGCAGTAATGCGGTAGCGGGGATGGTTGTTTTTGTGAATGGTAAACCAAGTAAAAAGGATTATCGTAAATTCCAATTACATCAAGCTAATGATGATATCGCTTCCATGAAAGAAGTTATCTATCGTCGTTATTTCCGTTTACTAAAAGAACAATTAGCGATGCCTGATCTGATCATGATCGATGGTGGTCATAACCAAGTTAAAGCTGCTAAAGAGATCATTGATTCTTTATATCTAAGTATTCCGATATTAGGAATGGTCAAAGATAGTAAACATAATACCGCAGGACTTATCACAATCGATGGATCATCATGTGATGTGTTAAAAGATTCAGCTTTGTTTTTTATGATCAATCGTATTCAAGATGAGGTACATCGCTTTGCGATAACCTATCATAAGAGTAAACGATTAAAGGCGCAAACAAGATCGGTATTGGATGATGTTAAAGGTATTGGTCTTAAACGTAAAGAGAAACTCTTAAAACATTTTGGTAGTTTTGAAAAGCTTAAACAAGCTAGCTTGCCGCAACTTATGGAAGTTATCCCAAATGAGGTAGCTCAACTTGTCTTTAATACCCTTCATCAAGATGATAATTGATAGTTGGTGTTTACAATTATCAAGCGATAAACTAGAATAAATAGGTATAGTTAAGAGGTAAAACAATGACAGTAAAAAGATTTATCTTTATCATGATCATCATGGCAATTGCCATGGGTAGTTATTTGTTTATGAACAAAGACTATGATCCTCTAGCTCGTTATCAATACCAGTTGAGTAGTGATCAACACGCTTTGATCGTGGACAATTTGTCTTTAAAAGAGATCGAGTATTTGATTGAATATGCGATCGCTCCTGAGCAATATATTGATTATGTTGGACTACCGGGTTTTAATCTTTATCTTATCGATCAATACAATAAGATGCATGAAATGTATGGTTGGGCTGAATCAAAAGAGGAGATAATGAGACTGGTCAATTGTACTGTTAATCTGTATGATGATGAATCACTAAAAGAAGTGATTGATAGTTATTATATATATGAGATTATTCAATACCATGAAGCAGGTTATACGGAACTATTAGCACCAGGCGTCAATCAAATTGATTTCATGATTCCCTCAGCTAAAAGCATTGGTTTTTATACACCAAAAGATCTAGTAGCGATCGATCCTGATCTTACCGTTGATAATGAAGAAATCATGATCAGATTAGAAGCTAATGAGGCACTTAATGCTTTATATGGGCAACTAAAACAGGATGATCGCTCTTACCGTGATCTTAAAGTAGCTTCAGGTTTTATATCAGCCCAAGCACTCCAAGAGATTTATAACAGTGATCAAAATGATAGATACATGTTTGGTCATAGTGAATATCAATTAGGCTTGGTCGTTAGTTTTATTATCCAAGACGATGAAATGAGTAATTTCACTGAGCATAGTCTTGGTATGTGGCTTAAAGAAAACGCTTATCGCTTCGGTTTTATCCAAACAGATCAAGATAATCATTATCGTTATGTGTCAGTTGCGGTGGCTACAGCATTAAGTGGACAAGAAAATGTCAGTGTGGAGAACAACAATGAGTAGAATAGGGGTCTTTGATTCAGGTTTAGGAGGCTTTACGATTGCTCAAGCTATCCACGGGCGATATCCTAATCAAGATATCGTCTTTTTAGCTGATCAAAAAAACGTCCCTTATGGTAATAAGGAAACAGCTGATCTAGAAGATATCATTTATGAAAACATGCGTTGGTTTTATGATTTAGGAATAAGGGATATTATCTTAGCTTGTAATACAACAAGTGTTCTATCACTAACAAAAGTACAAGAAGATTTCCGTGATCTTAATTTAATCCGGATCATTGAGCTAACAGTTAGTCAATTAAGTAAAACACGTCCACAAGAGATCTTGGTATTAGCTACCAAGGTAACGATCGCATCGCATCGTTATAAACAAGAAATAGAAAAGATCTTACCAACTTGTATTGTTCATGAAGTAGCCCTGCCTAATCTGGCAAAATTGATTGAAGACCTCGCGGATGATAGTGAACTCCATAAAGACTTTAGTGAATATCTAGCTAAGTATCATAGGTCAAACATTGACTTTATGTTAGGGTGTACCCATTACCCATTAGCTGATAAACAACTAAAGAGCTATCTTGGTGGTGTATCTTATTCTTCAATTAAACCAATCCTTGAACAAACATCCCTATTTAGTGAAGGTTCAGGCTTATTTACCTGTTATACAACCGGTGATAAAGACATCTTTCGTCGTCAGATAAAACAATTATATGGTATTGATCAAGCAGTAAATAAGGTTGATATGTGATCATTAATGTTATAGAATAAAAAATGGAATTATGAGGTGATGTAGTGTATTTTATCGTTGTTAGTGATAATCATGGTCGCCAAGAAGTATTGCGTGACATTCGAAATAAACATCCAAAGGCTAAGGCCTTTTTACACTGTGGTGATAGTGAGCTAAGTCCTGATCAAATCGATAGTTATGTATCAGTTATGGGTAATAATGATGTCTATCATGATTATCCAGTTAACTTAGTCGTTGATATTGATAAAACAAGGGTCTTCATGATCCATGGTCATCGTCTATCAGGCTTTAACAAGATGGCTCAGTTAGTTAACATGGCTAAGAAAAACGATTGTCAGATAGCCTGTTTTGGTCACACTCACGTCTTTGACCATAAAGTGATCGATGGAATAAATATCATTAATCCAGGTTCTGTTTGGCATAGTCGTGATGGTAGTCGTCCAAGCTATGCGATCGTTACGATTGAAGATCAACAAATAAGTGTTTCAAAAGTTGAATTATAG
>CAZCSQ010000012.1:0-25440 GCA_964501425.1 uncultured Erysipelotrichaceae bacterium
AAAGATAATTCATAAAATAACGTTAATAAGACAATTCTTTTAATATGTTTAATCTATATATATTTAAGCGCTAAATTGTTTTTTGTGTCTTGCAATTTGATAATACTCGTGATATTCTTAATGAGCAAATCTCATGGAGAAAGGAGGTTTACGTCATGGCAAGAATATGTGCAGTTACAGGAAAGAAACCGATGTCAGGTAACAGTCGTTCCCATTCATTACGCGCTACACGTCGTAAATGGAACGTAAACTTACAAAAAGTTAAAATAGTGGTTGACGGCAAACCCCAGACCGTAAAAATGTCGGCACGGGCATTGCGCTCATTAAAAGTTCAACAACAAGCAAATTAAAGAACGAAAGTTCTTTTTTTTATTTAAAAAGATAAGTTACCTTATCTTTTCAATATTACTGATTATATCTCCATTAAATATATAACTACCAGCGACTAAGACATCAGCTCCCGCTTCTTTGACAAGTAAAGCTGTTTTTTCATTGATCCCACCATCTACCTCGATCAGATAATGATATCCATTGTCTTTTCTTAAACTAGCCAGTGTTTTGATCTTGTCTAGTGAATCCATTATAAATGGTTGTCCCCCAAAACCTGGCTCAACTGACATGATCAAGATAAGATCAAGTTCCGCTAAAAATGGTATTAATGTTTCTACCACAGTATAAGGTCTAATTGATATTCCAGCCCTTTTTCCCAGTTCTTTGATCTTATGGATCAAATCTAGGCACTCGTCATCATTGGTCAGTGCTTCATAATGAAAGGTAATGATATCCGCATCTTTATACCAGCTATAACTAGTCATGGGATTAGCAACCATGATATGAACATCCATTGTTAGATCACAAATTCTGTGAATATCACCTAATATCTTTGGTCCAAAGGTAAGGTTAGGCACAAAGTGACCATCCATGACATCAAAATGGATCCAATCGGCTTTAGCTTCTTTAAGCAATTCAAGTTGTGACTTTAAACAAGTAAAGTCAGCTGATAATACTGATGGGGCTATTTTAATCATAAAAATCCTTCCTTCCTTCTTCAATATAACGTAAACATTCTACATAATGTAGGTAACGAATCTTGGATACTAGATCATTGTCAACTGCCTCTTTGATCGCACATCCTGGTTCTTGATCATGTAAGCAGTCACGAAAGCGACACTTACCCTGATATGGTAAAAAATCAATGATCGATCGTGCAAGTCCTTCTTTATCTAAAACAGAGAAATCAAGTTTACTAAAGCCTGGCGTATCCGCGACCCAACCATCACCAATCTGATGTAATTCAACGTGTCTTGTCGTATGTTTACCACGACCAAGGGCATGCGATATTTCTTGAGTGATTAAGGCAAAATCAGGATTTAAGCGATTAAGAAAACTTGATTTACCAACTCCACTTTGACCCGCTAATACCGTGATCTTATTACTTAATACATCTAAAAGTTCGTCATTGTTATCAAAGTCTTTACCCGTGGTAATAACACGATACCCACCTTGAAGATAATCATTAATGATCTTATCTATCTTGATATGATCTTTTACCAGATCCATTTTACTGATCAATAAAGTTGGTACTATATCTGCGTATGTGATCAAAAAGATCAACTGATCAACTAAGGTTGTTGAAAAATCAGGCTCAACCGCTGACATTACGATAATGGCTTGATCAACATTAGCGATCGGTGGTCTTTTTAAGTAATTTTTTCGTGGATAAATCTTTTCAATACCATACTTATCCACTAAAGTCGCAACTTCAACCATATCACCAGCCACAGGAGATAGACCAAGCCTTATTTTCCCGCGGGCGATACAGTCCACGATCTCTTTGTTTTCTAAAATAACACGATATTGATTTGAGATTAACCTGATTATCTGACCCTTCACTTTACTCTCCTAGTAGTAATACAAAACAATACTATTATCTTCATATTGAGTATAAAGACCAGATGATGGCGTCATGCTTATGACCGTATTATACGTAATATTTTCTTTTTCCTCATCTGTTAAATCTTCTGTCGATAACGGATACAACATGACCATTGCGCCTTTTTCAGTTAACATATTTTGCGCTTCAAATACATTCATTCCAATCATGTTATCTGGTATCGTAAACTCTAAATAACCAGATACGATCAATTTGATCTCATATTGACGATTAGGATCTACTTTATCTCCTGGATTAAGTAATTCTTGTCTGATGATCGAACCAGGTTTAACAAACTCATTTACTTCTTTTTCAACTTTGATCGTGATCCTTTTACCCGCTAAGATACTTCGTACCTGCTCTTCTGTTTTACCTGCGTAATCATCAACGATAAAATACTTACCATCACTAACTGTGATCACTACTCCTGATCCTTTTTCAGTTGTGGCTCCAACAGATGGAGATGATGAAATGATGATACCCTCATCAATATCATCGGTTATCTGATAAATAGTCTTGGTTATCGTAAGTCCCATTGCGGCTAGTTCTTGGGTAGCTTGTTCAACACTCATATTTGTGATATCGATCATTTCCAATTTGCGATTATCTTCACCCCAATTTGATGATAATAAGATGATCAAGACCATGGATATCGCTGCTAAGATGATCAATGATATCCCAAAAGCGTTAGATACAACATTTTTAGGCTTCTTTGATTCTGTTTGTTTAGAAACTTTAGCTAACGCAATTGTCTTCCCATGCTCATCTGCTTCATCTATCTGCCACTTAGCTTCATTGATCCTTTTATCTAAGAAAACCGTATTTAGATCATCTAACATTTCCTGAGCGCTATTATAACGTTGATTTTTATTTTTAGCTGTGGCTTTAAGCACAACATTTTCAACTGATTGATAGATCGTCGCATTTGATTCTTTAATACTTGGTAGATCTTTCTGCATATGTTGCATAGCAACTTGGACCGCTGTTTCCGCGCGGAAAGGAACTTCACTAGTTAAAAGTTCATACATGACAACGCCTAGGGCATAAATATCACTTTTGATCGTCGCTGTTTCACCACGAGCTACCTCAGGAGCTAAATAATGAACACTACCCATTACCGAATCAGTTTGAGTCAACTGGATCGCATCTTGAGCTAAAGCAATGCCAAAATCAGTGATCTTGATCGTTCCATCATCTTTAACAAGCACATTTTGGGGCTTGATATCCCGATGAATTATATTACAACTATGAGCGATCGAGGTAGCTTCAACTAGTTGTTTCATGATCGCAACAGCTTCTTTTTGATCTAAAGCCCCACGATGGCCGATCAACTGTTTTAAGGTCTTACCCCTAACGTATTCCATAACGATAAACTGTTTATTATCCCAAGCCCCAACATCATATATCTCAACGATATTAGGATGATTAATAGCACTAGCCGCATTGGCTTCTCTTTGAAATCTCAAAAGCGCCACTGGGTCATTTGCTAGCTCTCCACGGAGGATCTTTAGTGCAACTTCACGATCTAAGACCGTATCCATTGCTAAATAAACATCAGCCATGCCCCCCTGTCCTAAACTTCTAACGATAATGTATCTATCAGCGATCATTTCATTCATGGTCATTTACCTCTACTAAGACGATCGTTACATTATCCATACCACCTTTTTGATTAGCTTGATCAACTAAGTATTGGGTAATATGTTCTATGTCTTGTTTTATGTTTATATGTGTCTGTATTTCATCATCACTAAGATAACCATGTAGTCCATCTGAACACAACATTAATAGATCATATGGTTCACTTAAGCGGAAGATATCAATCTTAACTTCTGATTCAATACCAATCGCATTGATCAATACATGACGATGAGGATGCTCGAATGCCTCTTGTGGTTTGATAAGTCCTTGATCTACCAGTGTTTCCACAAGCGTATGATCTTTGGTTATCTTGATCAATTGCTCATCACTTAAATAATAAGCTCGGCTATCACCAACATTAACAACATAAGTACCTACTTTACAAAATAAAGCCGCTACTAAGGTAGTACTCATTCCTTCATATTTACGTTTAGACATAGCTAAAGATACCACAAAGTCATTAACCGCAGTGATCGTTTTGAGTAACCATTCACGAATTTGACGATCATCACTAAAAGCTTCACAGTTATTGAATTGATCACTTAAGAAACTAGCGGCCGCTTTACTAGCGATATCACCAGAGCGACCACCACCGACTCCATCACAGACGATCGCTAAAGTATCTTGAGCTTTGTTTGTGGTAATACTATAACAATCTTGATTGATCTTGCGTACTAAGCCAACATCACTAATACCAAAATACTTCATAGTCTATTCCTTTCATGTTTGGCGCGTAATTGACCACAAGCCGCATCAATATCTGCCCCATGTTCCTGACGCAATGTACACTTAACATGAGCCTTAGTTAAGGCATCATAGAACGACATTGCACTACGATAATCAACCTGTTTAAAACCATGCTCATCTACTTGATTATAAGGAATTAGGTTAACATACGCATTTAAACCCTTGATCAACTTAGCGAGTTGTCTGACATGTTCACTTTGATCATTAACTCCTTTTAATAAGATATATTCAAAAGTAATCCGTCGATTATTTTTAGAGGCGTAATAAGTGATAGCCTTCATTAGTTCCCCCAATGGATAAGCCTTATTGATGGGCATCAAAGAACTTCGTAATTCATCATTAGGGGCGTGTAATGAGATCGCTAGATTATACTGAACCTCTTCATCCGCAAATTGATAGATCCGTGGAACGATCCCACACGTTGAGATCGTGATATGACGCGCTCCAATAGCTAAACCCAGATCGTGATTTATGATTCGGGTAAAAGCCATGACATTATCATAATTATCAAAAGGCTCTCCACTGCCCATGATCACAACATGGCTTACCCGTTCAATATCTTTATCTAGTTCTCTTTGTACAAATAAAACTTGTTGGACCATTTCTCCAGCTGTAAGATCTCTTTGTTTCTTCAAAAGACCACTAGCACAGAATGTACAACCCATATTACAACCAACCTGAGAACTAACACAGATCGTCTTACCATAATCATGGATCATTAAAACACATTCGTTTAGAGAATCATCCTTAAACTTCAATAAGAATTTACGTGTTCCATCTTTGGATATCTGACTTTGATATAAAGTTATATCCTCCATATAAAAAGTAAGCTTTAAAAGATCACGCTTTTCCTTTGACAGATCAGTCATTTCATCAAAAGATCTTGCCCGATGACGATATAACCACTGAAATATCTGTTTAGCCTGGTATTTTTTCCAGCCGACGGTTTCTGTCCATTCGACTAGCGCATTAAATGTTAGATCATATATACTTATCATAATTTACCTTCACTTTATCATATTACCTTATTCGTTGTAATTTTGCCATATAAAAGCCATCACTACCATAATCCATCGGCATGATCGTTTTATCTTGGATCAAGCTAAAATCTTCATGATTCACTAAAAATGATTGAACCTGTTTTTCGTTTTCTTTCTTATTCAATGTACAAGTCGCATAGACCAAGTAGCCCTTAGGTTTGACCATAAGTGCTGCTTTAGTGAGCATTTGTTGTTGTAAAGCCACAAGCTCATCAATATCACCAGGAGTGATCGTTAATTTGATCTCTGGTTTATGACTTATTACCCCAAGTCCACTACAGGGGGCATCTAGTAATACAAGATCATAACTAGCTAATTCAAGATGCTCATCAATATTTAAGGCATCCAAGACCAGAGCCTTAATACTGGTAAGTTTAAGTTTACGACTCAATTCCTTGATCAAGTCGACACGATGGGGATGAATATCAATGCCATCGATCAAACCCGTATCATCCATCATGATCGCCATATGGGTGGCTTTAGTACCTGGAGCACTACATAGATCTAAGATCTTATCATGTGGTTTTGGATCAACGAAGTAACTAACATATTGGCTTGACTCATCTTGAACAATAACTTCTCCCTTATCAAAATATGCACTTTTAAAGATATTACCATCATAATAAACAGCGCTTGGGGCTAATTTACCTTCGATAAAGCGCTCATCTTGTAATAGCTCTTCCTTAGTGATCAAGGATGTATTTACTCTTAAAGCTAACGGTTTACGTTTATTGTTGTGCTCACATAATGCTATGGCTATCTCTATTCCATAATGAGCTTGCCACATTCTAACAAGCCATAAAGGATGACTTGTCATAAGCGCTACCTTTTCAATAGGATCATCCAATTTGACTTCAGTTATGCCCTCATTGATAAATTTTCTCAATATCGCATTACATAAACCCTTAAAGCGTCCATTATCAATCGTTTTAGCAATGGTAATTGCCTCATCTACGATCGCATAAGCTGGTACTTTATCTAAATAGATCAATTGATAGATACTCATATTCAAAAGACATTGTACTTCTTGATTGGGTATCTTTTTAACATAGGGAAGCCATTGATAAGCTAGATAATCATAATTCTGTAATGTCCCATAAACAATCTCATTAAGTAAAGCTTGATCACGCTCATCACTTAGATCATTATCACGTAGTGCAAGATTACTATATTTCTTATTAATGATCACCTGAGTTAAGATCGTAAAAGCTGTTTTTCTAACATTCATTACTCGATCCTCATCGGATTAACATCAACTGTAACTTTTATCGCTGGTTGCTCATTAATAAACTCATCCATGTATGTTTTAGTCATCTTGATCATTAAAGCTAAATCCCTTCCTTTTAAGACGATCCGCATTCGGTAACGTCTAAATGTTTTATATAACTCCGTTGGTCCTAAAACCTTGAAATCATTATTATCTCTTAATTGAGCAGCTAACTCATTTACTTCTTTTTGTAAACGTTCTAATTTATCACTACTAAAGACTATCGCTATTAAGTAAGTATAAGGTGGATAACCACCAGCATGGCGATATTGCATCTCATAACCATAAAAACGTTGATAGTCATGACGAGAAGCGGTCTGGATGGCATAGTGATCAGGATCAAAAGCCTGGATATACACTTCACCAACATCACGACCACGACCACTACGACCACTGGCTTGAACGATCAAATCAAAAGTTGTCTCAACAGAGCGGAAATCATCACGCGCTAAGGCCGCATCAGCACTTAAGACACCCACTAATGTAACAAGTGGATAATCTAAACCTTTAGCGATCATCTGGGTCCCTAATAAGATGTCAGCTTGATGAGCCCCAAATTTATCTAAGATCTTTTGATGAGCATGTTTTTTAGTTGTCGTATCCGCATCCATGCGTAATAATCGAGCAGTTGGAAAACTATGCGCTAATTCCTCTTCTAGTTTTTGCGTACCATAGCCCATTCTGATCCATTTATTACCATGACAACTAGGACAGGTATGTTGAAAATCGATCATCGTTCCACAAGTATGACATACCAACTTATTCTTATCTTTATGATAATTCATCGCAATATCACAATCAGGACATTTGATCACGTGATTACACTCAAGACATTGTTGGATTGGTGTATAACCACGTCGATTAAGTAGAAGGATTACTTGTTGTTTTTTACTTAAGCGATCACTGATCGCCTCTTTTAAAGGTGGTGTTAAGATATCTTTCATTCCTTTACGTAAATAGGTCTTTACATCAATGATACGACACGTAGGTAAAGGTTTTTTGTTGATGCGCTGTGGTAGTTCAATCAGGTGATAAACACCCTTCTGTGCTCGCGCATACGATTCTAAAGCAGGAGTTGCACTACCTAAGACAACTTTACAATCATGATATGTAGCGCGATTGATAACGATATCACGACAATGATAACTAGGTGTTTTCTCTTGTTTATAACTATGATCATGTTCTTCATCCATTACGATCAAACCAAGTTGATGAAATGGCATAAAAGCCGCACTACGTGTACCAACAACGACCGCTACTTCATTATCATCAACGCGTTTAAACTGTTCATATTTTTCTTGATCATTAAGGGCTGAATGATAGATCGCCACTTTATCACCAAAACGCGTCTGTACTCTTTCCACCATTTGTGGCGTCAGGGAAATCTCAGGTACTAAGATCAAGACTTGCTTACCCATATCAATGACTCTTTGAGCTAAGTGAAGATATATCTCTGTTTTACCACTACCAGTCGCTCCGTGTAGTAGATAGATACGATCATCTGCTGATAAGATCTGTTGATAAGCACTCATTTGATCATCAGTTAGCGTTAAATGATCACTAATGATCATGTGTTCATCAGCTTGATAACGCGCTTCTTTTTGATATATTTCAACATAACCCTTACTGATCAATGTCTTAGTTGTGTAGTTACCATGGTCTTTGCGCCAAAGACTAGCTATCATATCCTGCTGATCAAGATCCATTAAGGCCTTAGTCTGTTTGTTACTTAGACCCTCAACCATTTTAAGTAAATGGACATGGTCAATATATTTAATCTTATTGTTGTTTGATTTAGGACTGATCTTAGGTGGTAACATTGCTTGATAACAAGCAATCCGTGGACTGATCGTATTTAAAGCCATCCATTTACCTAATTCATAAAGCTCTTGATTGATCAATGGGGATTCATCAATTACTTCCATGATCTTCTTTAAGCTAAAACCATTTTCTTTTTCATATTGGTCAACGTCTAGTTCTGTTTCATATACTTTATCCACAAACCCAACCAGTCTTTGGCCATTGAAATCAACCACAACGCGAATACCACGGGTTAACTTAAAACCATCAGCTTGATAGCTGAAGGGCTTGTCGACTTTAAAAATGGGGTGTTCTATCCAGACATTAGCTATTAACATTTATTACCTCAAATCTATTATACTAAAAAACTCACCTTGCGATGAGTTAATTTATATGTCTTTTGATGATAACGGAAATTAATTCACTAGCCAGTTCCGCATCTTCATTACAAACTACATACTTATACTGACTAATAAGATCCATTTCTTTGATCGCTTTTTGTAAACGCTCTTGAATGACCGCTTCAGATTCACTCTTACGACTTCTGATCCTTTTCTCTAGTTCTTCAATACTTGGTGGAATAATAAAGATACTTAAGGCCTCAGGACATTTATCAACGATCTGTTGAGCTCCTTGTACCTCTATCTCAAGTAAGACGTTCTTCCCTTCACTTCTTAGTTTATCTACATATGCTTTTGGTGTTCCATAGTAGTTACCAACAAATTTCGCATATTCTAATAATTCACCTTTTTCAACAGCTTTTAAGAATTCCTCTTCACTAACAAAAAAGTAATCAACTCCATCTTTTTCATTAGCTCTTGGTTTTCTAGTAGTCATTGATATCGAATAAGCTATATTCAACTCTGGATCATTCACAAACAGATCACGTACTGTCCCCTTACCGACACCACTTGGTCCACTGATAACGATCAATAACCCTTTACTCATGTTCGATCTCCTTTTTATAATAGTAATAAGATAAAAGCGTCTTGTCAATTGTGATATAATTATAAAATATAAAGGATACTAAATATGGCATTAGATGGAATAGTACTAGATAAGATAACCAAACAGATTCAACAGCTTTTACCTGTAAGAATAACCAAAATTAACAATATCTCCGATACTGAACTTTTATTTCAGTTAAAAGGAAATGGTGAACGATATCAATTATTGATCTCTTGTCATTCCCAATTTAATCGGATCAATCTTACAGATAAAAAATACCCAATACCAAAAGAACCCTCTAATTTTGTCATGTTGTTAAGGAAACACTTAGAAAATGGCATGTTAGTCAGTATGGTTCAAGAAGGTTATGATCGTTATCTAAAATTAAACATCCATACTCATAATGAAATAGGTGATCCCATCAGTCGCATCTTATATGTAGAACTTATGGGTAAATATGCCAATGTGATCTTAGTAGATGAAGAGTCTAAAATCCTTGATGCCTTAAAAAGAATTCCCCCCTTTGAAAATGCCCAGCGAACAATTCAGCCTGGCGCTATTTTCACCTTCCCCAAACAACAAGACAAAAGTGACCCCTTCACGGTTGATACCTATGATCCTAATTTACCTCTAACAACCCAATTCAGTGGCTTTTCTCCATTACTTAGTAAAGAGTTTGAGTATCGTCTTCATCAAGGTGAATCATTTAAGAAGATCATTGATCAAATAGAAGCGTCTGATCATATCTATGTAAGTGAAGAACAAGATAAGCTTTATTTTCATATTATTCCCTTAACCCAATTTGATAGTAAACCCCGTGTCTTTTCGATCATGAATGGTCTTGATGAACTATATTTTTATCAAGAAGAGATCGATCGCATACGCCAACAAACAGGTGATCTTTTTAAGTTTGTAAGAAGAGAATTAAAGAAAAACCAACAGAAACATCATAAATTGACAGACTCTTTAAATGAAGCCCAAGACTGTGAAAGGTGGCGGAGCTTCGGTGATTTGATCTATGCTTATCAAGCTCAGATAAAAAAAGGAATGAAAAGCGTTGCTTTACCTGATTTTAATGATGGTTCACTAATCAATATTCCCCTAGATCCAAAACTTGATGCTAAACAAAACGCCAAAAAGTGTTTTCAAAGATATACCAAAGGAAAAAGTGGTCAGATTCATATTCAAAGACAACTTGATCTAACTCAAGATGAGATTGATTATTTTACGACTATCCAAAAACAACTTGAAATAAGTGATTTCAAAGATGCTTTAGAGATCAGAGAAGAATTAAGCAACTATGGCTATCTCAAGGCTAATAAGAAAGCTAAGACTAATAAGAAAGCGATCCTTAACTATATCGAAATTGAATATGATAATCAGACAACTATCTATGTCGGTAAAAATAATCGTCAAAACGAATATCTAACCTTTAAGTTAGCCAATAAAAGTGATCATTGGTTTCATGTCAGTGCTTACCATGGTGCCCATGTATTAGTAAAAACTCATGAACTAAATGAAAAGATCATCCGCTTAGCAGCGATGTTGGCTGGCTATTTCAGTGAAGCCCGTCAATCAAGTAGTATCCCTGTATCCTATACATTGATCCGTGACCTTAAAAAGATCCCTAAAGCTAAGCTTGGACAAGTATCAATGAGTACTCACAAGACCATCTATATTGACATCGATAAAGATGTCTTAAAGGAATATATAACCTTAAAGGAGCTATGATGAAACTAACGGTCCTTGTCGATAATAATACCTATATCGATCAATACTACCTAGCTGAGCCAGCTTTATCTTATCTTTTACAAGATGGTGATGATACTGTGTTATTTGATGTAGGCTACAGTGATGTCTTTATGATCAACGCTAAACGAATGAACATTGATCTTCACCAAGTAAATAAATTAGTCTTATCTCATGGACATAACGACCATACTGGTGGTTTGATCTATTTTAAAGATCAAACACAACCAGTTGAAGTTACTGCTCATCCTGATGTTGATGCTTATAAAAGCTATCAAGCTCAAGATGTCGGTTCGCCTTTAAAACTTAAAGATTTACCAACTAATTTTAAACTCAAACTCAGTGACTCACCACTTAAGATCACCAACAACATCACCTTTTTAGGAGAAATACCTAGAGTATTTACCTTTGAAGGTCAACCTTTAGAAAATGATCAACTCAAAGATGATACAGCCTTAATCTATCATAATCTTGATACTTTATGGGTAATCACAGGTTGTTCTCATAGTGGTATCTGTAATATCTGTGAGTACGCTAAGAAGATCAGTGGTATTGATCATATTACTGGTATTATCGGTGGTTTCCATTTATTAGATAATCCTTATCAATTAAAAAAGACCGTTGCTTATTTAAAAGCTAATCCGGTCGATATCATCTATCCTGCTCATTGTAGTGATCTTAAAGCGAAAATTGAATTGGCTAAAGTAAGTCCAATTCGTGAAGTCGGATCAGGCTTGATCCTTACCATTTAAAAGTCTCATTGAGACTTTTTTTGATCTTCTATTTTGTTTGTTTTAAGACTCCATGAAAAAATGTTTTCAACTAATAACGAAATAATGATGATCCATATCGTCCAGGCAAATATCCCTGTCATATCAAGCATATTACGATCAAAGGATAATTGTTTTCCTACACCTATCTGAACTTGCGTCAATATTTCAGCCATGACACTTACTTTAAAGCCTAGTCCAAAGCCCACTTTTAAAGCGGATAATAAGTATGGATAGATTTGTGGAAGATAAACTTTGATCAATTTATGATAAGAAGATTCAGGATAGACTTTCATTACATCCTGTAAATCCTTTGATAAGCTATTCATCGCCAACAAGACATTAGCGTAAAATGTAGGAAACAAGATAAAGAAACTAACTATGATCACACTACTTTCTGAGCCAAGCCAGATCAAGATAATGATGATATAAGATATATTAGGAATAGATTTGATTACATCATTGATCACACTGAAGTAATCAGCTATCTTGGGATATAAGCCACCAATTACGCCCATGGTAAGTGAAACACTAACGGCCAAGAGTAAACCTTTAACTACCCTAACGAGGGTCGTAAAGATCGTATAATAAAAAGACGGATCACTTAAGTCATTAAACATTTGGGTAAAGACATGACTTGGTAAAGGAATCAGTATTTCCCTATCAATCAATAAAGCCATGCTTTGCCACAAGATGATCAAGATCAAGATAGTGATAAACCGTCTTTTTTTCATTTATACCTCTTACTTAACTAATAGTTCATCGATATTATCGATATTAAATAGTTTCAAAAACACTGTGATTTCATTTTGGACATCTGTTGCTGAATGGTATTCAATATTCATATTATCAAAGGCCTGGGTGATGATCGCAAGCGGTGGTACGCCATACAATTCTTCTTGACCTGATAATAGATTAGCTACCGTTTCAGCGTTAAACGCGCTTAGATGAGCCACAAGATCATCTACTGCTGTTTGCGAGTCTTGATAAACACTATCTAAAACAAAGACGGCCGCTTGTGGGTAACCAGTAGTGCTATTTTTAATATTATACTCCGCTTGGATATCATATAATATCTCTAGATCAATACCAGATTGTGATGCTTTAGCCAGTGTTGCTGTTAATAATGGCTCAGCTAATAAACCATAAGCCGCCTTTTCAGTTAATAAGGCTACTTGGACATCAGCGACACTGTTAAAATACTGAATATCCTTATTAAGCGTGGATAGATCAATAGCGTTTTCCACAACTTTTTGAGGTACAGCACCTTCACCAAACATCGCTATTGGAAGTTCACTATCAATAAGTTTTGCATTACCTACTAAATACAGATTTCCCCAGGTAATAACTCCTAATAAACGATAATCACTGCCCTTTGTGATCGTTAGCGCTCCTAAATTGATTGGAGCGATGATAACATCATATTCAGGGTTTGGATTAAGTAAAGCCGCTGAGATAACATCTGTTCCATCAACCAAAGTAATCTTTTCATCACCATAAGTATCAGCGTAGCCTAAAAGCGAAAGACCTGGGGCGCCCTTAGGAGCTAATAATGTTAGTGCGACAACTTCTTCATTATCTACTTGTGGGCTACACCCCATCAACAACAATACTAATAATAAAACTAAGAATTTTTTCATTAATACTTTCCATCTCTTTCCTTTGTTATATTTATCACAAAGTCAGAGAGATTGCAATTGATTTGTTCTTTTTGTTGGTAACGACGGATATTTACACTACGATTTTGTACTTCTTCATCACCGATGACCAATTGAACAGGTATCTTATTAAGTTGAGCTTCACGAATACGATAACCTAGTTTTTCATTTCGATCATCAACCTCTACGCGAATGTTTTGTTCAAGTAGTAGTTTCTCGATCTCATGAGCGTAATCACTATGAATATCGGGATTAACTGGGACGATAATAACCTGTCTTGGGGCTAACCACACGGGGAATGCCCCACCATAATGTTCGATCAATATCCCAATAAAGCGTTCTTCTGAGCCATAAATAACCCGATGTAACATGATTGGTCTTTGTTTTGAACCATCAGATTCAATATAAGTAAGATCAAACCTTTCTGGTAGATTCATATCTAATTGGATCGTTCCACACTGCCATACTCTACCTAATGAATCTTGAATATGGAAATCAAGTTTAGGACCATAGAAAGCCCCATCACCTGGATTGATCTTACAAGATTGACCAGCCGCTTCACATGCTTTTTGAAGAATGGCCTCTGCTTTATTCCAGACAGCGATATCACCAATGAATTTCTTTTCAGGTCTTGTGGATAATTCAATCGTATAAGTTAGTCCAAACACTTTATACATCCGATCGGTAAAATCGATCAAGCGAACGATCTCACTTTCAATTTGATCTTCACGCATAAAGATATGAGCATCGTCTTGGGTAAATGCTCTAACTCTAAATAGACCATTTAAAGCCCCACTGGCTTCATGACGATGGACTAAGCCAAGTTCTCCCACTCTTAGTGGAAATTCCTTATAAGAGTGTAAACTGTTTTTATATGCCAGTAATGCCCCAGGACAGTTCATTGGTTTAACCGCAAACAAAGTATCATCTATCTCACTGGTATACATATTTTCGCGATAATTAAACCAATGACCCGATACTTCCCATAGTTGTTGATTTAACATGATTGGGGTCTTGATAAACTGATACCCTTCTTTGCGGTGTTGTTGATACCAGAAGTCTTCTAGTTCATTACGAATGATCATTCCATTTGGTAAAAAGAAAGGAAAACCAGGTCCATATTCACTCATCATAAACAAATTCAGTTCACGACCCAATTTCTTATGATCACGTTTTTTCGCTTCTTCAAGTAGATAAAGATGCTGATTAAGTTCTTCTTCTGATGCAAAACAGATTCCATAGACACGTTGTAACATCTTATTATCAGAATCTCCCTTAAAATAAGCACCAGATACTTTTAGAAGTTTAAAATACTTTAATTGTTTAACGGTATCTACATGTGGTCCACGACACAAATCGACAAAATCACCTTGACGATAAGCCGAGATAACAACATCTTCACCTTCCATATTGTTGATTAGATCAATTTTATAGGGATCGTCTTTAAACATGGTTAAAGCATCCTCTTTACTTAATTCTTCGCGAGTTATTCTTTTACCATCTTTACTAATCTTCTTCATTTCTTTTTCGATCTTAACAAGATCATCTTCACTAATGACATCATCTTGCATATCGACATCATAGTAAAATCCCTCATTGATTACTGGTCCTACCCAAAATAAGGCATGAGGATAAAGATGTTTGATTGCCTGAGCCATTAAATGGGCACAAGAATGATTTAAAACATTTAATTCAGCGTTTTCTTTTACGTTAATCATATAAGTTCTCCTTCAATATAAAAACGCCCCCTAAAGGACGTTATTTACGCGGTACCACCTTAATTCACTGATAAGTGCTCTTAAGCTTTTAACGCGAGCCACGGATCCCCATTTCCTGAGATCACCTATCAGGCGGTAATCATAATATCCGTCAAGAAGTTTTCATCATTCACTTCTCTTTCTGATCGGGATAATACTGATCATGTCCTGAATCAAGGTTATGTGTATAATATAATACTAAAAATGCTTTAAGTCAATCATGACGATCTTAATCAAGTGCTTTTTGATAATCTCGCTTAAACACAAATGGTAGATACATCAGCGACATGACCACGATCAATAAGATAGCCAAGGGAATCAAATAGCCAGGATTACCCATCCACTTTTCAAATAAGACAAGTGGTGAACCCGGTGATGGCCAATTGATGAAGAAAAAGTTAGTATCAAATAGCTTATTAAAACCATAGATTGGTAAAGCTAAAAGGAATACAAACCCTAACACCTTGAAAAGGTAACGATAATCAGGACGATATTCTTTGCTTATCAATAATAAGATCGGGTAACACACGATCATCGCATGAATGATAAAGCTATGCATATGCATGAAGTTCAGTAATGGATAAACTGTCCAGTCCGCAAACAATAATGCGGCTAGGGCTCCTGGCAAACAGATCACATAAGCAACTTCAGCCCAAAACTGTTTGTTTGTGTAAGAATGGATCAATATCACAAATAAACTTATTCCACAAAGATGAAACGGTAAGTAACTAACTCCAAAATTACCACTGGAAGCGATGACAATATCTTTGATCACTTCTAAGCCAACCATGATAATGGCCATGATCTTACGAAAGCGTATCTTTTCCGTCTTTGTTAATCGACGATACGATAAACTAACAAGTACGCCAACAGCAAATAGGCTAACAAGCCATGTTAAGTGAAGCGTATCATACAACTTAAACCCTACAGTATTATCTGGTAACATCGAATAGTGATAAAAGAAATATTTAAACATATAGCTACCTATTATGATCAGATCTGGGTAGTAGGTCTATATCCTACTTTTAATAAACGATCTGCTAGTTCCTCATTAAACTGATTCGTATATAATCGATAATAGTATCCTTTTTTATTCATTAGTTCTTGATGAACACCATCTTCAACGATCTTGCCTTTTCTGATAACTAAGATCCGATCAGCGTTAACGATCGTAGATAAACGATGAGCGATCACAAAACTAGTTCTTCCTTTTAAAAGAGTCTCAATCGCATGTTGGATGATCTGCTCAGTTTCAGTGTCGATACTACTGGTAGCTTCATCTAAGATAAAGATAGCTGGTTGACGAATGACAGCTCTGGCAAAAGAGATCAATTGTTTCTCACCAGTTGATAGTCTTCCGCCACCCTCACCTACATCATTATCATAACCTTTATCAAGTTTCATGATGAAATTATGAGCATTGACATACTTGGCCGCTGCGATGATCTCTTCATCCGTTGCGTCCATTTTACCATAACGAATATTATCTTTGATAGTCCCCGCAAATAAATGTGGTGATTGAAGGACATAACCTAAATTCTCATGAAGCCAACCAATTGAACGCTTGCGATAATCAACGCCATCAATCAAGATCTCACCTTTGATCGGTTCATAAAAACGACATAACATATTAACGATCGTACTTTTGCCAGATCCGGTCTCTCCAACTAAAGCGATAGTTTGTCCAGCCTTGATCTTTAGATTGAAGTCAGTTAAGATCGGTTCTTTGATGTTGTAATAAAAATCAATATTCTTAAATTCAATATCACCAATAATAGGTTCATATGCATCTAATTTCGGTTCTAATATTGTGCCATATTTAGCAATTACTTCAGGACTGTCCACAATACTTGATTTTTCATCGAGTAATGATATGACCCGCTCAGCACTTGCTTGCGCTAATTGCAGTTCCGCCATTAAGCGCGCAATCTGACGAAGTGGTTCTAAAAACTGTGAAGAATATTGGGTAAACATCATTAATGTACCAAACTCAAGCGTACTCATTAAGACTGAATGTCCACCATACCAAAGAATACCAGCTAAACTCATTGCGCCTAATCCTAGTACTGCTGGCATAAAGATCGCATTCAATAACGCCGCTTTGATCGACCGATCCCGCATTGAGCCTGTTAGCTTAGTAAATTCTTGTTGATTACTATCTTCTAAGACTAATGTCTTCGTAGTCTTAGCTCCACCTATTCCTTCAGAAAAACTACCAGTGATCAATGAATTGATCTTACGTACTTCTCGATAATTCTTTAAGATCCTGATCTGAAACCAACTACTTAGATAAGCTAATAAAGGAACAACTGCTAAAACGATCAAGGCTAAGCGCCAATTAACGACTAACATTACGACCGAAACACCGATCATAACAGTTAATCCCCAGAAAAGATCCATTAAACTCCAAGATACGATCTCAGCGATATGATTAACATCACTAGTCATACGTGACATGATCCGACCATTTGGTGTCTTATCATAGTATGAATAGGATAATTCCTGTAATTTCTTCATGATCTTCATGCGGATACTATAAGCAAAATTCATCTCAATATTGCCCGCTACATGAAAGAAAGCATAAATATTAATGCCCTGCCAGATCACAAATGACACAAAGATGATCGCAAATGCGGTTATAGGTGAGTCTTGACCATCACCAGCAACGAAATGATCGATCGCATATTTATTTAGATAGGGAAAGACAACATCCACAAGGGCAACCCCAATCATGATCATAAATAAGATGATCAATAAACGCTTATGTTCCCACAACAACTTAAAGATTTTCTTCCACAATGTTATATCAAAGGAATCAGTATTAAATTCCTCTTCTTCTCTTAGATTAGGCGAACTCATCATTCCACCTCCTTAATGATTTGACTTTGAATTTCATATACACGCTTATACAAGCCCTCTTGTTCGATCAACTCTTGATGGGTACCTCTTTGCACGATCCGTCCCTCATCTAAAACAAGGATCTGATCCGCATTTTGGATACTACTAATACGGTGAGTGATCAAGATCGTCGTGATATCATCACTTACCTCATGAATCGCTTGACGAATATAAGCATCAGTTTCGGTATCAACCGCTGAAAGTGAATCATCAAACACCAATATTGGTGAGCGATTAATGATCGTTCTAGCGATCGCAATTCTTTGTTTTTGCCCACCAGACAGTGTAACACCTTTTTCACCAACCATGGTGTCATATCCCTGATCAAACTCACCAATGACTTCATGTACACTAGCCATTAAAGCTGCTCGATGGATCTCTTCTTGTTTAGCACTGGGATTAGCTATTCGAATATTATCATAGATCGATCTTGAGAAAAGAAATGGTTCTTGTAAGACAATCCCAATATTCTTTCGTAAATGTTTTCTTTGGATATCCTTTAATTCCACACCATCGATCGTGATAAAACCACTGTGATAATCATATAATCTAGTCAATAAATGAACTAGTGATGATTTTCCACTACCGGTAGGTCCTATGATCGCAATCGTTTCTTTGGGCTTAATGGAAAATGAAATATCTTTTAAGACATCGTCATTACCATCATCATAACGGAAAAAGACGTGATCAAATACGATCTCACCATGAATTACTGGTGTTAATCCAGTTTCGATATCTTCAACTGGTTCATTTAAGATTTCTAGTATTCGATCTAAAGCAATACTTACTTTGCCCATATCCGATAATACCCGTCCAACATTACGAATAGGCCACAAGATCATTGATTCATATGATACAAACACAAAGAAATCACCAATTGATATATTACCCGCTCGGGCTTCAAAGACCCCCACGATAACGATCAGTAGGATCTGTAAAAGACAGATCGTATCAGACAAACTCCAATACGCTCCTAAGATCTTGATGACCTTCAGAGTATAATCACGGAATATCCGATTCTTCTTTTCAAATTTGTCAACTTCAAAACGTTCACGATTAAAGGCCTTAACAACCCGGGTGCCAGTTAAACTATTTTGAAATGTTTCTGACATCGCTCCTTCAGCTTCATCTGATTTTTGAAAAACTGTTTGGATCTTACCAAAAAAGATATACGCCATCAAAACGATCAATGGCATACTGATCATTGATAACCAAGCCATCTTTGGATAGATGGAAAACAAGATAAAGATAGCGATGATCGCTGTACCAAGCGCAAAGACTAACTCCGATATTTGATTACCTAACATCCTTCGTAATTGATTAACATCACTTGTACATCTTTGGATAAGGTCACCGGTTTTAGCACCAACATGATAACTATAAGGAAGTAGTGATAAGTGTGAATATAACCAGTTACGGAGCTTTTCAACAACCCCTTCTGATAACTTCGCATTCCAGCGACTTCTAAGATAGATAAAAACGCCGATAAACAAGAATACCAAAACGATCAACAGCGCTCCTATCCAGAGCCGTTCACGCAAAAACAACACCCCACCAAAGTAATTAACAACACTTAATACCATTGGGCTAGTGATCGGATTTAGGTCGATTACCTTATCGATCATAAAACTAAAGATCAATGGATTGACCAAGTTAAAAATAACATACCCCAACGTCGCTAAGATTATGCCCAAAAACAATAATTTATATCCCCTAAATAACTCTTTTAAGAGTTCTTTTTTACTCATGATCATCCCCCTAAAATCAAAAAAATCAGGCTATCCTGATCATTTTTACCAATAGTATAAGTCTAGTACTTTGACTTTAAAAATACCGATAAAGCTTGCGCTATCTGATCAGGACAAGAAGTATTTTTAAAGCCACATTTTATTCCTTGTAATTTATTGATAACAGTTGTTATGTCTTGATCTTTGATCAAGCTACTTATTCCCTGTAAATTACCATTACAGCCACCTAAAATGTCGACTTTGATTATCTTCTCTTCTTGTAATTCAAATGTAATTTTACGACAACATACCCCATTTGGTTGATATTCATAGATCATCTTGTCGCCTCCTTACTGTATTCTTTTTAAAGCTTCTTTCGCTAATAGACCCGTTAAGAGACCTGCAGGTATCGCTAGGATCAATAACATTGGTGAATAATAGATCATTAAGTAGAAACTTTGATAAATATAACTAACACAAAGCAGTTGACCAATACTATGGGTGATCGCACTGATCACGCTTAAGAAATAGATACTGACTTTCTGATTTCTGTTAATTAAGATGACAACTAAAGTGCTTAACATAACGCCACTTAGTGATATCCAAAAGGCTGTCCCGAATATGATACCACGCAATAAACTGCTTAGCAATACACGCAAAAGGTTTATATAGATCATATCTTTGAAACCAAACATCATCAAAGTTACTAAGCCCATAATATTAGCTAAGCCTAATTTAACACCATAGATTGGTATTGGTAGATTAGGTTCTAACAAATGTAATATGATACTGATCGCTAATAGTAAGGAAAGCTTAGTCAGTTTTTGAGTTTTATTGATCATCTTCTATCTCCAAATCTAGAATAACCTGGTCGCTTCAACCGCTTTACGCCATTTAGTTAATGATGCTTCAACTTCTGTTTGGCTTTTCTGTGGTTTAAACTCTATGTCATTTTTCCATTTTTCTTTGATTTCGTCAATACTTTTATAAACACCAACGGCCAGTCCTGCCAAAAAAGCGGCGCCCAAGGCTGTTGTTTCATTAACTAAAGCACGATTGATCCGGGCTTGCATGATATCGGCTTGACATTGCATCAAGAAATTATTACGACTAGCACCACCATCAACCTTAAGGACTTTGATCTTAAAACCTGTATCAGATTCCATTGCTTTTAAGACATCATATGTTTGAAAAGCCAAGGATTCAAGTGTCGCTCTAATTAAATGAGCACGAGTTGTTCCACGGGTTAAACCAAAGATCGCTCCACGAGCCCCGCTATCCCAATAAGGAGCGCCTAATCCGACAAATGCCGGAACAATATAGACACCACCATTATCACTCACCTCATGCGCAAATTGCTCACTAGAAGGTGCATCTTCCAATAGTCTTAATCCATCCCTTAACCATTGGATAGCAGCTCCTGCCACAAACACACTGCCCTCTAGGGCATAACTAACTTGCTTATCGATCTGCCACGCAACCGTAGTCAGTAATCCATTTTTACTTAGTTTAACTTGATCGCCAATATTCATTAACATAAAGCAACCTGTACCGTAGGTATTTTTAACATCCCCTGCTTCAAAACACGCTTGACCAAACAACGAAGCTTGCTGATCACCAACTAAAGCCGCAAGTGGTACGGTCCCATTAAGGATACTTTGATCAGTATAACCATAAACCTCAGCTGTGCTTTTAATACAAGGCATGATCGCTAGGGGTATATTCCACAAAGCTAATAACTCCTCATCCCATTTTAAGGTATTGATATTCATTAACTGTGTTCTTGACGCATTACTAACATCAGTTACATGGATTGCTTTACCACTTAAGCGATAAGCCAACCATGTATCAACCGTCCCAAACATTAATTCTCCCTTTTCAGCTCTAGCTTGACCACTTGGAATCTTATCTAAGATCCACCTAATCTTACTAGCTGAAAAATAGGGATCAATGATCAGACCGGTCTTCGTTTTGATCATCTCATCAACATGGCGATTACGCATAGCTTCACAGAGCTCTTCAGTTTGGCGACTTTGCCATACAAGCGCAAAATAAACCGGCTTACCCGTTGCTTTATCCCAAATAAGCGAAGTCTCTCTTTGATTGGTGATACCGATCGCACTAATATCACTCATCTTAAGATCAGCCTTAGTCAAGGCTTCAAAGATTACCGAAATAACACTTGCGTAGATCTCATCACCATTTTGTTCAACCCATCCAGGCTTTGGATAAAACGAAGTAATTTCTTTTTGAGCAATGGCTAAAACATTGATGTTCTCATCAAAGATCATCGCTCTTGAACTAGTTGTCCCCTGATCGATAGCTAAAAGATATTGCATGATATCACCCCTTATAGTGGTCAATTATCTCTTTAAATTGTTTAATGATCAAAAGTGTATTGCCATCATCATTTAATGGATTATACTCTACTAAATCCATACCAATGATCTTTAATTCTTTAAATAAGGTATCTAATACAAGTAGTGCTTCTGCAACGCTTAACCCTACTTTAACCGGTGTATTGACCCCCTTACAAAATACGGGATCGATCCCATCAAGATCATATGAGATATAGACTTCTTTATTACCTAAGTAAGCTATCGCTTCTTTAAGTGCCTGCTTTATCCCCATCGTTTGAATAGCTTGGTGGGTAAACACTTTGATCTTTTGGCTTTGAATTATTTTCTGTTCTTCTTTATCTAAAGAACTTATACCAAATAAAACGATATTCTCAGGCTTGATGAAATTACTTTCACAAATACCAACTAAGTCCTTATCTCCTAAGCCTTGCAGAACACTTAAGGGCATTCCATGAATCCTTTTAGTGATCGATGATACATCAGTATTACAATCGCCATGAGAATCAATCCAAATTAGTCCAAGATCACTTTGATAATGAGCCGACACAGAGGAGATCGCAATTGAATGATCACCACCCAAAGTAACGATAAAATTATCCTTATATTTATCATAAGTCCGTTTTAAGCGCCATAAAAAATCAACGACCGTATTATGATTTAATAAACCAGTAGATGATTCGACTTTCTTAATAACTTCAATGACTTCACTCAACCCAAAAACTTCATCTAGCTTTGGCATACCCATATCGGCACCAGTGATCGTACAACCCTCTTTTAGAGGTGCTCCAAGATATTTTATCCTCATTTTATTGTTCCTTTATATCATAATTTAAATAGCGTAAATCAAAACCAAAACGAGCTGTGACCAATGGATTGACAATCTGACATACTTCTAAGTTACCGATCGCACTCATCAAGATTCCAGCTTGTTTTAGATCAAGATTATTATAATTCATGATGATCTTCACCATTTCCTTACATGCGATCCTTGATGCCATATCAAAATCAATACCACTAGCTACTGTATACAATATTTGAGCATTGATCACGCGTGGATTAGTTAAGCGACGCTCTTTGATAACACTAACCTGAGCGGTAACACTACCACCACACTCAACCCCACTACCATTAACTTCACCATCACCCATGATCGCATGTAGATCACCCATCGCTAATAAACCACCTTCAATAAAAACAGGCAATTCAACCATCGAACCAATCGTGATCATGCGGTTATCCATATTTCCACCATGATTATTTGGCGTGTTAGAAGCAATACTGCCAGCTATAGGAGCAGTACCGATACTACCGATCATGGGCTTTATGTCAAACGCTAGGTTATCATCAAAAATAACCTTATTAGCATTGATTTTAACAATCTTTGTGATCTTCTCATCGATTTCTTTACCAAAGACACCGTTATATGGTTTACTAACGATAATCCCTGTATTATTTAATTTGATATCGATTATCTTGACTAATAATGTGTCTCCTGGCTGAGCATTATTAATATATAACGGTCCTGTAACCGGATTCACGCGTATCAGAAACTCATCCCAATCATAGTCTTGTGTTTTAACTTTATCACTATAACAATCTAAGGTATGAAATATCACACGCTCTTTATCATCACAAAACGCGACTGGCTGGTTATCTTTACTAAATTCAAATACATGTTGTTCTTTATTTATTTCAATCATACTGTTACTCAAAATGAACATCATAAGTAATGGTGGCAACTTGAGCTATCGTATTGTAAACAGAACAATACTTAGCTGCTAGTTCAAACGACTTAAGAATTGGTTCCTTTTTAGCATCTGTTTTAATAAAGATGTCCATCTTTACCTCACTTAACATCGTCGGCGTCTCTTCACGTTTGATACCCTCTACTAAGTAACGAGTCTTTTCGACAACAATGCGTTTCTTAGTGACTATCTCTAAAAAAGTCGCATGAAAACACGCAACTAAAGCCCCTTGTAACATATCATAAGGGGCTAAACCATTATATCCGATCAAAACATCCTTATTCTTATTTAACAAGATTCCGTTAAAATCATTTTGAAATAATATTTCTGCATTAACTTTACTCATGATAAAACTCCTTTTAAGACATTATATCATATCAGTTACGCAATCTATCAAGACTAACACATTATAAAACACTCTTTTAAAGACTGATAAAACGCTTGGCTCCACCGACTAATAAATAACGCCACATCGTATAGATGATCAATACATCAAGCAACATAAAGATCGCAACAATTGTTAGAAATGGGATGTGATCGATCAATACTAAATAACCAACGACATGAAGGCCAGCGATTAACATACTGCCAACCATCGTGATAATGACACTCATACTTTGTTTGACAACGATCGTTTCAGAATCCCACTCCATCTTAGGGAATAATAGATTGATCAATAACCCCAAAACAGCGTATAAGATAGAAGCGATCAAAGAGATCACAGTTAATACTAAAGCAGTCATGATCGAAATATCATATAACAATAATCCCATTATGATCGCCACAATATTAACGACCATGGTGATCACTACTTGAAGAGCGATCTTAGCTTGAAAGATCGTTGTGATCGATAAAGGAAGAGACTTCAACATATTGATGTTTTTACCCTCTAGGGAAATCGTACTAGCAGTGATCATACAGATTGATGAAGTAAATAAGATCGCCGCTGATAAGATTGGTACCAATAAGCCCTCCCTTTCAAACATCGAAAGATAGATCTTGATTTCATCAACGCCACTAAACGAACCAATGATCATAAAGACGATCAACATCATCGGACCAACGATCGTATTGATCAAATACATCGTACTACCAAAGTATCTTTTCATCTGTAAAGCAAAATAAGCCATAAAACGTGAAGTGACTTTAAGCTCTTTCAAATGGAAGTTTTTAACTTTATAGCCTTGATGCGCTTGAACATTGATCCTTACAAACAAACGATTAAAGATCACAATGAAAATAGCAAAAACAACGATATTGATCACAACATAGATCAAAAGATCAAACACATTCAAATTAATAAGCGCTGTCGAAAGATAATAAACAACTGGTAAGTATTTTTGTAGATTAGCCAACAGTGTATTCGCACTAAACAGATCCATAAATAGTAGTTGTTGCAT
>CAZCSQ010000013.1:0-24928 GCA_964501425.1 uncultured Erysipelotrichaceae bacterium
GGTCGTTACTACGATATTGGTTATTATTATCTAATTAATCCTGATCATTAATAATGCCGCTGTATTTCTTGAATTCAGCTTATATAAAAAGTAAAATAGTAATAAGGGACGGTGACAACATCGATGATCGAAAAACGTTATCGTAAGGTTGAAAGAAAGACTGGATTAGCTTATTTGGCTGTAAGCCTATTGTGGTTGATAGCTGCTTTTGTCTTTCCAATGTATCGAATAATTGATTTTATTATCATAGCGATTTTATCTTTGATCACTTTTGTTGTTGTCGATCGGTTCGCACCTAAACGAATTGAAGAAGTTGAGATCACTGATGAGCCAATGATCACCGGTATTCCAACTGCCGATGAAATGTTGAGAGTTGGTAGTCTATTTATGGATGAATTGAAAGAAAGCGCTGAACAGATCAAAGAAAGATCGATCAAAGATAAGGTTGAAACGATCATTGATCTATTTACAAAAATACTGGCTCAGATCAAAAATGATCCACGTGATGCGACAACGATCAAACAATTCATGAACTTTTACTTACCAACGATCAGTAAATTGCTTAAGTATTATTTAACATTTGAAAAACAAGGTATTAAAGGCGAAAACATCGCAACATCCATGAGTAAGATTGAAGAACTATTAGATAACGCTATCTTAGCGTTTAAGAAAGCTCTTGATGGTATGTTTGCGGATGAAGCAATGGATATAACCACCGATATCGTCAGTATGGAAACCATGTTGGCTAGTCGGGGTTTAAATAAAGAACTATTTAAATTCTAACAAAGGAGAAATTATGACAAACATAAAAGAAAAAGAAACACCCGTATTGACTTTAGATCCACTAATGCAAGAAGTTGGTGAATTAGATGTCAAAACATTAACCAAAAGCGTTGATGAAACCAATCTTACCCCAGAAGAAAAGAAGATGGTCGATGAATTTGCTCAACAGATTGACATCAGTAACACAAATGTTATCTTACAGTATGGTTCGGGTGCTCAACAAAAAATGGCTGAGTTTTCTGAATCTGCCTTACAAAATGTAAAGACTAAAGATCTTGATGAAGTTAGTGATATGATCACCAGTTTAGTAGTTGAACTAAAGGGCTTTGATCTTGATGAAAAGAAAGGCATTATTGGTTTATTCAAGAAATCAGCTAATAAACTACAAGCTTTAAAAGCTAAATACAATGATGTCAGTGTTAATATTCAAACAATCGTTGATCATTTAGAAAGACATCAATATACTCTTTACAAAGATATCGCGATGTTAGATGAAATGTACAAACGTAACCTAACCAACTTTAAAGAATTATCTATGTATATCATTGCTGGCCAGAAAAAACTAGAAGAAGTTAGAGCGACTACTTTACAAGAGTTGATCGATAAGGCTCAAGCTAGTGGTCTACCAGAAGACTCACAAAAAGCGAATGACTTCGCCGAGTTGTGTAATCGTTTTGAGAAGAAACTATATGATCTTAAATTGACCAGAGAAATATCAATCCAAATGGGTCCTCAGATTCGTTTAGTACAAGGTGGAGATACACTTATGGTTGAAAAGATCCAATCAACCCTCCAGAATACTATACCCCTTTGGAAAAACCAAATGGTCATCGCTTTAGGACTGAGTCATTCACAAGAAGCGATCAAAGTACAACGCGAAGTTACTGATATGACAAATGAACTACTCAAGAGTAACGCTGACCGCTTAAGAATGGCCACCGTCGAAACAGCTAAAGAATCAGAAAGAGGTATTGTTGATATTGAAACATTACAACATACTAATGAACAACTAATCGGTACTCTTGATGATGTTATGATAATTCAAAAAGAAGGACGTCAAAAACGTCAAGCTGCTGAGATTGAATTAGCGCGGATTGAAGAAAACCTCAAAAAGAAATTACTTGAGATCAGTAAATAAAGGAGATAGCCTTGAAGATTTGGGAAAATAGACGATTAATGATGTTTATCATGATCTTTATGATCATCTTTTCCATCTTGTTTGGTAGTCATAGAACGCTAGCTTCTTTAAAGGAAGACTTAACAGAGGTCTTTTACCAAGGTGCTGATAATGATGGTTATGGGATTCAAAACGACCTAGAGCGCGTTATTGATTCATCTAGCCGTTTATTGAGTATAGCCGGTCTTTATGTGCGTGGTGATGATGTCGATTTAGTTGATGAGGTAAGTGAGGCACAGCTTGCATTAGTAAATGCTAGTAGGATTCATGATAAATACCTAACTTATCAACAACTTGATTCATTGATCGATCAATTATATTACTCATTAGATGATTATCCTTTAAATGAAGCTCATAAAGTAGCGATCAGAACTCTATACTATGATATCAGTGAAGCCAAAGACAAGATTGGACACAATCAATACAATATTCAAGCTGATCAGTTTAATCAGACATTGAAGAACTTTCCAGCTAATATCTTAAGTAGACTTACTTTTATTACCAAGGCAGACACTTTTAGATAGGATGAAAGATGAAAAGATTTAGATCATACATATTGCCGATCCTTTGGATATTATCGATCACTTTTATGACTTTACCAATTAAAGCGATCGATATTCCAAAGCCAAATGATACTATCTATGTTCAAGACTTTGCGAATGTGCTTAGCACAGAAACAGAATCTTACATCATTGAACAAAATGATTTACTCGCTCAAGCAAGTGGAGCACAGATCGTTATCGTAACCGTCGCAGATACCGGTGGATATGAGATCGAAGACTATGCTTATGAAATGTTTAATGAGTATCAAATAGGCTCAGCCTCACAAAATAACGGTGTGTTATTGTTATTGGCGATCAATGATGATAATTATTGGGTCATGGTTGGTAATGGACTTGAGAATGTCTTTACTGGTGGTAAGCTTAAAAACATGTTGCTGGATCACTTAGAAGATGATTTTGCGATCCAAGATTATGATAGTGGTGTCTATAAGTTTTTTACCGCTATGTATCAAGAATTGAGTGATATCTATCAGATCGATGATAATGATAATGAACAAATCTTTCCTCCCATTGATACTGGCGATCCGATCAGTGAAGATCGTAGTATCTTCACCAGCATCATTAACACGATCATTATTATCTTTGCCATCCTACTAGTACTGATCATCATTTCCGCCTTTATCGCTAGCGCAAACAAGCGCAACCGTTATACTAATTCAACACCATTTAACACTTATACTAATCCTACTCATCGTCGACCAACGATCCTACCATTTATCACCAATCTTCCAAAAACTAAATCAAGCATCTACACGATGCATAAGATGACTAAAAGTAACTATACACCCCCAAGACCCACTACCAAAAAATCAACCAGTATCTTTGGCAGTAAGGCAAGCCGGACGATTACCCGCTTTACCGGAGGATCGCGCGGTGGTGGTGGAGGTTCACGCTCATTTGGTGGAGGTGGATCACGCGGTGGTGGCGCAGGTAGAAAATAAAGAAAAACCTTGGTAGTGAATTACCAAGGTTTTATTATACCAATTTATTACTTCCACAAGTCCTTAGGATATTTCCCTTGGGCTTTTAATAATCCTAATGATTCAACGATCTTTTCTTTATCTTCCTTATATGTTATTCCATACCATGTATCATTTGATCTTAACATCTTGATCTTAACATTATGATGATGGATCATCTCATCGACCGCGGTGGGTATAACGCTTTCACATTTCATTGGATTATCCGCTAATTCTTTATTTAAGAAATCAGTAAATATTGGTTGAAGATAATTCATGATATTAGGTGAAAATCCCCAGAAGTTCATCGAGACTAAATTGTCAGTTGGAATCTGAACCCAAGTTTGATCATCTTCTGTGTAATAAGGCATTCCATTCTCTTTTTTGATCTTCTTCCGTTCAACGATCTTATCTAAATAACCATCTTTAACTTCACATACGCCACGTGATACCGTTCCATGATCCGTTAAAGTATTACTGATCACATATCCAACCATTCCATACATCATATCACTAACATCATGACTTAAGAACTCGTAGATCTTCTTAAACGCTTCTGCGCCATAATAATCATCCGCATTGATAACCACAAATGGCTCTTTAACGATATCACGACAAGCCAAGATCGCATGGGTTGTTCCCCACGGTTTTTCTCTTCCAACTGGCTTTGTAAAGCCCTCTGGTAGATCATTGATATCTTGAAAAGCATACTCAACGTCAATAAAAGGTCTAATCTTATTAGCTAGTGCTTGATCAAACGCTTCTTTATGTTCTTCACGAATAATAAGGATTACTTTCTTAAAACCCGCTTGAATAGCGTCATAAATTGAGAAATCAATAATACATTCTCCATTATCACCCACAACATCAATTTGCTTAAGTCCACCATAACGGCTACCCATACCGGCGGCTAAAATAACTAAAACTGGCTTATTCATTTGTTTCTCCTTTGTTGCTAATTATATGGTAAAGATCAATATTGATCATTACTTTCTCCGTTTAAATCGAGTCAAGATAAACCACAATAAAAGTATTCCCACCACAAGTGGTGTCACAAAAATGATCAGATATTGCCACTTGTAGATTACATGCTCTACGCGATCAAAAAAATCGATCGTTTCATTATGATATAGAGTAAAAGTCAATTCACTATTTGGTAGATCATTTGATTGATATTGATAATGACCCTCATCGATTGTCATAAAATCTACAGAACTATCTAATACATATAAAGCATCAGGCGAGGTAAATAGATCAATCGTTAAATCATTAAAAGCTGCCCAGTTACTAGCCGGTGATAATAGATATTCAAAGTGATACTGTGGTGTTTTGGTTTCTGTTTTATCCATTGATCCATTGATCAAATAAGATACGGTAATCTGTTTTGTTTGGTAAGGTTCAAATGTAATTTGATAATCCATCCCAAACAAACGATCTTGATTGATCGAAGCTATAATATCCCAATCTTGAATAAAACGATTAGAATGATTACTTAAATAATACCCAAGACAATTAAGCAACTGTTGATCACTGATCTTGGCGTTAAGATTATCATGCATCGACTTAGCGATAAAATCTAATAGATAAGCTTGCCCATTGACCGTTGATTCTTCAAGCTGATAATTAAGTTCTTTAATGCTTTTCTTTTGATAATCTTCATAACCTTCAACTGTAAACTGAATATCTCCACCCAGTACTAATAGATAAATTGTTTCATCTTTTTCAAGCCAGCTAGATAACTTATCATTTAAGTTACCATCATAACTATGGCCACTAAGATTGCCAAAGCCAATGACCATTACCTCAGCTGAATCATAATCGATATCAATTTCAAAAATGATTCGCTCAGCGGCTGATAGATCAAGCTGATAAAGTTTAACTTGTTCATTAAGCTTGATATCATAATCTAAAGACCCCCGCACAAAACCACTTAGCTCAAGGATTGATTTATCACTTTGATAATCATGATAATCCATTAATAATTGATAGTCGATCACTTTCTCATTATCAACTACTGATAATAGATCAAAACGAATCTGATCGAGACGATCCTTAAACGGAAAAAGCATCCTGACTACTAACTCTTCATCTGTTGGATTACTCATTTCATAACTGGCACTAACCAGCCCTGACAGCCAAAAACTATTATCCGGTACTGATGGATCATTTAAGTCAAAGATTAGATGTTCACTTTTTACCTCGATCGGTGTATTATCATCAACAATCAAAACTTCTGCTAAAGGTTCAGCGTGCCAAAACGTAGGTGTTGAATTAGCTGATACGACATTAATTGACAACAATATGATCAAAATTATAAATAGCAATTTCTTTCTCATTATCGTTCACCTTTTTACCATTAAAATTATAACATGAATAAAGAATACGTGCATCATCACTCGTTATTTAAATCAAAATAAAACCCATTGATCATCAATGGGTTAGTTATTAAATGGTGCCGCTACGCAGAATTGAACTGCGAACTGAGCATTACCATTGCTCCGTTTTACCTTTGAACTATAGCGGCGTTGTATTTATTATGATAACCAATAAATGCTTGAAAATCAATGATTAAAGGTATTTTTGTAATATTTTATAAAGCGGTGCTATTGGTAAGCCCATAACACTATAATAATCTCCTTCAATTCTCTTCACAAACAATCCTCCACCCGCATGGATACCATAAGCCCCTGCTTTATCTAGTGGTTCTTTTGTCTTGATATATTCATTGATCTCATCATCACTAAGTGGATAGAATTCAACGATCGTTTCATCATAAAACATCGTTCTTTCTTCATCGCTGATCACGGCTACACCTGTTATTACCGTATGCCTTTTACCAGACAACATTCGTAACATTCGAAAAGCATCTTTTTCGTCTTTGGGTTTACCCAAAATCTTATTATCTTTGACAACGATCGTATCAGCACCAATGATCACTGCTTGGGGAAAACGCGATAAAACTGATTCAGCTTTCATCAAAGCTAATTCAGCGATAGCTTCGTTTAAGGGTATGTCTTTTCTGATCTTTTCTTCACCAAGTGGCTTTACATCAGTGAAGGATATTTTACACTGCATTAGTAATTCCCTTCTTCTTGGTGATTGACTAGCTAAAACGATCTGTCTTTTCATAATATGCCTCCACTATTTATTATAATTTATTAGACAAGATCATACAATCGTATAAGTCCTTCTGAGCTTAATTCATATACCTCATCAGCTACCTCTTTAATAAACAGCCGATCATGTGATACGGCAATGATACAACCCTGATATTCTATCAGGATTTGTCTGATGATTGGATTTGATAAAGGACTTAGATTACGACTTGGCTCATCAAGTATCAACACTTCTGGTGCTAAATAAACCATCTTTAAAAGTGCCAATTTCGCTTTTTGGCCACCTGATAAACCAGCGATCTTTTGGTCCATTTCATTAACAGTAAACTTAAGATTACCTAAGAAAGAGCGCAGTTTCTCTGATTCTTCTTTATTACCAACAACATCAAGAAACGCTAAAGGAGTTAATTCTTCATTCATAATTTCTGTATAGTCTTGTGCCATATACGCTACATTGATATTACTCAACTGTAACTTATCATAGATTTTCTTTAATAAAGTTGATTTTCCTACCCCATTGTCGCCAATGATGACAATGTGTTTATTACCTTTGATAAACAATTTGATGTTAGAACTTAATTGTTTATCTTTGATCATCAATTTAGCTAAGCTTAGATCTAACACAACTTTGTTTTTAGCCAGGCCAACAGGCGGAAAAAACAAATTGATCGCTTCTTCAGGATCAGGTACTTTTTTAAGTTCTACATCATCCAGTCTTCTTTTAGCCGCTTTAACTGTTTTCATCTTTCGCTTTAACATCTTGGCTTGATGAGGATCTTGACGCGATACAGTATTGATACTATGATCGACACTTTGATATAAGCGTCGCCATTTATCATATTTGATATCATATTCTTGTTTCTCTTTACGAGCTATCATCGTATCTCTTTTTAAGATGTCGGTTCTTTTTAGTAGATACTCTTGATAATTAAGTCTTTCAAATGTGTATTGTGATCTAGTCTTTTTCATAAGTTGCTCAATATGTAAGATCCCATTAGCCACATTGCTTAATAAAGTCTCATCATGACTGACAAATAGGATTGGTAATTCACAATCAGTGATAAAGCTTTCTAACCACTTAAGCGTCTTAAGATCAAGATCATTGGTTGGCTCATCAAGTAGTAGGATATCCGGATCTTTAGCTAAGATCTTAACTAATTGTAGCTTGATCAATTCACCTCCACTTAACGTGCTTAATGGTCGATCTTCTTCAAGGATATTAAGTTTTAAACCTAATCTTGACGCAAGTTGTTTTAAGTGCGCTAGATGATCATATGTCTCAAGTAAGATATCACTATCTATATTATCTTTAAGTAGAAATTCAGTGACGTGTTGATCAAGCCACGCTTTATCTAATGATTGTGGAAGATACCCTATAATATGATCAAAGGTATCAATCTTTCCACTATAGCTTATATAATCAACCAAAGATGGATCATTGATCAAGATCTTAAGTAAGGTACTCTTACCATTACCTTCTTCACCAATGATCGCAATCTTATCTTTTTTATTTATAACTAATGAAAGATCTTCTATCAAGATCCTTCCTTCTAATGTTTTTATGGTAAGACTACTAATTTGTAAGATAATGATCACTCCTTAAAAATAAGCTGCCGTTAGGCAGCTTATCCGTTATATTTTATCGTTACTTCCCAAAACTTCTTTGATTTTATGACTTACGATCTCTTTGATCGCTACACGTGCATCTCCTAGATACTGACGAGGGTCAAAGTGATCAGGATGTTCTACGAAATGTTTTCTAATCGCCGCCGTCATTCCCAAACGTAAGTCTGAGTCGATATTAATCTTACATACAGCCATTCCAGCAGCTTGTCTTAACATATCTTCTGGTACACCGATTGCATCAGGCATAGCTCCACCATATTGATTAACAAGCTTAACATATTCCTGAGGAACACTTGATGCACCATGTAACACGATCGGAAAACCCGGTAAACGTTTTTGAATCTCTTCTAAGATATCAAAACGTAATTGTGGTTTTGTGCCTGGTTTAAACTTATAAGCACCATGACTTGTGCCAATAGCGATAGCTAATGAATCAACACCTGTTCTTTTTACAAACTCTTCAACTTGTTCTGGATTTGTATATGAAGCGTCTTCAGCAGCAACATTAACATCATCTTCAACTCCAGCTAATTTGCCTAGTTCACCTTCAACAGTAACGTTGAACTTGTGTGCATACTCAACAACCTTCTTAGTCAAAGCAATATTTTCTTCAAAACTATGAGCTGAACCATCGATCATGACACTGGTAAAGCCTCCATCAATACAAGCTTTACATAATTCAAATGTATCACCATGATCAAGATGCAAGGCGATCGGAATATCGGTATCCTCAAGTGCAGCTTCCACAAGCTTAACTAAGTAAGCATGTTTGGCATATTTACGAGCTCCAGATGAAACCTGTAAGATAACCGGTGAATTCATTTCTTTGGCAGCTTCAGTTATTCCTTGTACGATTTCCATGTTGTTAACATTGAACGCACCAATAGCGTATCCACCCTCATATGCTTTTTTAAACATCTCTTTTGTATTTACTAACGGCATTTAAATACCTCCTTTAACTCATATCTATTGTAATACATAAACGCATTTTTTTAAACGCTTAATCTATTTTAATTGCATTAACTGGACATATTTCTTGGCAACAATAACACTTAATACATTTATCTTGATGTAAGATAGCCTTATTATCAACCATTTCAATCGTCTGTTTAGGACAACTGTTAAAACAAGCACCACACCCAATACATAATGATTGATCAAATCTTGGATATTTACTTTGACGCATATTATTAACAAGCTTACTACTGGTAGGAAGTTGATAATCATATCTTAGTAATTCACTTAGTGTTTTATCAGCGATCAATTGTGGACGATCATATAATTGTTTTGCTTGAGCAATAACATCCGTATAAACAAGATGCATTGGTATCTGTAAGATCCTGATTGCTGTATGGTCTAAGGCAAAGGCATTTTTTGATGCCAACATTAACCCAGCATGATATCGCTCACCATTTCCCGGTCCATTACCCTGCATAGCTTCAATACCATCCATAAAACTAAGTTCAGGTTGAAGTATCTGGGCCACTTTTACTAAATAGCGACTAAATGAGCGAACAGATGGGTGAAGGGCATGTTGATGATGCTTGATCTCAGCTGGAACCGAGCCAAAACAGTTTTTAACAGCTCCAGTAAAAGTCGTAAGCGTATGTGTCTTCATCTTACAGACATTGATCAAAATATCTGCATCATGCATCGCTTTAACTTGTTGGACATTGTCGATCTTGATCGCGGCCATGTCATAACACAGCTCTACGTGTAAATCTTTAGCTAGTTTTAGATAGCCTGTTGTTTCATAGATCTGATCCATCCGTTTCTTATCTAATTTACCAGCTGGCGAATCACCCACAATAATACGACAACCATATTCTTGTAAAACCTCAATGATCGCTTGGGTAAAGATAGGATGGGTTGTTGTAAAAGCGTCTGGGGTACGATCCGTTAGTAGATTAAGTTTTAAAAAGACAGTCGTATCTTGATCAAAAACAAGTTTTGCATCATCGATAACTTTACTAACAAACGCTTTTATAGCTTGAAGATCATAATGGTCACACTCTTGTACAAAAACCTTATCCACGACTATTGCCTCCCTTTAATGATAGACCTACTACCGCTTCAACCAGTGGTGTATAACTAAACATATCAAAAGGAGTGATATCATCAATCGTGTAATACTTTAATAAAACATCTAGATTTTTAGCTAATGTGCTTGGATTACATGAAACATAGACGATCTTTTTGATCTTAGCCTCAATAATACTGTTTAACATCGCATCGCTTAATCCACTTCTTGGTGGATTTAAGACTAAGACATTCACTTTTTCATTACTAGTGATCTGGGTAAGTTGGGCAGCTGCATCACCAATCACAAAACGACAATTAGCTACCTTATTGATACTAGCGGTAACATTAGCGTCATATACGGCATCTGAATTATTTTCAATACCAATAACCTTTTTAGCTTGAGCTTGAAGAAACATCGTCATACTACCAATACCAGAATAAGCATCAATAACAACATCATCTTTTTTGATCTGCTTAGCCACATGTCTATAGATCTGTAAAGCTTGTTCGACATTTAATTGAAAGAAAGCTCTGGGTGATAACTGATAACGATATTCATCTAGTTTTACTTCGATCGTTGGCTTACCATGAAGTAGGGTTATCTTACGTCCAAACAACTCGTAACCATCTTTTTGGGTATTGATACTTTGATTGATCGAAACTAAATGATCAATTTTAGCTAGTTGATCTAACATTGTCTGGCTAAACTCATCATCACCACTTACTAATGTACATTGATATTGATCATTGAATCCTCTAATGATCAAATATCGTAATCCTTTACTTCTTCTTTGATCATAGCTTTTCACATGATAACGATTCAAGATCTTTAGTACTTCTTTCTTGATCGTTTCTAAACCGACTTCATGAACTACACAATCTTCTACCATAACGAAACGATTGCTTTGTGGTTCATACATTCCACTGACAAGACCATCGTTGATCGATTTAACTGGTAATTTCAATTGATTACGATAACCCAGCGGTTTAGGATTAGCCACGATATCGTTAATTACCTTGCTGGGTACTTTGGCGTATTTATACAAAGCTTCTTGTAGTAGTTGTTGTTTATAGATCAATTGATACTTATAATCCATCTCAATAAGCGGACATGTATGGCATTCTTTATTAAGACATACCGATCTTACTCTTGATAATGCTGGTTGAATGATCTTTTCACATTGTGCTATCTGATAAGTCTTATTATCCTTGATGATCTTGATTTCTACAGTTTCATCAGGAAAGGTACCTGTGACAAAAGTTGGTTTATTTTGCACATAACCAATACCTTCACCATTAATGCCCATTTTTACTATTTTAATTTCCATATTACCCTTTCTATCAAAAAAACTGCCGTGGCAGTTATTCTGATATCGCCCAAGCCGGGATATCATCTCCACGCCTGATCAATATTCCTTTTTGAAACTCAGTCTGGTTTAAAAACTCAAGGATCGTCAATTCTTCTTCTGGTGTACAACCAATCAATAGTTTTACTTCAATATCTTTTTTCAAGATATCAGCGGCGACGATAATTGATTCCACAAAAGCTGCTTTAGCACTTCCAGTAAAAACGCTAATCCCAGAATTTTCTGGAAGGGTATCATCCAAATTACCATAATCGACCGGATATCGTAAATTCTTATATACAGAATGACATTCGTCTTTCTTTTTCGTTATTATTAATTTGTTTGATGAGAAGATCGTATCGATCTTTTGCCAGAAAAAAGCGTTGTTTAATAAATTAGGCATACAATACCTCCACTGTGTAATTATAGCATACAAATAAAATAATTTAATACTTATCTAACAAGTAAGTCTTAATGATCTTTTTACTAACTTCTTTGATCAATAAAGGAGCTTTGGTAAAGGACTCTTGATCATCTTTGGCTATAGAACGAATCGCATAGGCCGCTTTAACACCTAGTTCAAACAGCGTTTCATAACCGGGTTTTAATTGACCACTAATGATATACATCGGTACATTCTTTGGCTTTGTATGGGAAGCGATACCCGCTATGACTTTACCATAAGCTGATTGAGCATCACTTTGTCCCTCACCACTGATCACGATCGTTGATTCATCTAATAGATCATCAAAGTGTAGGTAAGATAATAAAAGTTCAATACCTTGTTCTTTATTGGCTTTTAACACCCCAATCAAGGCTGAGCCAATACCCCCTGCAGCGCCACCACTTGCAAGATGATCTAATTGATAACCGTACTTACTCATGACCTCACTGTAATTACGCATTCCCTGCTCAAGTAAATCTAATGTGTCTTGATTAGCTCCTTTTTGCGGACCAAAGATCATTGTCGCTCCTAAGGGTCCAAGTAATGGGTTAGTGACATCACTAGCAACGATCAATTCAATCCCACTTAAATCAAATACCTCTGTATCGTCAATATAATTAATCTTGGTTAACGATAAAGCTTGATAAGGTAATAAGTTATCATCTGAATCATAGAATCGATAGCCTAGAGCCTGTAATAGCCCCATACCACCATCATTTGTACAACTACCACCAAGACCAATGATGATCTTTTCAAAGCCATCAATGACTAAACTTTTAATGATCGATCCGATACCATACGATGTTGCGATCAAAGGGTTTCTTTGATCTTGATGATACATATGTAAGCCAACAATACTCGCAACTTCAATGATCCCTGTCTTATCATCTAACTCACCAATCTTGATCGTAATGGGGTTAAGATAAGCATCTAAGGTATCATAACTTCGATACTTACCATTAAGGGCTTCCGTAAAAGCTTCAACAGTACCCTCACCACCATCAGCCACAACAAAAGATCGAACATCGATCTCTACGGGAATTTCACGAATTCCAGCCTCGATTGCCTGTGCGACCTCTTTACTAGATAAACAACCTTTATATGAATCAGGTACTACCAGTACTTTTAACATCATTCAACTAGCGTTTCTTTTTTTGTTTGATCTCTCTTTTAGGAAGTAAATCTCTTACTATCTTAACTGTTTTATTAGGCGTTACTGTCTCAAAACTAAATGAGCTGCCATCATTTAAAACCAATTGGATGACATCTAATGTCGTCTTACCAGCCACAAATTCCCAAGTAACTACTTCATCTAAATAGATGATATTACATTCACGTTCATTACCTCTTAGATAGATCGCAATGTATTTATCAGTAATCTTAAACAAGGGTTTATTACTAACACCAAATAAAACATAACCACCTACTAGAGCGACCGCTACGCCAATAATACGAACATTAGGCAAAACGATCATTACGATACCGATGACAAAAACAAAGATCAATGGGGTATAAGGTTTACTTCCTTGTTCAAGTAATAACTTTATGTCTTGGGGCATATCTTCAATTCTGATTAATCTGTCCTTTAAGTTTGTGCTCATCATAATTCCTCTTTTTCAATTATAAACATAAACCGCTTACATTTCAACTTTACAGAATAATTAACTTATTGTGTTTTATTCTATGATCAAAATCCAGTATTACTATCTTAACACATAGTGTATCGAAAATTAACTTAGTTTGACTAAACCTTTATGAGGATGATTAATGGGAATCGTTTCTAAATAAAGTTTAGCTATTCCCCCTTTTATTGGTAAAACATTGATGTTATACTAATCCTGCATGGTCCGTTGGTGAAGTGGTTAACACACCAGATTCTCAATCTGGCATTCACGGGTTCAAGCCCCGTACGGACTACCATAAGCAGATTAAACGCTAATAAGCGTTTTTTTATATAATCTTTTTAATAAAACAGCGACGACGTTTATGTTGAACCTTATCAAAACGTTTCCATTGTGATTGAATCTTTTCATTAGTCTCTAGCATTGGTCCTGTCTCAGCGTATTGAATATTATTCTTGATCGCATTCTTTAAGATCTTCTCAATGATTATCGCATTGATTCCCTTACCTTGATAATCAGGATGAACAGCGATCAAAAACATATTAAGTGTATCATTGACTTTCATCGCTTTTAAAACCTTTAAAAACCCAAAAGGCAATAATCTGCCATTAGTTTGTTTAAACGCTTCATTCATACTTGGAGCACAGATACCAAAACCAATCATATCATTATTTTCATCCATGACAAAACTAACATAATCCATATTGATCATTGGTAAGAATTTATTAACATAATGTTTGATCTGTTTATCATTAAGGTCAACTACACTATAAAGAGGCGCATAAGCCACATTGATGAGTTCAAAAACCTTTTTAATATAGGGATAGACTCCAATATGCGTCTTTACATTTGCCTCATGTAAGTTATACATTTTCTGTAGGCGATGAGATATCTGATAGATCATATCCACTTCTTTTTGATCATACGTCGCAAATAAACGATATTCAATCCAATCAACATCTTTAACATATCCCTTACGCTCAAGTTGTTTTTGATAATAGGGATGATTATAGTAAGTAAAGAAAAGACTCACTTGATCAAAGCCATCAATCAGCATTCCTTCACGATCAAGATCACTAAAACCTAATGGTCCATGAACTTCATCACAACCCTTTTCTCTAGCGAAGCCTTCCACAGCCGCAAATAAAGCATCCACAACTTCATCATCATTGATAAAATCAACTTGTGAAAAACGCATCCTGTTAGTGTTCCAGATTCGATTAGATTTATGACTTAAGATAGCTCCAATACGCCCAACGATCAGCTCATCTTTATAAGCTAAAAAACACTTAGCTTCACAATAGTCAAAAGCTGGGTTTTTCTTAGGATTCCAATCATTTAGATCATCCGCATATGTTGAAGGGATGAAATATGGGTTTTCTTTATATAACTGATTAGGATAATCAACAAACGCTTTCAATTCTTTTTTACTCTTTACTTCTTTCACTACTATCATAAAATTTTGTCTCCTATAATCCATAATAATACTCAATAGTCATTTACACAAATGATTTGTATTAGTATTTACTCTATCTTAGTTCTTAATTTATTCAAAAACTGTTCAATTCTACGCAGTGCCTCTTCTATATGTTTGATTGAATAACAATATGAAACGCGAATATGTCCTTCTCCACTTAATCCAAAAGCATTACCAGGAATCACAGCTACTTTTTGATCATAAAGTAATTGTTCACAGAACTGATCAGATGTAAGTCCAGTACTTTGAATACAAGGAAAGACATAAAAAGCCCCTTGTGGCTCATAACAGTTCAATCCTAAACGATTAAACCCATCGGTGATAACTTGGCGTCTAGTGCTAAATTCATCCTTAAACTGTTTTACATCATCATCTCCATTATTTAAAGCTTCTATCCCAGCGTATTGTGAAATAGTAGGAGCACACATAATCGTGTATTGATGGATCTTGATCATTTCTTTTATGATCTCTTTAGGCCCACAAACAAAACCTAATCGCCAACCAGTCATTGAATACGCCTTAGATAACCCACTAATAAGAATTGTTCTTTCAGCCATATGATCAAGCTTAACAATTGAAAAATGCTTATTATCCGTATAATTCAATTCAGCGTAGATCTCATCACTTATCACGATCAGATTATGCTCAATAATGATTGGCGCGATCGCCTCTAAATCCGCTTTTTCCATGATCGCACCAGTTGGATTGTTAGGATATGACAAGATCAATACTTTAGTCTTATCGGTGATCTTTGATCTTAATAGTTCCGGTGTAATCTTGAAGTTATCTTCTCTTTTAGTTGGTAAAGCAACGACCTTACCCCCAGATAGTCGAGTAATTGGATCATAGCACACATAACTTGGTTCTGGTATTAAGATCTCATCACCATTATCGATCAACAGTCGCAATGACATATCAATACCTTCACTTCCACCAACTGTAGCGATGATCTCTGTTTGATGATCAAAGTGGATATCAAAGCGGCGTTTTAAGTAATTACTAAAGCCCAAACGCAACTCACTTAAACCAAGATTATCGGTATAGCGAGTCCTTCCATCATCAATGGCCTTAATACCCGCTTGACGGATATGCAAGGGTGTTAAAAAATCAGGTTCACCTACTCCTAATGAAATAACATTATCCATTTTAGCGGCTAGATCAAAGTACTTTCTAATCTTTGATAGTTGAATTGCTTGGACATGCTTGTTTATGATTTTGTTATAGTCAATCATATTTTTATTACTCCTTCGTTATTTTTTTGCTAACCAATAGCGTCTTGTGATATATACTACACAAGTTAACATAATTGTAATTGAGGAATTTAGCTATTTATCACAAAATTTATCTTGATTTGAGTATAACATAATTTATCATATCGTCGATACTTTTTTGTTGTTATCAACCTTGACAAAAGTCTTTAATCAACTTAGTATTAACTTGTTTCCTTGGGGCATCGCCAAGCGGTAAGGCATCAGACTCTGACTCTGACATTGCGAAGGTTCGAATCCTTCTGCCCCAGCCATATATGCAAAAAACTTCTCTTTGGAAGTTTTTATTTGCACTTATATCTGGATAGGATAGTTTTTTGATGACTTATGAGCTACTATATTGATGTACAAATAAGATAGTTGATCGTAATTATGTTGATTACTTAGAAAAGGAAATAACATGGAAAGATTTCATATTAATATCTTTGATCTATTGTTGTGCTTATCAAAAGCTCAAGATTTAGTTAATAATAGTTTAGCTGATCACCAACAACAAGTAGCTTATCTCGCTTTAAGAATCGCTGAAGAAATGAATATGTCAAATGAACAACGAAAAAAGGTATTCTTTGCAGCTTTGATTCATGATATTGGGGCCTTATCCTCAAATGAAAGACTTGAAATAGTTGATAATGAAGAGAACCCGACTATTCATAGTCATGGCTTTAAAGGAGCTGCTTTATTATGTGATTATCCTTATCTTCATCAGGAAGCGATGATCATCAAGTATCATCATGTACCATGGGATGCTGGAAAAGGTCGCTTATATAAAGATGAAAACGTCCCCTATGAAAGTCATATTATCCATCTAGCGGATCGGGTTGTTTCAAAGATCAAAAACAAACAAAACATCTTAACCCAGATCCCTAATATCATGAAAGATATTGAAAGTCAAAAAGGTACGATCTTTGAGGATCGGATCGTTGACGCTCTTAAAAGATTAAGTCGTAAAGAATACATTTGGTTAGATATTACATCACTTAATCCTATCGCTAAAGTAGCTAAGATAGGTGAATACGACGCCTTAGCTCTTGATATTGATGAAGTGATCCAATTGTCACATATCTTTTCTCGAGTCATTGACTTCAGAAGTCGCTTTACAGCGAAGCACTCCGCAGGAGTGGCTGTTACTGCAGAAAACTTAGCGCGACTAGTTAACTTTTCACAAATAGAATGTAAGATGATGCTTGTGGCGGGCTTTTTACATGATCTTGGAAAACTAGCAATAAAAAACAGTGTCTTGGAAAAACCAGAGAAACTCAATACTGAAGAATTTGATCAGATGCGCTCACATACTTATTATACTTATCAGTTATTAGGGATGTTACCAGGATTTGATGCGATCAAAACTTGGGCTTCTTATCATCATGAAAAGCTTAATGGTAACGGTTACCCCTTTCATATCCAGGGTGATAATCTAACCCTTGGGGCTCGAATAATGGCTGTAGCGGATATCTTTACCGCTGTTAGCGAAAATCGACCGTATCGCGTTGGTATGAGTGATAATAAGGTCATCAAGACCTTAAATGATATGGTAAGTCATAATTCGATCGATGCTTATGTTGTAAAGCTTTTGATCGATAATTACGATATGATCAATAACGCTCGTATAGTTGCCCAAACACAAGCTGGTGAAGCCTATGATGATTTTTTATATTTTTACTCATATAAGGTAAAAGATAGCCATTCTGAATTCTTTATTATATAATTACTGTAGAAAGTGAGTGATGAACTATGGAAAAATACACATGTCTGTTATGCGGTTATGTTTATGATGAAGAACTTGGTGATCCAGATGGAGGAGTAGCTCCTGGCACAAAATGGGAAGATGTTCCTGAAGACTGGGTTTGTCCAGTATGTGGGGCTAGTAAAGACGCCTTCGAAATCCAATAAATCAACCAAAAAAGCGGAATAACCGCTTTTTATTTTGAATATGAATTGATTATTGATCTAGCAGCGATCTTGCCCGCTTCCATCGCTTTGATCACTGTCGCTGCCCCTGTCACGGCATCTCCACCGGCATAAACATCATCAATACTAGCTAAGCCTTGATCATTAATGATGATACCACCCCATTTACTAGTATCAAGCTGTGGTGTAGTTATCTTTATTAATGGATTAGGTGATGTACCAATAGCCATGATGACCATATCCGTTTCAATAGTAAAATCACTATTTTCCTTAACAATCGGTCTTTGTCGATTAGATTCATCTGGCTTAGAAAGTGTCATTTCAACACAATTGATAGCTTTAACTCGATGATTTTCATCACCAATGATCGCTGTTGGGTTACTCAATAATCTAAAAGTAATCCCTTCTTCTTGAGCATGATGAACCTCTTCTGCTCGAGCAGGTAGTTCAACAAGTGAACGACGATAAACGATTGAGACTTCTTTAGCTCCCATGCGTTGAGCACAACGAGCCGCATCCATTGCCACATTTCCGCCACCAACTACTACTACTTTTTCACCGATATAAATAGGTGTTTCTGTATTTTCTTGATAGCTCATCATTAAGTTAACTCGTGTTAGAAATTCATTTGCCGTATAAACCCCATTGAGGTTTTCTCCAGGGATATTCATAAACTTTGGTAATCCAGCTCCCGTTGCGATATAAATCGCTTCAAAGCCTTCTTCTTTTAATTCATCAAGTGTTTTAATGCGACCAATCACCATATTAGTAATGATCTTAACACCTAATTTCTTTAAGTTATCAATTTCTTCATTGACGATTTTTTTAGGTAGGCGAAACTCAGGAATCCCATACACTAGTACTCCTCCAGCTTTATGTAGTGCCTCAAAGATTGTGACATCAAATCCAGCTTTAGCTAATTCACCAGCACAACTTAAACCCGATGGTCCTGAGCCAATGATAGCGACTTTATGAGCGTTTTTTATAAGTTGATCAACTACAATCTCCTGTTTGTGATTATCAGCCACAAAACGCTCTAAACGACCAATAGCGACTGATTCTTGTTTAATACCACGAACGCAAACAGCTTCACATTGTGATTCTTGTGGACAAACACGGCCACAAATAGCCGGCATCGTATTTGATTGCGTAATAATGTCATAAGCACCATCATAGTCTTTTTCTTTGATCTTCATGATAAACTTAGGAATGTTGATATTTACCGGACAACCAGAAACACAGGGCATATGACGACAATTTAAGCAACGATCAGCTTCAGCTAAAGCTTCAGCTTCACTATAGCCAAGCGCTACTTCATCAAAAGTCTTATTTCTAACATCTGGTGCCAATAACCTCATTTTTACTCTATTTTCCATCAACAGTCTCCTTCTTAAACAAGTTACAAGTATCTTCATACTTGTGTTGTTCAAAGTCTTTATAAAAACGACTCCGATAGATAGCATCATCAAAATCCACTAGATGACCATCAAAATCAGGTCCATCAACACAGGCAAATTTGATTTCATTATTGACTTTAACGCGACACCCACCACACATTCCTGTACCATCGATCATGATCGGGTTCATACTGACCACAGTATTGATCAGATAAGGACGACTAGTTTCAGCCACGAATTTCATCATGATCAAAGGACCAACCGCAAAGATACGATCAAAATCTTTATCATGATCCAATATTTCTTTAAGCTTATGGGTAACTAAACCCTTTTCTTGATAACTACCATCATCAGTCATGATATATAACTGATCACTACAAGCTTTAAACTCATCTTCCAATATGACTAATTCTTGATTACGAAAACCTAAGATCGTAATGACTTTCTTCCCTAAGGAATGTAACTCTTTAACTATGGGATAAGCTATAGCCGATCCAACTCCTCCACCAACTACAATCACTTTATCAACATCATCAAGCTCACTTGGCTTACCAAGTGGACCAACCAGATCACATAAACAATCATTAACATCTAACTGATTTAATTTAAAGGTAGTTGATCCGACTAACTGAAAAATAAGGGAAATGGTTCCCTTTTCAATGTTACGATCAGCGATCGTTAATGGTATTCTTTCACCATCTTCAGCAACACTTAATATAACAAACTGTCCTGGTTTAGCTTTCTTGACGATCAATGGAGCATAAACATCAATTCTGGTAACAGTTGGATTTAATACTATTTTATTAATAATCTCAAACATACATATCCCCCAATCAATGTAATATATTATAAACCATTATGAAGAGAATATAATGTTAAATTTAAAAGATAGTAAATTAGTTATCACTATTAAGTAGCGAATTGTAAAATATAATTGTATTTTAAAGAATAAAATTATTAGTTTGATTCATGATAAAACGATTGAATTATTTTATTGTTGAATGAACAATTGATAGTATAAAATATCAATAATTATCTTAATTTTAAACAACTACATTCCTTACTTATAAGTATGATACATGAGTTATATAAAAAGTCTGACTCATTAAATGAATCAGACTTATTTTGATGCAATTATTTGTTAATCTATTTCCCTGATTTGCGTTGGAAGTATTTTACAGCTTCAACCATGGGGATCATAAATAGAGCTAAGCCAATCGCTACTGCGTATTCTAATAAGCTAATGGCTTCAAACTCGAATATTTGCGCAAACAGTGGTACATAGATAACCATTGTCGTTAAGATAAAGGATAGTACCATAGCTCCAAATAAGTACTTATTATGTGTATCCATGTGGAAGATTGATTTACGTTGAGAACGCATATTGTATGAATGGAAGATTTCCGCCATTGATAGAGTTAAGAAAGCCATGGTCATACCATCTGGACTATTGGCGATTTCCCATAAACCAGACTCAATATAATGTCCAACAAAATAAGCTGTTACAGTAACGATACCAATCAATATACCTTGATATACAACATCAAAGCCAAAGCCATGAGCGAATATACTTTCTTTGTTATCTCGTGGCTCACGCGTCATTATGTCGCTCTCTGCTTTTTCCATACCAAGGGCTAAAGCTGGAAAACTATCTGTGATCAAATTGATCCACAATAAATGTGTTGGTTTTAAGATTGTAAATCCTAGAAGGGTTGCCACAAAGATCGATAAGACTTCACTCATATTTGAACCAAGTAAGAATTGAATAGCCTTTTTAATATTGTCATATACTCTACGACCTTCGCTAACAGCGTTAACGATCGTCGCAAAGTTATCATCAGCTAATACCATATCCGCCACATTTTTCGTTACATCAGTACCAGTAATACCCATACCAACACCGATATCCGCATGTTTGATACTTGGAGCATCATTGACACCGTCTCCGGTCATTGCAACGATCTTTCCTTTAGCTTGCCAAGCATCTACGATACGAACTTTATGTTCAGGTTGTACCCGGGCATAAACACTAAATCGTTCGATATTAGCGGCTAAAGCCTGATCATCCATCTCATTTAACTGACTACCAGTAATCGCTTCACTAGCGTCTTTGATCATATCTAATTGCTTAGCGATCGCCACTGCGGTATCCATATGGTCACCAGTGATCATAATCGGACGAATATGAGCTAAGCGACATTGCATGATCGCATCTTTTGCTTCAGGTCGTATCGGATCGATCATGCCATATAAGCCAATAAAGACTAACTGTTCTTCTTTTAAAGGTTCATGTAATTCATCATAACGACGATAAGCAGCGGCTAATACCCGTAGCGCTTGATTGGCCATGCGCTTATTTTCCGTCAATATCTCAGCTTTAAGCTTTTCGTCAAGAACAACTTCTTTACCATCTCTTAGAATTGAAACACATTCCTTCAAGATCTCATCGGGTGCACCTTTTGTAAATTGGATATAACCTTTTGTGTCTTGATGAAAGGTTGACATCATCTTCCGTTTGGAATCAAATGGTAATTCATTAACTCTTGGATAGTCTTTAACTAAATCATTTTTATCTAAACCCATATCTAAGGCAAAGGCCACAAGAGCACTCTCTGTTGGCTCACCCATAACCTTATCACCATCTACTACTGAATCATTACATAGAGTCATAGCTTTAGCTAATAAGTCCTTATCATCGGTATATTGATCAACAACAGTCATCTTATTTTGGGTCAGTGTTCCTGTTTTATCACTACAGATAACTTGAGCAGAGCCAAGCGTCTCTACAGCCGTCAAGCGACGAATGATCGCATTACGTTTTGACATGTTGGTTACACCGATAGATAAGACAATCGTTACTACCGCCGCTAAGCCTTCAGGAATGGCAGCTACAGCTAAACTGACAGCGATCATAAAGGTATCGATCATCGTATCTTTAGCAAAGCCTGAACGAACAACACTTAATCCAAAGATGAATATACATATTCCTAAAACGATATAGCTTAAACTTTTACTTAGTTGGTTTAATTTAATCTGTAATGGTGTTTCACCATCTTTAGACATAGAAATCGCTGTAGCGATCTTACCCATTTCAGTATCCATGCCAATAGCGACGATGACCGCTTTACCACGACCATAAACGACATTACTACCCATATAGACCATATTGAGTCGATCGCCTAATGATATATCTTTTTCTTCACCTAGAAATAAGGGTTCATCAATCTTATCTACTGGTACTGATTCTCCTGTTAAAGCCGCTTCTTCAATTTTCATTGAGGCGCATTCAATTATTCGTGAATCAGCTGGTATTGCATCACCGGCATCAAGCACAACGATATCACCAACAACTAGATCTTCACTGCGAATCTGTTTTAAATGACCATCACGCATGACCTTTGAAGTAGCCGCTGCCATTTCATTTAAAGCATCGATTGCTTTTTCAGCTTTACTTTCTTGGTAAACGCCCAATACGGCATTTAAGATGACCACAAACAAGATAACGATAACATCGGTAAATGGTTCATTTTCATAAGCCGAAGTAATACCCGATACTAGCGCCGCCACGAGCAAGATAATGATCATTGGATTTAATAACTGTTTGATAAAACGTTGTAGTAATGTCTCTTTCTGAGCCTCTACTAGTTTATTCTTGCCATTTTCTGATAAGCGTTTGGCAGCTTCATCTTCATTAAGGCCTTTTATGTTACTACTAACCTCTACCAAGACTTCTTCAGTACTTTTTAGATAATGTTGCATATTGCTCCCTTCATACTATTGATATAAAAAAACTCACGCATAGCTTACGCTAAACATGAGTCTCATCATTTAAGGTCAGCCAAGCATTTCTGCTGGGTGTTGACATCCCCACATACTTTCGTATGCCAATTACTCCCTCACGAGCGTTTTAAAAATATCATTTTTAGATCAAACTGTCAAGTTATCATCCTTCATTTTCATGCTCTAAACTCAGTAATTTCTTCTTCGTATCAAGTCCACCACCATAACCTACCAAACTTCCATCATGACCTATAACACGGTGACAGGGGACAATGATCGAGATGGGATTTCTGTTATTTGCCATGCCAACAGCCCGATAAGCTTTTGGTCGCTGTATGCTTTCAGCAACCCATTTATAACTAGCTGTTTTACCATAGGGAATCTTTAAAAGTTGGTTCCAAACTTGAAGTTGAAAAGGTGTACCTCTTAGTTTTATATTAATGTCAAATTCTTTTCTTGTACCTTCAAAATACTCTGATAATTGCTGATAAGTCTTTTTGATCAGCTTAGATTCATTGACTATTTGATCTTGCTTAAACTTATCTGTAAAGTCTACACCAACAATCGCATTGTTCTCCTCGATAATTCTTATATAGCCAATAGGACTTAAATAACAGAATGCATTTTTCATATCACACCTCATTTACATTATAAAGCATAAAAAAACCATGAACAACTTTATTCATGGTTTTACTATTTATTATTACTTCTGATTCTTTAGTGTACCGTTGATCATACCACCTTTTTCAATCGAGATCGTATCTAATGTACAATTTCCATTGATAACAGCTGTTGATCTTAAGTCTAAGAATTGCATAACATTTACATTGCCATTTACTTGGCCTTCACATTTGATATTTTCAGCATTAACGTCACCATAGATAACGGCATTTTTATCGATCGTCACATTATTTGAACAATTGATATTACCTTTAAATTCACTAGATAAAACCATTAGATCTTTAGAAGAAATATCTCCTTCAATTTTACCAGTTCCTTTAATCACTAAATCGCCACATTCAACATTACCAATGATCGTACCATATACTTCAATATTACCAGACGCCTTAACATCACCTGTGATCATAACATCTTCATTGATCGTTGATAATTTAACTTCAGTAGGTCCTGTTTCCACTCGGTTTCCTCCAAATAAACCTCTCGGTGTTTTTTCTTCTACTTTTTCAAATAAGCTCTTAGTACTTTCTTGATTGTCTGTTTCTACCATTTCAACCGTTGTTTCATTTTCTTCACTTGTTTTAGGTTTCAATAGTGACCAGCCAGGTTTCTTTACATTTTTGTCGTTTTTCATTATTATTCTCCCTTTTCATATGTAAAATAATCTATATAATTGATTATACTACTTTTTAAGCTTTGTGTGAAATATTTTTGTATATTTAATGAAATTCTTATCACATTTAACATGAATAAATATTTTT
>CAZCSQ010000014.1:0-24890 GCA_964501425.1 uncultured Erysipelotrichaceae bacterium
AGAAGCTGATAAAGATACAGAGAAGTATTTTAGATATGTAGATCAGTTTGTTTATGATAATTATTCTAAAAAAGCTAAATTACCACTTATTCTAATTGCTTTAGGCCAATATCATTCATATTTTAGAACACTTAGTAACAATCCCTATTTAATAGCTGTGGGTGTTGATAAGTCCATTGAAGCAATGGACTTATCAGAGATAAGAAAAAGTGTTGCGGATATCATTGACAAGATCAATAATGAGAAATATGAAAAATATACGGAATCATATTCTCAGGCTAATGCCAACTCCTTAGGAGCTTCTGATATAGCCCAGATCGCTAAAGCCGCCTTTGAAGGAAGAGTTAAGACGATCATGATCGAAGAAGATAAGATCGTTAGTGGTAGTTTAGACTTTGATACAGGCAAGATAAGCTTTGGTGATATTGATAAGCCAGATAACAACGATGTCATTAATGAACTGGCACAACTGGTCTTGCTTAATGGTGGAGAAGTGTTGGTGCTTGAAAAAGCTCATATGCCAAGTGAAACAGGGATCGCCGCTATTTATCGATATATCTAATAATCTTGATGTACACCACTTATCAGATTAACCCCTGATAAGCTGGTGTGCTTTTTTATATTATCAATTGTGAGATGAGCATTTACATTCATCAATATCATTCATATAATGGGTTTATAACTTGGAATCATGTAAATTTATAATTATATTTGTGAGTTAGTGTGTTTATAAGCAGGGAGAATAAAGATACATGAAAAAGAAACTTATTATCATTAGTGTTTTATTTGTCTATATGTTTAATCTGTTGGGTTGTGGTATATTTAAATTAGATACAAACGAAGCTTTAACTCCAACAGAAATTACAGAAATTCACGAAGATGGTCGTTATACCTCAGCATATGAGGTAGCGTTATATATCTTCACTTTTGCTAAATTACCAGATAATTATCTTACTAAACAGGAAGCGATAGCTTTAGGTTGGCAAAGCGAAAAAGGTAATCTATGGGATGTCATTGATCAGATGAGTATTGGTGGTGATCGCTTTGGTAATCGTGAGAAGTTATTACCAAATGAAGAAGGTCGAATTTGGTATGAGTGTGATATTGACTATCAGGGTGGTTATCGTAATGCTAAACGGCTTGTTTATTCAAATGATGGATTATTCTATTATACTGATGATCATTATGAATCGTTTACGGAACTGACTTTAACAAAGGAGTAATGTATGAAGTATGTCTTATTAGATGGAAGTGAAATGACCTCTAAAGAAACAGTCCATGCTTATTTAGCTTCGATGATCGGTTTTCCTGATTACTATGGTAATAATTTGGATGCCTTGTGGGATGTCTTGACTACGATAAGTGAGCCAGTTGATATAACTTTGATAAATAAAAAAGAGCTTTTGGATCACCTTAATGAATATGCTAATGCACTTTTAGCTTTAATGCATGAAGCATCTTGTGTAAATGATAAGGTGATCTTTAATATAATTGATATAGATGATCAAAATGACACAGAAGGAGAAAGCCATGCAAGATTTTGAAAAATTGGGAGTTTTCTATTTAGGTAAAGAATTTGATATTCAACAGAACAAACTCCAAGAAGAATTAGTGTTACTCAAGTCTAAAGACCTTACAACGCATGCCGTTATCATCGGTATGACAGGAAGTGGGAAGACAGGTCTTGGAGTTGGCATGATCGAAGAAGCGGCCATTGATAATGTACCAGTAATTGCGATCGATCCAAAAGGCGATCTTACAAATCTAGCTTTAACATTTCCTCAACTACGTGGTGAGGATTTTCAACCGTGGATCAATTTACAAGAGGCATCTAATAAAGGTGTAAGTGCCCAACAGTATGCACAAGCTCAAGCTGATCAATGGAAGAAAGGGTTAGCTGATTGGGGTCAAGATGGAACAAGGATTCAGACATTTCAAAACGCAGCTGATGTTAAGATCTATACACCAGGCGGATCTGCTGGTATTGGGGTGTCAGTACTAAGATCTTTTAATGCGCCATCTGAGGCAATCATAAATGACGCTGATGCTTTTAGAGATCGAATCAATATCACAACTAATAGTTTGTTATCATTGATTGGCATTGAAGGGGATAGTTTTACCAGTCGTGAAAACATCTTGATCGCCAATATCTTTGAACACGCTTGGAAGGCGGGGAAAGATCTTGGGTTACCAGAACTTATCCTAGCTATTCAGAATCCACCAATGGACAAAGTTGGTGTATTAAGCTTAGAAAGTTTTTATCCATCAAAAGATCGTTTCTCCTTAGCGATGATGTTAAATAATCTGTTGGCTTCTCCCAGTTTTCAAGCATGGCTTGAGGGTGAGCCTTTAAACATTGATAACTTCTTATATAATGATTCAGGTAAAGCAAGAGTATCAGTATTCTCGATCGCTCATTTGTCAGATAGTGAAAGAATGTTCTTTGTGACGATGTTATTAAATGAAGTCTTATCATGGGCAAGATCACAATCAGGCACAGGTAGTTTAAGAGCGATGCTTTATATGGATGAACTGTTTGGTTATTTACCACCTGTTGCTAATCCACCATCTAAACTGCCACTACTTACATTACTTAAACAAGCTCGCGCTTTTGGATTGGGTTTAGTATTATCAACGCAAAACCCTGTCGATCTCGATTATAAGGCCTTATCAAATGCTGGAACATGGTTTATTGGTCGCTTGCAAACGGAGCGCGATAAAGAAAGAGTGATGGCGGGGCTTGAAGGGGCTTCAGCTGGAGCTAACTTTGATAAAGCAAAAACCGAAAAAATATTAGCTGGACTTGGTAAAAGAGTATTCTATCTTCATAGCGTTCATGAAGATAAACCAGTTATCTTTAGTACAAGATGGGTAATGTCTTATTTAGCTGGACCACTTACTCGCGATCAGATCATTAACTTACCCAAAGCTACGATCACTAGTAATGGTAATAGTGTAAATCGTGCACAAAGTTCATTAAATGATCAATCATCCCAAGCACCACAGATTAGTTCTACTAATAGTATGGCACCAGTATTGCCTCCACAAATACAACAGGTGTATGTACCAATAACAGCTGGATCGATCCAGAGTCTTGTTTATACACCCAGTATTATCTGTATTGCGGATATCCTATATAAAAGTGTTAAACATAATGTAGTGTTAAATAGAAACTATACAATGCTTACACCACTACATGATGGACCTATACCTGTTGACTACAGTGAAGGTCAAAATATTGATCTAGATATTCGTGATCTTGAAAATCAAGGGCTTGAGGGTGTAGCTTATGCCAATTATCCTAATGTTATCTCTGATCCTAAAAAGTACGATGATTGGAAGAAACTATTTAATCAGTATGCTCGTTTAAATTTGAGTGTTGATCTTTTATATAGTCCAACTTTGAAGGTAGTCTCAGAGATAGATGAAGATGAACGCGATTTCCGTATTCGTTTACAACATGTCGCTCATGAAGCCAGAGATGAAGCCATGGCTAATATGAAAAAGAAGTATGCGTCTAAGCTTAATACTTTAGAGGATCGTCATCGTCGTGCTTTACAAGCTGTTGAAAAACAAAGTTCATTAGCTGGTCAAAGAAAGATGGATGCAGCACTATCAGCAGGAGGAGCGATCTTAGGAGCTTTATTTGGTAGAAAGATCACAGCAACTTCAGTGAGTCGTGTTAGTACAGCGGTCAGTCGGACATCAAGAGCTTTATCAAGTGGACAAGGAATAGATGCGGCTAAGCAAACTCAAGATTCAGTAAAACAACAATTGAGTGAGATGGAAACAATGTTAGAGAATGAATTAGCTAAAATATCAGAAACTTATGATATGTTAAATGAGAAACTAGAAACGATAACACTCAGGGCTAAAAGTACCGACATAACTGTTCACCTGTTAGCTTTAGCATGGAATCCTATCACAAGATAATCTTAATACCTGTCAATTTTATTGACAGGTATTAACTTCTTTAAAGGGAGAAAAGTGAAACGTAAACGCTTTTTAACGGTTGTATTTGGTCTTGTCTTGATGATTGTTGGAGCTGTCGGTGGTTTTATTATCGGTATGTATCTTGGTGGTAACTATTTTGTGAATTTTGAGTTTGCCAATGTTAGAGGATATGAAGCAGTTGGTTTAGTAGGTGCGATCATTGGCTTTAGTCTATGTCTTATAACCACTATATTGATTGTTGGTTGTAAGCCACATAGAAAAAAATGATAGATATAATGATTAATTGAGATGATCAAGAAGGAGACCACCGATATATGTATACAGAAAAAGAGCTAATACATGCATTAGCGATCATCAATATGACCATTGAAAGATGTGAGAAAGCACATCTTAAATTTGCTGTTGGTACTTCGCAATATACCTTACTAAAAAGCAGACTTCATGCTCTGTATATGTCACGCTCTTTAATCATTGGTGAAAATATTAGTGACACATATTTAAAAATAGATATATTAAAGTCAATCCCAGTCATATCATCAATCATTAGTAAGTGTGAAAAAGCGATTTTGAAATTCGATGATAAAACACCTAATTATACTAAGCTTGATGATCTGATCAAAGCAATGACGGTTGCCAAAACATATTTACTAAAAGAGATTGATAACAAGAAATAAAGTTATAGAAATAAATAGTTTATAAGATTATGATATATATATAAAGAAGAATATTAAGTAAGTTAATATAGTAATGAGATAGGATAATTGGTTTTGGTTATGGGATACTGTTTGAGAAAGGAGAATACCCGTTAACATTCATGAAAAGTAATAAGATGGTTTATTTACTAATGTCACTAATAGTAGGTCTATTAGCTTTTACTATGAGCGGTCTTGGTTTTAGCAATGGTTTGTATAATATTATCATAAAGAAACCTCTTATGGATCATTTTACTAACTTCATTGTAAATTTATATGTAATAGTGTAGATTGGTCTTATAGAATTGTTTACAGTTGTTTACATTTTTATTTAAATTATATTATCGACAATTATTCCAAATTAAAATTGCTGAAGCTTTGTTTTAGGTTAACTAATGTGGGTTCAGACAATTTATAGCCATAATAGGAGAACTTTTGATGCCTACAGATGAATTGCTTAAGCAAGCCAAGAAATTACGACCAGGAGATCATTTAGTCGCTCTGTACCAATCTGAAAATGAGATCGCTGATTATGTTACAACCTATATTCATTCTGCTTTATTAAGAAATGAAAGGTGTATTTATATTACAGATGACCTTGATACATCTTTAGTACAAGAGAAAATATATTCTTTAACCAAAAGTCTTAACAAGGTTAATGATGTTGAAATCTTAACTACAGCCAATACCTATTCTAAGAATGGTAAATTTAATCCTGATAAGTTAATCACGATGATCAAAGAGTTAGCTAATGAAGCGATCGCTGATGGTTATACAGGATTGGCTATTACCGGGGAAATAAGTTGGGTTTTAGATTATGAAGATGGCGAAAGTTTGATAATCGAATATGAATGGAAACTTAATGAATACATCTTTAATTCTTATCAAGTGTCTGCCTTATGTCGCTATAACATTCATAAATTTTCTGATGAGATGATCAAAAACATCATCCAGTTACATCCGATCATTGTCTGGCGTAATCGTATTCATGAAAACCCCTATTACATTCCGCCACAGGGATTTAAGGATAATTTGATCGCTAAATATCAAGTTGAGACGTGGCTTGAAAACATCTATAAATTTACTAGTACCAAAGATCGTTTTAGGGTTATCATAGAAAACAATGAAGAACAAATTCGTCAACTACATAAGAATATGACTAATGGTGTCATGGCTGCGTTATTGAAGATATTGGAAACACATGATACCTATACAAAGGATCATTGTAATAATGTGTCTACTTTAGCTTTGAAGCTTGCTGATAGGATAAATGCATCGGAAGAATTCAAGGCAAAACTTTACTACGCCGCCCTTGTTCATGATATAGGCAAATCATTGATACCAAAAGAAATACTGAACAAACCAGGCAAACTAACGGATGAAGAATATGAGCAGATCAAAAAACATCCAATCATTGGGGCTAACGCCTTATCAGAGATCAAGGAAATGCATGAAATCGAGCAGGCTATCTTACACCATCACGAACGTTTCGATGGCTATGGCTATCCTGATAATCTAAAGGGAGAGGTTATTCCATTAATGTCACGCATCATATCTATTTGTGATAGTTATGATGCTATGATAAATGAAAGACCGTATCGAAGAGCACAATCACATACTTATGCGATCAATGAAATAGTAACTTGTGCTAATAAACAATATGATGGCTTTCTCGTAGATCATTTTGTGGCTATGTTTAAGACTAACTAAATAAGTATATCAACGTATAAGATAGTAGATATAATCTATCAGAAACGGAATTAGATATGAAGAAATTTAGTCAAGACGAATGTTATCGCTTTATTTTTGAGAATAGTATGGATGCCATTTTGCTGACATGTCCTGATGGCAGAATATTTCGAGCTAATCCTGCTGCGTGCGAATTATTTCAAATGAGTGAAGAAGAAATATGTAAAGTTGGACGCTTAGGTATTGTAGACACAAAGGATCCACGACTTTTACCAGCTTTAAAAGAGCGGGCAGAAAAAGGGAAATTGAGAAGTGAACTCAATTTCATCAGAAAAAACAAAGAAGTTTTTCCAGCTGATGTGTCAACTGCTGTATTTACGGATGATGATGGTAGGATATGGACTGTTATGATCATAAGAGATATGAGTATTCACAAACAGTTACAAGATAAAGAGAAATCATTTGCCTATATCGATTATCTTACTGAAATCTTTAATAGACGCGCTTTGATCGAAAACTTACAACAAGAAATGGCGAGAACAGTCAGAGAGAATACATCGTTAAGTTTACTAATGGTTGATATTGATCATTTTAAAGAAATAAATGATAAGCTTGGTCACTCATGTGGTGATGTTGTATTACAGAAATTCGCTAAGTGTTTAGCAAACAATATTAGACAATATGACACTGTCGGTCGGTATGGAGGCGATGAGTTTATAATTTGCTTGCCTAATACGTCTTATGAAAAAGCACATGAAATAGCTGAAAGACTCAGGAAAACGATTGAGGAGTATGAAATTAAGTGTAAGAATGAAAAGATCAAGATAACTGCTAGCATCGGGTTAGTAACTTATAATATCGATATAGAAGATGATTTGGACACTTTGATATCAAAAGTTGATAACTGCATGTATTTTGCTAAACAAAAACGTAATACAGTATATGGATAAAAAACACTTCAAACTAGAAGTGCTTTTTCTTGATACTGATGATTTATTAATCTGTTGGATTTGGGATAAGTGAAAACCTATTTATATAAAGTTGTATGGCAGCGATACCGACTAAAACGGCCATACCAACTAAGGCGACGATCTGGAGTAGTCCATATTCACCATTAAAGCCATTTGGGGATGCTAAGAACTCACGGATTCCAAAGAATGCCCAAGCGACTGGTAATGGGAATACCGCATTTCTAAGTTGAGTATTGACTAAGAAGATCAAGATAACTGATATTACTAAAGTAATAATAGCTAATATCTCAAAACTAATACTAAAACCATTCCAGTTTACTTTAACAAGAACCGCAGCTGCATTAACAACACTTGCTATAAATAACCACCCAGTATATAGACCAAAGGTAAGGGGTAATAAAACATTTCTTTCTTGGATCTGTAAGAGTTGACGACATATCAAGGCAAGCATCATCACAAACAATAAGATAAATATAAGTGATATCTCAAGTAGTACATATGAGAATGAAACGATCCACGCCATGTTTAACAAGCAAGATATCCAAAATAGTGGGGATATTCTATCAATTATGTTTTGATAGTATGGATCATTCTTTTTGATGATCATCGCTATGATTGAAATGATCAGTAGTGCATAAATGATACCCCAAATACTAAATGTAGAAGGACCAGGAGTGATTAAAGTGACATACATATCAGAAATTGCTTTTTGTGATAGTCCATTAATAAATCCTAAAGCACCTAAAGTATTGACTCCTAATGTAACTACTAAAAACAGAGCATTAAGCAAAGCTTTTTTAGTCCTATCCATGTGATTCTCCTTTTGTTTATTATGAGATTATTTGAACGAAGTTGTTAGTATTATTGTAGATGATATTGCGTTTTAAAACAAGAGAGTGATAGTTAATGAATATCAAATTCAAAGCTAAGCCTTGTGTTAAAATATAAATATAAAGGTGATGATAATGCGTGATATCGATCAACAAGCAATCAAAGCAGCTAGTGATAATGAAGAATTAGCCTTGTTTATTAAAAGCAAAGAGTTTTTCATCTTAAAAGTAGCGGTTTCGACTGCCAAGCGTTATATAACAAAAAGTGATGATGAGTACTCGATTGCCTTACTCGTCTTTAACGATGCAGTCAAAAAATACAACTATGATCGTGGTAGTTTTCTAGCATTCGCAAAACTATTGATCTCACAAAGCTTGATCGATCATTTCCGTCAAATGAAGAAATATGATGTTGAAGTAGAAGTTGAATGGTTAAATGATCGGCCTGCAGTAGACCATCATGATCATGATATGCAAGCTGAGATTATGATCTTGACTGATGAATTGAAGAAGTATGGTTTTACTTTTATGGATTTAGTCGATAATTCACCTAAAGCGATCAAGACTAAAAATGCTTGTGGTATTGCTGTAAGATACTTGATCAAACACCAAGAAATAATTGATCAAATGCGTATCTCTAAACAACTGCCGATCAAGATAATTGAAAAAAGCATCGACCTACCCCGAAAAATATTAGAACATTATCGTAAGTACTTAATAGCAGTGGCTGAAATACTTAGCGGGGATTATCCTTATCTCTCAGAATATTTGAGCTATATCAAGAAAGAGGTAATAAGATGAAAGCAACTGTGTTACAGATCGAAGATGGGTATGCGGTAATGTTACTGGATGATGGTACTATTATCAAAACAAAGACCAAAGACCGTAATCTAATGATCGGAAAGGTGTTAAACATGAAAGAGGTCAATCAACAACGTAAGAGTAGATTTGGTATTGCTTTAGCAATAACCGCAATGTTTGTCGTTATGTTAGGTGGAGGTGCTTATGCATATTATACGCCATCATATTATGTTAGCCTGGATGTTAATCCTGGTATTGTAATGGAAGTAAATATGTTTGAAAGAGTAATCAAAGCCGAGGCAATTAATGAAGATGCTGAAGAAGTACTACAAGATTTACAATTGAATAATCTTAATATTGAAGACGCTATGTTTGCGGCAGTTGAAAGAGTACAAGAAATGGGTTATTTAGATCAAGAAAATGGTAATAATATCATGATCGCTACCGCTGCTCGCAATCAAGGGAATGCCCAAAAACTAACAGAAAGACTACAAAATGTTGTAAAACTACAAGTGGAAGCTAAGGGTATCAATGCTGAAGTAATGGCTCAAGGAATTGGATATGAAATGGTTGAAGCAGCGAAAGCAATTGAAGGCATGACTCCAGGTAAATACAATATTCTTGTCAATTTATTAGGTGTTGCTCCTGAAGAGGCAGCTAATTATGTAGATGTCCCTGTTAGAGAATTAATGGCTGATTATGAAGGCGGTCGTGGAATTGAAGGTAAACAGTCTGATCAAGATAATGGACAGAACGATCAAGACAATTCAAACCAACCCGAGGACAAAGGAAACCAACAAGGTAATGATCAAAATAATGGTTCCGATCAAAACCAAGCTGGTGGATCAACCAGTGGTAAGCAGTAAAAATAGACTAGATTGTAAATACTACGTTTGAGGCTTTAGCACTAGCTAAAGCTTTTTTGATGAAGTGTTATTTGAGAATATATTACTATAAACATGATAGTCTTTTAGATGTGATAGCAATCGTGAATTATACAATCGACATAGTTACACTAGCGACAGCAATGAGTCAATATTAAGAAGCGCTAACATAGGCTGTTTCCAGTTTATATATCGTTAGCTTTTTATTGAGATAGATTTGCAAAATGTTATAATGAAGTTAACAAGTGTTACTACGTTAATTTGGATTAAAATAAGGAGATAAGAGCAGTGTCGATATACAAAGATGCTATAGATAGAATTGAGTGTGCTTTTGCTTACCACAAAGCAGTTTTTGATGACAATAAAAATATGATTGATTACATCTTTTTGGATGTAAATGCGTCTTTTGAAATATTAACGGGACTCAAGAAAGATGACATAATCGGTAAACGTTTTATCAATGATATAGCTCAAGAAAAACAAGCGTCAAAAAAATGGTTGAAAATCTATCAGAAGGTAGTTGTTGATAAAGAAGAAATTGAGTTTGAAGAGTATTCTGAAGAATATCGTAAGCATTACTTGATTAAAGCTTATTCGCCATTAGAAGATCACTTTGTGACAGTTTTTATTAATAAAACCTTTGAAAGAAATCTACTCGAGATGAGTGAATACTTCATGACGAATATAGGAAGTAATATAGACTATGATAAAATCGCCAAGTTTGCTTACGATGTGACTGGTGCGAGTTATGTAGCTTTTAATCTTTTTGATGAAAACGGAAAAGAATTCACAACCGTCGCATTGTACGGGATAACCGAAAATATCAAAGATGGCTTGCGCGCATTTAGTATAGATCCAATCGGTAAGAAGTGGGCTTATGACTCTGTTCGAGAATAAAAGATCAAAGATCAAGAAATAACCTATTTTTCATCATTAACCGAACTATCAAAAACAGTGTTTTCGACGTCAGTTTTAGAACAATTAGAGAAATCATTTGAATTAGGTCAAGTTGCTGTTGCTAAAATATCTAAAGAGGGAAAATCTCTAGGAGATTTTACTTTAGTGTTTAAAAAGGAAGAAACTATTTTAAACGTTGAATTATTCCAGTTATATCTTTCACATTTAGGACTGTTTATTGAAAAGACTAGACTTGAAAAGTCACTTGCGGATAGTCAAAAAAGGTTCTATACACTAGCTGAATATGCTCCAATTGGTTTTGTTTCATGTGATAAAGATGGAAACATCCTTTATGCTAACGCCAAACTTTTGGTGTTGATGGATTCGCCATCAATCGAAGCGACAAAGACGATCAATTTATTGACTCATGCTGAACTTAAAGCCAATGGGTTTTCGCAAAAGCTAATAGAGTGTATGAGAACAGATCGTGTGATCACTCACGAAATATTTTATGCAAGTATATGTAAGAAAGAAAGATGGTTGAAGATCTATTTTACACCTATCAAAGAGAACGAAAAAGTGGTGGGGGCCAATATTGTACTAGATGATATATCAACCAAAAAGAAGGCCGAAAACGAACTAAGAGAAACAGCTTTTAGAGATGCCCTAACAAATGTCTATAATCGTTATGCTTTAGATACTTTCTTAACTGAACTTTTACATGAGGCAAGAGATAACGATCTTATTGGTTGCTTGGCTGTTATTGACCTGGATGACTTCAAGGATATTATTGATAATTATGGTCATGCGATTGGTGATAGTGTCTTACAGTATTTTAGTAAAACGGTTGAAGGACTATTAAGAGATGGGGATATGTTTATCAGAACAGGTGGAGATGAATTTCTTATCTATCTTTACGATATAAAGGAAGAGAAAAATGCCAACATGATCATTGAGCGTATCTTTAATAAGATATCCACAATATATAGTATTGAAGATACAGTAAAAGGTGTTACTCATAACATCAATGTAGCATGTAGTATTGGGGCATCATTTTTTCCAAGAAATGGACAAACAGTTGAGGAATTGATGAAGAGTGCTGATGAAATTTTATACAAGATCAAAAGAGCTAGTAAATCCGGGTATGGTTTTGCTGAATAAAGCCATCTTTAATGAATAAAATTGATAGTTTAACAAGTTATAATTCATCGGTCTATACTCAATTTTCTAATAGAAGAAATGATATACAGCATGAAAAACGATCTACAATTGACGATTGGTATATTACAGTAAGTGGGGGGCTTAAACAGTATAACAATGAGGAATTAGCTGAGTTTGTCCACCAAGCTGATCTTAATCTTTATCAAGCAAAGGCAACAGGTAAAAACAAGGTTATTTCTTAATGATAAATGGTGCCCATTTATCATAGAATTGATCAGTATTAGTTTGCCAATATAATAGTGTTTCATAGAACCGTTTGACCTTCTCATCGATAACAGCGGTTCTATTTTTAATATTTGTTTCATTGGCTAAAGCGGTTAATCCATAATAGACAATTCCAAGGGCGTGCTTTTGAGTATGAACAGTAGATAAACCTTGAGCAACAGCTCTAATATAAGCTTCAATGACGATGTCTTGACTTAACAAACTAGCTGCCTGATGAGCATCTAGGATCGCTCTTTTAGCTTCAGGCATCTTTATATCACCCCTTGCCCATAAACGGACTTTATCATTGGCGACTTGTGGTCTTTTTTCATTAGGATAACGGCTATTTATGATTTCGAGGTATTCATTAACATGCATAAAACACCAAGCGATCAAGGTTTTGTGTTCTTGTTTAAGGACTAATTGTTTTAATGGTTGAAGCAGTTCATCTTTATCTGTATAGAGTATTTTACGCATGAATAACTCCTTATCATAAGAAATATTATCATTGATCTTATCGTGTTTACAATAATAATTAATAAATGAGCAGTTTATGAAATGATCAAAAGTTAATCTTGAGTTTATCTTGTTGTGGAATAATGAAGACAGTATAAGAAAAGAAGGTGTGCTATGATCAAACTGACCACAGATAGTACTTGTGATCTAAACGAAGAAATCATAAAAAAATATGATATAGAGGTAATACCAGTACATATAGTTGTTGATGAGAAAGTATATAATGATAATGTTGATATCTATCCAAGGGATGTTTTTCATTTTGTGGAAGAAGAGAATAAAACATGTAGAACTGCCGCCATTAATGTATATGAATATCATCAATTCTTTGAACCATTAGCTAAAAAATATGAGACAGTAATCCATGTGTCTTTAGGATCGGAGTTTTCCTCGTGTCATCAAAACGCTAGTTTAGCCGCGAGAGGGTTTGATAATGTACATGTTATCGATTCGGCTAATCTATCATCAGGTAGTGGTTTTCTCGTCTATCGCTTAGCTCAACTAATAAAAGATGAGGCTTCACAAGGTGAAGTGCTAAAGACAGCTGAAGATTTAGTAAAAAAGATAAATGGTAGTTTTGTGATCGATACGTTGGATTATCTTTATAAAGGTGGACGATGTTCTGGTTTAGAGATGGTGGGAACCAAAATGCTTAAGATCAAACCAACTATTGAAGTATTCAATGGTAAGATGAGAGTAGCTGGTAAGTGCCGTGGTAGTTTTGAACGTTGTGTTAAAAACTATGTCAATGAACGCTTAAAAGACATTGATAATATCGACAAAAAAACGATCTTTATCACAAATGCTGAAAGTAGTGATGAATTGGTTGAATATGTCACAAACAAGATCAAAACAGATTATGATTTTAATGAGATTGTTATGTGTCAAGCTGGCTGTACGATTTCAGCTCATTGTGGACCAACAACTTTAGGAATATTCTATCTTGAGAAATAAAAACAGATCATTTTGATCTGTTTTTACTCTTTACATGTTTTGACATATTTACGGATAGCTTGGAAACTTTCTGGACTGATCACATGTTCGATACGACAAGCATCCTCTAAAGCGATTCCTTCTTCAACTCCCAATTGAATTAACCACTTAGAGAAGAATTCATGTCTTTCAAAGATTGTTTGGGCTATTGCTAGTCCTTCACTTGTCAATGTAAGATGAGCATCACTATCCATTTCGATCAAACCTTCTTCACGAAGGTTTTTCATGGCGACACTAACACTTGATTTTTTATAGTTTAACTTATTGACAACATCAACAGATCTGACGTGAGTATTTTTTTCACTTAATACTAGAATAGTCTCCAAATACATTTCTGCTGATTCGCTAATTTTCTGCATTATCTATACACCTCTTGTTTATCAATATTAAATTTAGGATAGCATAGCCAAAAAGATAAAGCAATCAAATAGCCTTCGGCAATAGATGCCTGTAACTGGTTATTTGTGACTCATTTAATTTCAACTAAAGCTGGTTTATGATTATTACGGTAGTTAAATAGATAGTGATCAAGATAGATCTTTTGAACAATGGTGGTGATGATACTGACCATCAATTCCCTTTCATTTGAGGAATTGATTGGTGGTTGAATAACTTGATCATTGATACCAAAGATGGCTTTTAAATAAGCCTCAAACACCTCACAAAACAAGTCGTAAGTCTTTTCTTGAGCGAAGTTATCACTTTGGATCGTTAGTAAATATCTAATATCATCTAATGAGATAACCGTTTTGGCTAAGGATATGAATATTAAAAGAGCAATATGATTATTGGAATATTGTTTTTTCTGGGGGTTGGGTATAAGTTTTAACTTAACATAATTACTGATCATGGATGTGGTTATTTCTGGTTGATTGAGTAAAGCTAAGCTTTGATTGATGAATTTCGCTGTTTGTTCAAGATAAAGACCAACGTTAGTTATGTCATTTAAACGAGGTAAGCGGAAACTCTCTAATCTTTTGGCTAGTTCATTATTTATGTTCATATAATAATTATATTACCGTTATTGATAAACATCAATTATAATATGAATAACTTATATAAAGATAATGAATAACTGTTGACTGTGTTATTAATACCATCTATAATAAAAATATCATAAGTTATTGAATAGCTTATGACAGGTTAATGAAATGAGGATGATATAATGATCGCTAAAATTACAAGAGTCTTAACCCTTCCACCGGTTGTGACAGGGCTAACAATAATCTTATTAGCTCAAATTGGTCGATTAGAATCAACTGCTGAGTTTGTGGTGTTAATGGGGTGTTTGGTTGTTTTCCCCTTATTAGCTTATCCTTTCCGTGAGATATTTAAGATCGATACCGATCGTCGTCAAGGACAACGTAGTGTGGCGATGGTCTTTAGTGCTATAAGTTATAGTTATGGTTTTATATGGGCGATGTTTAATACTTCTTCGATGATTGCTAAGGTGTTCTTTAGCTCATACCTTATCTCTATTATCGGCTTGCTTATCGTCAATAAGGTTATTGGATATCACGCAAGTGGACACGCTTGTAGTACAACAGCGCCGCTTGTTTTACTTAGTTGGCAAATGGGATTTTGGTATTTATTGATTGGTTTAGCGCTTGTAATCAGCGTCTACTATGCATCTTTACATTTAAAAAGACATACCATCTTTCAATTATTAAGCGGATCAAGCATAAGTGTGTTGGCTGGAGTTGTAAGTATCATCATATATATATAAGTTATGATTAAAAACGATCCCTGTGGATCGTTTTTGTTTGATCGAATCGTTGTCCATTATAGATAAAAGTAATATGAGTTGATTAGATATTGTATCTGATATTCAATAGTGAGCTTATAAAGATAATTCTTTACTTTTGTTAGATCAATTTTGTTATCTTGATAATCTTGTAAAAGCTTCACAAATTGGTTTTTCTGTTTTGGTGTTGCTATATTTTTAAAATAACCCCACACATGTTGAGCAGCGTTTACTTGATTACCAATATCATCTGGTAATGAAAGATTGTGTTCTATCATATAATAAAATGTTAGCGTTTTGTCGTTATCAAAATCCTTTAATAGTTGTCGGATCTTTGTATATCCTGTATGACTTTTACTCAACACTAGATACTTATAGCGACTCCACTCTTTTTCGATCATTGAGATATTTAGTCTATTAGCTAAGCAATTAATACATTTGATCGCTGATATATTTTTGTCCTTTACTTCAAGCATTATATCAATATCATCTTTAATGGTCTTATTAAAAGCGAGAAACTCATCAATGTTAATAGTGTCTGAGTGGGATCCACTTTTCTTATTTGGATTACTTTGTGAGTAATGAATCTTTTGTTTACCATCATTGATAGTCCATGTTTTACTACAATCATGGATCCATTCACTATCACTTCGATGCTCATCAGTTGGATTTAAAGCATTATGTAAATTATCATAAACAACAGGAATATTGATAAGGGTAGATATACCTAATACATCTTTGATGTTATATGATTTATCATCATTTTCGATCACTAACCTATTTTTAATTGATTGAGGAAGCTTTTGATAATTGTGGATGAATCGCTTGATCGCATCCTCCTTATCACCATAAACACCTCCTACATGTAATATGATCTTGCAAGACATATCGGTTTCTAAGCTATCTAAGACATCTACGTGGTATTTAAGATCATTGATGGCGTTTTCGACAGTTATCTCTGTAAGTGAGTTTAAGACAGTATATTGTCCTGGATGCATGGATACTCTCATTCCATTATCTTTGATCTTATTGGCAATCTTTGAAAAGCTATCTTTAAAGATTAGTTGCCAGTCCAAACTATTTATCTTGCTTGAGCCAAAAGGAATAAGATCAGAACTTATCCTAAACATCTTGATATTATTATTGATATTATAGTCAATTTGTTTATCCAATGAGTTTAGATTATGTTCTATGGTTGATAAAAGTAATTGATCATTTACATTTCTAAGTAAACATTTTTTCATACTCGTGTCTTTTAGACCAACGGTAATACAAGCATAACCGATATTCATATTATCACCTTTTTCTCGCTAATTAAAACTTATCATATGAAACGCTTACATTCAAACTTAATGATGAAATATGGATGAATGATCCTTCTTGACATTACTGTTAATTGACCTAAAATTAATATAGGAGTTAAATATGAAAGCACTACTTATCTTTAACCCATTGTCAGGAGTTGCCCAAATCAAGGGTAGCCTTTATAGTATCGTTAATTTGTTTTCAAAAGCCGGGTATAATCTCAATATCCACGCAACACAAGCTCGAGGAGACGCTTATAATACCATTAATAAAACAGCTAACGAATATGATTTGATCATATGTAGTGGTGGCGATGGCACACTAAATGAAGTTGTCAACGGCATGATCGCTTGTGATTGTAAAGCCATTTTAGGATACATACCAGCTGGCTCGACTAATGATTATGCTTCAAGTCTTAACTTACCAAAAAACATGGTCAAAGCTGCGGAATTGATCATTAATGGTGAAGCGTCATCCTATGATATTGGTAATTTCAATGATAAACACTTTGTTTATATTGGTGCTTTTGGGGCTTTCACGCAGGTTGCCTATGGAACACCTCAAGAAGCTAAGAATTTAGTAGGTCATTTAGCTTATGTCTTTGAAGGTATCAAGAGTGTATCTTCGATCAAAGCCTTTCATATGCATGTAAAGCTTGAAGATAAAGAATATGATGAACCGTTTGTGTACGGTATGGTAACTAATTCGCTTTCGGTTGGTGGAGTTTATAAGTTAAACCGCGATGGTGTAAAGCTTGATGATGGATTATTTGAAGTCATGTTGATCAGGGAACCAAAATCAGCGATTGAACTTAGTTCGATCACATCATATTTATTGGGTATTGATAGTTGTTCGGCATTAGTTGAAATAGTAAAAACAAACAAGATCTGTTTTACATCACAAGAAGCTATACCATGGACGATCGATGGTGAATATGGTGGCACATTAACTGAAGTAGTGATCACCAATAAGCCAAGATCATTAAACATCATTGATCATCTAAAAAAATAAAGCGGTTTGAATATTCAAACCGCTTTTACATTATTTAGTTTTAACTGGTGGTTTATGGCTGTAATTACGACTCTTTGGTTCACTAAGTATGACGGTCCAGATTACACCTTGTTTAATCTTTTTTAAATCTATAAGTTGTTTATTCTTCTTCTTGGTCATTATTAGTATCCTTTATATCGGATATAGTACGACGCATACTGGTGTCAGCGATCACATTTTGCATGTTGTAATAGTCCATAACACCTAATCTTCCTGATCTTAGGGCTTCAGCCATCGCTCTTGGAACTTCAGCCTCAGCTTCAACAACCTTAGCGCGCATTTCTTGAACAGCTGCGATCATTTCTTGTTCGCGAGCAACAGCCATTGCTCGACGTTCTTCGGCTTTAGCTTGTGCAATACGTTTGTCGGCTTCAGCTTGATCAGTTTGTAGTTGAGCTCCAATATTACGTCCGACATCAATATCAGCGATATCAATGGATAAGATCTCAAATGCAGTACCTGCTTCTAAACCTTTCATAAGAACCGTCTTAGAAATCTTATCAGGATTTTCTAAAACATCTTTGTGGGTCATTGCTGAACCAATAGTTGTGACAACACCCTCACCTACACGAGCAATGATCGTTTGTTCACCAGCACCACCAACTAAGCGATCGATGTTAGCCCGAACAGTAACCTTTGCTTTAGCTTTTAATTCAATACCATCTTTGGCGATAGCCGCAACGATTGGTGTTTCGATAACTTTCGGGTTAACACTCATTTGTACAGCTTCTAAGACATCACGGCCTGCTAGATCAATAGCCGCAGCTCTTTCAAATTCTAGTGGGATATTAGCTCTTTGAGCAGCAATGATCGAGTTAACGACTTTCTCAACGTTACCACCAGCAAGATAATGGGCTTCAAGCTTATTGATCGATATATCGACTCCTGCTTTGCTAGCCATGATCAAAGGGATGATAACTCTACTTGGTACAACTCGACGTAAACGCATACCGATCAAAGTAAATATACCGACCTTTACATTAGCAGCTAAAGCGCTTATCCATAATGCTAAAGGTACAAAACTGAAAAACATAGCTAATAAAAATACAATCGCAATAATGATCAATACATATGTTCCTAATCCTACTAAATCAGCAAGTCCATTCATGATTTATCCTCCTTGATTTCTTTTACAATAACACGATTGCCTTCAACAGCAATAACTCTAATCTTTTTATTTCTTTCAATATAATCACCAAGACTTACAACATCAAGACGTTGATCATTAAGATCAGCAATGCCGGCGGGTCTTAACTCTGTAACGCTGACGCCTTCAGCATTAACTAGTTGTTGTTTATCAACTGCACTACTAAAACCACTTTTATGACTGGTCGCATCTTTTAAGATCATTTTACTTGGTAGCTTATCATGGCTAATCATATATAAGAAAACGATAAAGAAGATGGAAATGACAGTCATCACGAATAACATTAACCAAAAGCCCTGTGTAAATGAACTAGCTGAATAAATGACATCAAAGATCAAAATAGCGATTCCACTTAGTCCAGCTAAGCCAAATCCGGGGGTAAACATTTCAACGATCATAAGGATAATACCTACGAGAAACAAGATGATTGATATTGTTGAAAGGTCACTGAAATGCACTAATATATCCATAAATTGACTCCTTTCTCTAAGAGAAATCCAATTCCAATACTTATTTACTTCGTAATTCATCTCTGATCTCAGTTAATAATGTAACTGTGGGATCAGGTGCTAAAGCAGGCTCCGGTTGTTTTTCTTCTTTTTTCTTAAGGTTGCTTAACAAACGGATAATGAGGAAGATGCTTAAGGCAATGATCGTAAAATCGATGATGTTTTGTAAGAAAGCTCCATATCGTAACGCTACTTCAGCTGTTTCTTCAGTGGCTGGAGTAAAGACGATCTTTAGATCAGTGAAACGAGTTGTTCCAATTATCAGACTGATCAACGGCATCATGATATCGGTTACTAGAGAAGAAACGATCTTACCAAAAGCGCTACCGATGATCACACCAACAGCTAGATCGATTACGTTGCCTTTCATGGCGAAATCTTTAAATTCTTTTACTAATTTCATTTAAAGCACCTCTATCATAATTATAAAGGTAAAAAGGGCATTTGAACACTAAAATGCATAAATTGGTTATATAATGTAACTAATAAAGGAGAATACAATGAAAAATAAAATAAAAATTCTTGGAATCGCTGGTAGTATTAGAGAAGGTTCATATAATCTATTACTATTAAAAGCTACTAAGTTACTTTTAAGTGATGACATGGAATTGGAAATCTTTGATTTAAAAAATATTCCAATGTATAATCAAGATATAGAGAATCAATCACCAGAAGTTGTCAAACAATTCAAACTCAAGATAGTTGAAGCAGATATCGTCTTGATCGCAACACCAGAATATAACTATTCAATCTCTGGTGTACTGAAAAACGCACTTGATTGGGCTTCGCGTCCAAAAGGACAGAATTCATTTGAAGCTAAGCCGGTTGGCATCATGGGTGTGTCGGGCGGAAGCTTGGGGACAAGCCGTGCCCAATATCATTTACGTCAAATAGGTGTGGCGCTTGATATGCGAATATTAAATAGACCAGAGATCATGGTAGCGTCTGGTGGTAATAAATTTGCGGATGATGGCACATTGAATGATGATATGACCAAGGATATGATCAAATCAATGATCGATAACCTTGTAAAAATGATTGATTGAACTAAAGGAGGATAATCATGACAAGTTTAGAATTTGCGATCAATTTAGAACTCGAAGGAGAAAAGTATTATCGGAAACAGGCAGAATTAAATAAAGATAATTACCTTAAAGTTGTATTTGATCTATTAGCAAAAGATGAGAAAAAACATGCGGAGAAATTAAAGAACAGATTACAACATAAAGCTTTTGATCTTAAAGAAAGCTCAGCACTAAAAGAGGTTGAGGATATTTTTTCTGGGTTGAATGATTTTATAACTAACTTAAATGATGAAAGTCAAAAGCAACTGAAAGCCTATGATGAAGCTTTAGCAATAGAGAAACAAAGTATTGAGTTATATGAAAAACTACATGCTGAAGCTCAAGATGCTGAAGACAAACAGCTCTTTGCTTATTTAATTGAACAAGAAAATGAACATTATGATTTATTCTTTAATATCATAACCTTGCTAAATCGTCCCAACGAATGGGTAGAGGACGCTGAGTTTGGACTTAGAGAAGAATACTAAAAGAAGGTGACTGTGAAATAAGCAGTCACCTTTTATAATTTATCAGATAATACTTCGGCTCTTTCAATTAATTGATCGAAGCGTTGATAATCAAGTTTTAAGATATTCAAATAAATGATATCGATCAAATACAGTTGGGAACAACGCATGGTTGTGACATTTAAGCGTGTCTTTGCGGCAAAAGCAACTGTTTTTAGTATGTGATCGGCATAGATATATAGGGTATTCTTTGTGTTTCTAGTCATAACGACAATCGGGATATGGTTGTTTTTAGCAATCTCAGCTGCCTTGACAACATCATATGTCTCACCAGATTCTGATAATAAAAATAAAACTGTTTCTTCAGGATCTGCTTGATCGATCAAAGAGAAGATAGTATGAGGAGAGTTACTTGTTAAACATGTTATGCCTAATTTGATCAGTTGATTAGCTAAATATTCACCAAAAAGGTTTGAGCTACCTACACCAAATATGATAATCTTCTTGGCTTTCCAAAGTAGGTGCGCAACATTATCAATAGTCTCATCAGTATTACTATTTAAGGTAATATCTAAGATATCGCGATATTGAGAGATGACTTTATGGTTTGTTTGATAGGTTGACTCATCAACTTTAATCTCATCATAGTCACTTAGTTCTTGTTGTTTGACTAACGAAATATCCGCTAAAAACTCACGAAAGGAATTATAACCAAGTTTCTGTGAGAAGCGTATGATCGTCGATTGTCCAGTGTTGGTCAACATGGCTAACTGATGAGAGGTGATCGTCTTTATATCATTAAGATGTTCATTGATATAATCGGCGATCAATCTTTCTGATTGGGTTAAATTTTGATAGGATGTCTGTAATTTAGCTTTAAACATATAGATACTCTCTTTTCTTATTAATTATAATTATACTTAAGCTGAAATCAATACACAACTTAGCTAAATCTATTATAACACCTAGTAAATGAATAAAAAATACACTATAATAGATAGTATAGTGAATAATAAAACCAAGGAGGAAATTATGGAAAACAAAGTCTACAGTGTCGTTGAAGATTTGATCAAACAAGTCAAGGAAACACAAGCCGATAACGTTGAAAAAGCAGCTCGTATATTTGCGGACACCTTGAAAAATGGTGGGTTGTTACAAGCATTCGGATCAGGACATTCCCAAGCGGGAGCTAGTGAATTATGTCATCGTGCTGGTGGCTTCATCCCGACAAAACAAATTAAGGAACCAGCTGGTGGAGCTTACGAATCAATTGAAGGAGTTGGAACATCCTTTATGCGTAAGGTAGATGTTCGTCCTAATGATGTAGTTGTGTTTATTTCTAATTCAGGACGTAATCCACTACCTATTGAGATGGCTCTTATCTCTAAAGAAAGCGGAGCTAAAATAGTCGTTATTACCTCATTAGCAACAACTATGAATGTTACATCTAAACACTCAAGTGGCAAAAAACTATATGAAATTGCTGATGTTGTATTAGATAACTGCGTTGTTGAAGGTGATTCTTCTATTGATCTTGATGGATTAGATTCTAAGATCTGTGGTATGTCATCAATCACAACAGCCGTTTTGATTCAAGCTGCTGTTTATCGAGCTGCTGAAATATTATTAGAAGAAGGAATAGTGCCACCAGTATTTAAGTCTCAAAACATTGATGGTGGTCCTGAGTATAATGAAAAATTGATAGCGAAGCATTTTGATCGTTTATATCACATGTAAATTGAATTATTGTAAAAAAACTGTACCATTGTTTAGTGGTACAGTTTTTGATTTGCATAATTAATGAGTTAATCCTTAATGTTATTGTGGATAAGAATATTTAGTGCCTCTTCATCTTTTAAAGGTTTACTAAAGTAGTAACCTTGATAAAGATCACAATTATGCTTGATCAAATAATCAAGCTGTTTTATATTCTCGACTCCTTCAGCCACTACCTGATGTCCAAGCTTATGCGCCATAGAGATAATATCACTAATCAAGTTTTTGTCGGGATCCATTCTCGTTATCTTCTTGACGAAATAGCGGTCTATCTTAAGACAATTAACATTTAACTCTTCTTCTCTGGCTAAGGGTGAATAGCCTGTCCCAAAGTCATCAATAGAGACTTGAAGACCTAAAGCATGGATTTGATCAATCTTATTGTTGATCTCTTGATAATTATCCGAGAAGATCGACTCGGTAAACTCGATATTCAAATTAGCGGGATTCACTTGATATAAGTGAATAAAATCAGTTAGATCATTGATAAAGCTGGCGTTTAGTAACTGGATAGCTGAAACATTGAAGGAAACGATTGTCTTATCAAAACCTTCATTCTCCAACTTTTTAGCAAACATAAATGATTTTTCCATGATCTTTTTCCCCAGTGGTAAGATCAATAAGGAAGATTCAGTAACTGGTATGAATTCACTCGGTGTTATATCACCTAGGAAGGTATCTTTAAAGCGCGCTAGTGCTTCAAAACCGACTACTAACGATGTTTTTAGATCAACGATCGGTTGAAAGACAAGATGAAAGTCAGCAGTAGTATCATCATATATGTATTTTTCTAATGCTTCAGTTATAATCTTTTCTCTTGTGTTTCTTTCGGCAACTTTTTTATCATAGAAAGAATAGCTTATATGATGGTTTAGATTGTAGTGTTCACTAGCAATAGCGGCTTGCATTAATAAGGCAGCGGCGTCTTCTTTTCTTTTATGGTCGATTTCGATTATACCAATACTAAAGCCAATGGCTCGTTGTTTGATTCGTTTATCGAGTTCATCGACGATCTTTTGGGCAAACGTTTTTAGAATTCCTTTTTTATTGTAACCATGGATATAAAAGACAAAGCGATCACTAAATGGTTGAAACAAGATATGTTTATCATCACTTAATTCACTGAGGATTTTAGTAATTTCAAGGATTAACTGATTTCCAATTTTATACCCATAAGTCGTAACGATATGATTATAACGACGAACATAGATCATGACCATCGCTGCTTGCTTGATCTTTCCTTCTTTTTGTTGGGTCAAGATCATTTTCTCAAGTGATCGTAGGTTTAAAAGATCAGTTAAAGCATTGTGTTCACTGACGTGTTTCAAAGATAATTCATTCTTCTTGCGTTCATTGATATCAATGATCAATCCTTCAAGATGAAGGACATTACCTTGCTCGTCATAGATGCCCTGCCCCTGTTCCCAGACCCATTTACTTTGACCACTAGCGGTAATGATTTCATATTCTTCAAGGAATTTTGTCTTTGTTTTAATAGCTGTTTGCCATTTTTGCCATAAATTATCTTGATACGATTCTTTGATCAGATCGTTATAAGAATAACGTCTATTATCTAAAAGATCATCAGCTGTATAGCCTGTAAGTTCAAAACAGCCACTTGATACATATAACATAGTCCAGTTTCGATCTAGTTTACACCGATACATCATTCCTGGCAAATTGTCTAATAAGACAGCCTTGCTACGCTCACTTTCGAAGAGTTCTATTTCTGTTTGTTTACGCTTGTTGATATCTTGAATCAAATAAAGATAATTATATTTATAACCATTATCAATATCTAATTTAGCGATACTGATGTTAACCCAGACAAAGCTGTTATTTGGTCTGATATATCTACTTTCAGTGACAAAACTAGTGTGGGGGCTGTTCTCTAACTCATGAAAAAGCTTATAGTCTTTTTCCAAATCATCGGGATGGGTTATGTTTTGCCAACCGAGCTTTGTTAGTTCTTCTTTTGATCTATTGGTAATGCGTATTAGAGATTGATTAACTTCAAGAATCTCATCTGGTTGATCTTTACTCAAAGAGGTATTTCGACTGGCGATTGCGATGCCAATAGGCGCTTGTTGGATCAAAGTTTCGATTGTTAATATCTCTTCTTGTAGTTTTCGTTCAAATAAATTTTGAATCTTCAATAATTCTAAATGGGTTTCGA
>CAZCSQ010000015.1:0-16857 GCA_964501425.1 uncultured Erysipelotrichaceae bacterium
CATAATCTGATCGGTCCTCATTATTAGCTATTCTGTTCCACTAACTGAAACATCATCTAACACAATAAACTCTGGAATTAGATAATTATCAATCTGTTTTAGTTTATCAGCCAAGCGCATCGTTGATAATAGTTGTTTGATATTACCTGAGATACTACCACCTGATACTGGTATTTCTTTTTCGCCATCAAAGTAATAAGCTAAGCGAATCTCACCAGCAAAATTACCCGTTGAACTATCGCATTGAAAATCAGAGAATTCAGCCGCTCTTAGATAGGGTCGTTTACGTAAAGCACTATGATTAAAGTCGCCTATATTAAACGCAAAGTTACGATAGATACTAGCCTTACTTTGACCTAAATATTGACTAAACTGTTCATTACCCCAAAAATCAAGGCATACGCTGTTTTTGATCAATTCTTTATCACACAATAGATTACCATCATCATCATACACGACGTTTTTACTTGAGTTGGGTAAAGATGCAAGCGCTGTTAATGAGATCTTATCATTATCACTTATAGCTTGCCCTTTTATGTAATCAGAAATCTTCATATAGACGCTTGAGGCATTAGTCATGTCCACAAAATACCCTAACAGTTTGACGGCGTTATGACCATCAAAGACAACTCTAAAATTATTTAGATTAGGTGTCTTTGAAGCTAATGATCGATCTTTTCCAATCGTGATCGTATCTTGAAGCTGTTGTGCAAGATAGGCTTTATCACATGTCCCAAAGGTATAGTTACGATAGATCTCAATCTCTGAATCTTGCATTTTCGCGTTTACGATGATCTCTGTTTGTGAATCGATCGTTTCATATTCCACATCAATACCTTCAGAGTTGATGATCTTGATCACTTTCTCATTAACGAATACTTCATACGAATTGATGTTTTCTTGATCAGTTGTCTTAACACTTTGAATGGTATCAATGATATCAGACGCGACAGATAAAGGATCAATTGGGATAAATACTTGCTTAACTGCCCCTTGCGGTTTAGCGAGTTGATAATAGGGATTCTTCACAAAACCTGCCCCATAATTCATTTCTTGGATTAGTTTAAGTAATTGCTCATCGCTTGTATTAGGATGGATTTCTCTAGTGGTTGATCCTAGAAATTTACCATCATCTAATTGACGATAAACAGTTAAGAAAGTATGTTCAACTTCCTTAAAACGATTCATATCCAAGCGATGTTTAATAAAGAAGAATTCATTAGCTTTTGTTTTAACATTGACGATCTTAAAACCATCTGCATGTTCTTTGACAATTTCGATTAGTTTTTTCATTGACTATCCTAACCTCGCTTTCGCTCTTAAATATGGGCCTCCATCAGCGGCTTTGACATATTCTTTATAGCCTTTGCCACAATACCCTGAACCAAAGACCTCAACATCTTTACCAACCATATCGATTGATTCAAGTAGATCAGGCACATATCCCGTCAAAATTACCGGTGCGATGACCTTGCCACTAAGCTTACCATCAACGATCTCATAGCCTTTAGCTAAGATACACTGTATGCCCCAATTTTTGGGATCTTCCATACCTGATTGCATCCCATCTAATAGATAACCATGTTTGATCGAAGCGATCATCTCATCTAAGGTGTCTTCTTTGGCACTAAAGATGGTATTAGTCATTCTGGTATAGGCTTTACGTTCAAATGATTGACGTTTACCATTACCAGTAGGTTTGTGACCTAGGCGTAAAGCACTAAGGACATCACAGATACCTGTTTGTAAGATACCTTTTTCAATGATCAAGGTATCATTAGCTACAGTACCCTCATCATCAAATGAATATGATGAGGTGTTTTCTGCACAGAGTGCACCATCGTGCATATCGACTAAATCAGAAGCTACTCGTTTACCAATATATTCTTTCGCTAAAGAGCGTTCTTTTACAAACATATCCATTTCAACGCCATGACCAAACGCTTCATGAGCGATTAGACCAGCCACTTCCGGTGTACAGATAACTTGGTATTCTCCAGGAGTTACCGGTTTTGCTTCAAATAATTGTACAACATCTTTGACGACCGTTTTAACAGCATCTTTCATCTGATCCATTATCTCAGCCCCAATCGCTCCAGAAAAACCTTTATACGCAAGTTTGATATCTGTATTTGATTTTGCGACAGCGACAATACTGCTTTCACTAAACACATAACTTTGACGTAGTCGCTTGTCACCTGAAAGATAAGCCTTACTTACATGAACCATATTAGCTGTCGCTTGACACTCAATGATTCGTTTATCTAAAGCTACCCCTTCATCACTAATCCGCGTCAATTCACTGATGATGTCTTCAACATTGACATCATCTGGTGCTTTTTCTACTTCTCTTTCGACAAACAATTCTCTTTCTTCTTCAATAATCTTAGGTGTTTCAAATATCTGATAATTATGATCAGCTATCATTTTAAACTGTTTATCTAAACGCCTTTTGATCTTTCCAACTAATGCTTCAATGTGGTATTCATCAAGAACATTAAATGAATACTCACTATACAAACCATTGTTGTAAACTCTTATCACAAATCCTCTTTCAGAAAAAGGATAATCACTTACACTTTTTTGTTTTTGGGCTACCCTAAAACTACTTCCTTTAACATCCGTTGCCAAAATACTTACATAATCATAATACTTATTCAATTGTGTTTGTAAATCAACAATTGCTGTATCAATGGCTTTTAAGTAACTGGAATATCTAACTTTCATAACTAACCTCCGCTGCTTTAATAATACGCTTTTTAGGCCCATCACGCAATTAAACCACTAGCTTTTATCTATACTTCATAACATTGTTAAACCATAAAATCATTAAACAGACCAAAGCTAATGCTTTGGTCTTATCTTTTATTTATCAAATTGAGCATTGAACAATCCGGCATAGAAACCTTTGTTATGTAAGAGTTGTTCATGATTTCCTGTTTCAATTACTTGACCATGATCTAAGACTAGTATCTGATCAGCTGTTTTGATCGTTGATAGACGATGAGCTATCACAAAACAAGTACGTCCCTTCATTAGCTCCAACATTGCCTTTTGAATCTGCATTTCAGTTTTAGAGTCAACGTTGGATGTAGCTTCATCTAAGATCAACATCTTCGCCGTCGATAACATTGCCCGAGCAATCGTTAATAGTTGTTTTTGACCTTTAGAGATATTGATCGCATTATCGGTCAATATCGTTTGATAACCATTTGGTAAACTCATAATGTAATTGTGAATATGAGCTTTCTTACAAACCTCAATAACCTCATCCAGACTAGCACCTTCTTTAGCATAAGCAACGTTTTCTTGGATCGTTCCTTCAAACAACCACGACTCCTGTAAGACCATTGAAAATGCTTGTCTTAAGCTTTCTCTGGTCATATTGATGATCGGTATACCATCAATCTTGATGAGCCCTTCATCAACATCATAAAAGCGCATTAATAGATTAATGATCGTTGTCTTACCAGCTCCGGTTGGACCAACGATCGCAAATAGTTTACCTGGATCGACATGTAGATTAAGATCATGTAGTACCTTTACATCCTCAACATAACCAAAGCTTACATGTTCAATATCAACTTCACCACGGGTATCTTGTAAGACTACAGCGTCCTTAACATCTTCTACTTCAACAGGCTCATCTAATAACCTAAATACCCGCTCTGCCGCTGTGATCGCTGTTTGAATTTCCGTGATTATGCCAGCTGTCTCATTGATCGGACCAGCAAATTTACGTGAATACATCACAAAGGATGATATCGCTCCTATTGATAGTTTGCCTTGAACAAATAAGATTGTCCCAAACATACTGATAAAAGATAATGAGAGATTATTTATACCATTAACACTTGGTCCCAAAATACTTCCTTGATAATCAGCGTTATAATAAGCATCACTGGCTTCAACATCTTTCTCATCATATTTACTGATCATTGTCTCTTCTTGACCATAAGCTTTGATCGTTTTAGCACCTGACAACATCTCTTCTGTAAAACCATTAAGCTCACCTAATTTACGTGATCTTAAACGAAACAATGGTTTAACTTTATGCATTCTTAGTCTAGCAATATAGAAAACAATTGGTACAGTAACCAAAACAACTAAAACTAAGATCTTAGAAATTGAATACATCATCACAAAAGAACCAACAGCCGTGATCACCCCATTAAATAAATGGAGAATATCAGCAGATAGTGAAGTGTTGATCGTATCAACATCATAAGATATCTTTGAGATTATATCGCCAGTTTGATTCTTATCAAAATAACTGATCGGCAATCTTTGTAAGTGTTCAAATATCTCTTTACGTAATCTAAAAGTGATTCTATTCGATACAATGATCAATAAGCGATGCAGTAAATAGATAAATAAAGATGATATAAGATAAACAATGACCAACACTATCGCATAATAGAATACTTTATCAAAGTCAACATTACCACTGACACCAATCGCATCAATCGCCAAACCAATTAGTTTTGGAGCGTATAGTGCCAAAACATTGGCCACAATCGTGGTTATGACTGCCAACATTAATAAGTACTTAGATTCCTTTAAGTAGGCTAAAAGGCGCCTTAATGTTTTCTTCCTATTCAAGTAAAGCACCTCCCATCTGTGATTCACTGATCGATGAGTAGATTTCACTTGTCTCTAATAGTTCTGAATGAATACCACGAGCAACGATCTTGCCCTCATCTAACACGATGATCTCATCAGCGTGCATGATACTCGATACCCTTTGCGCGATAATGATCTTCGTTGTATCTTTGAATTTTTGATTGATCGCCTGTCTTAATTTGGCATCAGTAGCATAATCTAAGGCACTACTTGAATCATCTAGCAATAATATATTCGGTTCACTAACAAAAGCTCTTGATAACAAGATCCTCTGTCTTTGACCACCAGATAAATTAGTACCTTTACTATTCAATTTATATTCATACTTATCATCTAATTCTTCGATAAAAGCATTAGCTTGTGCATTAAAGGTAGCCTGCTCGATCATATTATCATCAACGATACGTCCAAATTCGATATTCTCTTTGATCGTATCTTGAAAGATAAAATCATTCTGCATGACAATACCAAAATTATCTCTTAATGTACGTGGCTTGTAACTTCTAACATCTTTACCATATATTCTAATAACCCCTTGATCAACATCATAAAACCGTAATAGCAGTTGCATGATCGTGGATTTACCAGAACCGGTTGCCCCGATGATCCCTAATGTTTGACCAGCTTGGATCTTGAAGGATATATCAGTGATGTTATTTGTATTGCCTAAATAGGAGAAAGAAACATTATCAAATTCAACCACACTATCATTTGGATGATCATCGCCTTCAATCACAAATAGCTCTTCCTTAATATCCATGATCTCCGCAATACGATCAGCGCTAGCGATGCCTTTTGAATACATCACAAACATCCGTGATACCGCCATCATCGCATTAGTGATCAAAGTAAAATAGTTAGTAAAGGCAATTATCTTACCCGTTTCACTAACACCTCCACTTACGCGATATGCTCCAGCAACGATCACAAGGACTAAACCAATATTCATAAACAGATTCATTAAGGGATTAATGATCGCCATTTTGGTAGATACCGTCTTCTCCGCTTTCATCTGGGCTGTATTCACTTCTTCATAGTGCTTCATTTCGTGCTCAGACTTAGCTAGAGCCTTGATAATCCTAATACCTTGCGCATTTTCACGGACAACCCCAATCATTTTATCCTGACTTTTTTGCACAAGGGTATATAACGAAATACCTTTAGCTGCTTTGAGATAAACTAGTATCGTAATAAAAGGTAAGGTAGCCGACATGACCAAAGCCAAATATGGCTCCATAAAAAAGGTCATGATCAAACCCCCGATCAATAATATCGGTGCCTTAACGCCCATTCTTTGCATCATGCCGATCATACGATGTACATTATAAGTATCACTTGTTAACCTTGACTCAAGTGATGATATCGTAACTTTATCTATCTGTTTACTAGATAAAAACATCGTCTTCGCAAATAGATCGTGACGAATGTCAACGATCGCATCACGAGCTACCCTACTCGCCATACGGTTAGAGATAATCTCACTAACCCAGGCAACAATCGATAATAAGATCATCAATCCACCAAAAATAAAGATCATATTGATATCCTTCAAAGGAACGACACTATCAATTATATAAGCCAGTAAATACGGCAAAAACAAAGCTGCTAACGCAGCCAACGATTTAAGGCTTAAGCCTAGTAACATCCTCTTTAAAAGTGGTTTTAAATAGCGTTTTAATAAATCCATCGAATCTTCTTTCTATTAACTAATATTGTTTACAATACTGTTATCTTCTAAACAGCAAGACATCCAATATCATTTACTGCTTTCATTGATTATCTATATTATATAACCTCAAATACATTTTGTATATGCATTGACATGGCCATAAGCTATACAACTACTGTTTCAAAGTCAGTTGTTTTTTTAAAATAACTTACTAATATTAAGATGGCTAAGGCCAAAAACAAGATCATGACCGCATATAGATTACGATAACCAAACATAGCTACGATCATCCCCGCCAAATTTGATCCAATAAAGCCACCTAGATCTAAACCGATATAACTCGTGTTACTTGCCAACCCTCTTTTTTCAGATGGTACGCTTTTTATCGCCATACCCATTAAGGCTGTTTGGGTCCCTGCAACTCCTATACCTCTAAACAAAGCTGATAAAACTAAGCACAATTCATTTTTAGCGATAAATAGTAAAATAAAGCTAATAATTTCTAACACAAAACACGGGATAACTACTTTCTTGACGGAGAACTTATCAATAAGATTAGCGAGAACCGGTCGCATACAAAAAGATATCAGTGATGTTATCGTAAAGTAAAAACCAACATTTATGATACTCAAGGTGTCCGCATACAAAACCAAAAAAGCAACGATGGAACTACCAGCAATCGAATCTAACATCGTAACACTCATCGGGACTAACGCTGGAAGAGCGATAATGTCTTTAACCTTTAGTGAAAATGAAAAATCACTTTTTCGATCACCATCTACCTTTAAAAAGATAGTTAGGATCATGGCTAAGGCGATCAAAAAGATATTTACATAATATGATTTATTAAAACCAATCGCAGCGATCAAAGCGAGCGCTGTAACTGGCGCTACAGCTTCAGCTATCGTTCTTCCAAGTGCATAAATACCAATACTGGTATTTACTCTATCAGAGGGGAAACACGAAGTCGCCAATGTCATACAAAGAGTAGAACCTATCCCCCAACCCAAACCATTTAAACCTCTAAAGATAACCAATTGGATAACCGATGAAGAAAGTGAAAGACCAATTGTCGCAACTAAGATCATTCCTAAGCTCGCCAATAGTAGTTTTTTACGGTTTAAATTGTCAACAGCTTGACCACTAAATGGTCTCATAAATAAAGCCATCATCGCAAAACTACCAGCAACCATACCAACCAAAGAAGAACCAGCTCCTAGATAATCGGCGAATTTTGAAATCGTTGTCGCAATCATTTGATTGGATATATAAACTAATGTCGATATTAAAAAGATATTTATAAAGGCTCCATATTTTTTTATGAAATCACTTTTTAGCATATTAACTCCTTTAAAATAAAAAAACTTAACAATATTTTACTCTAAGCTAAGATCATATATTTAATTTATGATAATGACTATATCAAGTCACTATCATAAGTGATATTTTCACATTTGTTTCTTTGCATAAAAAAACCGCTTAAAACGGCTATTTAATGCCTACTAATTCTCAATCAGTTTTAAGATCTCTTTCAACGTCTCTTCCCTATCAAATAGGCTAATTGGTAATAACACTACTTCATTATCATTACACTGAAGCACTAATAGATTACGAGAAAATGAATAATTAAGTAGTTTAAGTTCTTTTACTTCTCCACTTGTGGTAACAACAACCATCTTTTTAGGTTTTATCGCTACTTGTAGTTCAGTAAACTTATCTGCTTGTTTTATCTTAAGCGTACGAATCATCTGACCAATAACGATACTATTATAAATATAGTTAGCTAATATAAACCATAAAGGAGAAAGGAGTAAGACGATAAGATATACATACCACAACCTTACATGTAACACATAAAGACCAGCCAATACGATGATCGGTATAAAATAGATAAAGTTTCTACGAGAAGATCTTACCTTCTTATCACCCATCACAAAGTATTGATAGTATTCGGCATATTCTTTACCGGTAAGGGTATATGTAAATTCCATCATAATCTTACTCCTTAATATAAATTGACTATAGAATGCCTGTGAAATAACCAACTGCAGCAACGACTAACATAATCCAGATCATGTGTTTCGCTAAAATATTTTTGTAACGCATGAAGTAATATGTTAGAGCAAATGCGATCAACACTGTCAAACCAGGGAAGATTTGGTTCATGTAGCTTTCAACAGCAACTTCCAAACCACCACTTTTGATAACTAATGCTAATTTCAATTTGCTTGCAACTTGCGCAGTAACGGCACCAACAACTGTACAACCTAAGATTGTAACAGCATCGATCAAACGATCTTTTAAATCAGATGTCATAACCGCTTCAGCACCATCAACACCTAAGCTAATACCCATTTTGAATAGATAGAATGATATTGGATATGCTGTAGCGAAGAAAGCAAAAATTACAAACAATCCACCTAAAGCAGAACCGCCAGCACTTAGTCCCATACCAATCGATAAGATAATAGGAACTAACATGCCTTGGATAATTGCATCACCGATACCAGCGAATGGTCCAGCTAGTGCAGCTTTAACTGATTGGATAACTTCATTAGGAATATCAGCACCTTTTGATCTTTCGATCTCTAAACCAAGAACTGTTCCTGGAACGATACCCATGTTAGGTTGGGTATTATAGAATACTAAGTGGTTTTCAACCATTTCCTTTTGTTTTTCTGGAGAATCCGGGTATAGATCTGGAGCAGCAGCGATCAACATATTGACGATACCAGGAGCCATCATCCGCTCCCAAGAGAAACATGCAGCGGTTCCGAAATAGTATGTCCATAACATTTTATTCAGCCATTTAAAATCTTTTGTCAGTTCATCGATTTTTCTTGTCATAACTACTCGGTCTCCTTTCTGTTACCTGATGCAATAAAGACTAAGTAAGCCAATACTACACCAACGATAGCGATGCTAATGATCGATAATCCCATAACCTTGAACATCATGAAACCGAATAATACGAAGATTAAGTGTACATTGTTTTTAACTAAGTTAATTAACAATAAACTGAAACCGATCAAAGGACATAATGCTACAAATACATTTAATACATTTACTAAATCAGCAGGAATCTTAGTTACAAGATCGACGATTACCGATGACCCAACTAAGTTGGCAATAACAATAGGTGGAAAATACAACAAGAATGTCCAAAGGTAACCTGTATAATGTGCCCAGAAGGCTTTGCCCAATTCACCATTATGAACAAAGTTATCGGCCATATGCACACTGACCAAGTTTACTTGTTTTTGTAAGTTTCCTACAACGTTTTCTACTGTGCCGAATGTTGCTGCCATTAAGATAGCATACTCGGCATCTCCTCCTGCCAACATTGATAATGGAATAATAAACCATGCACTAATGTTGATTGGAGGCATTGATGATACACCACCAACTACCATAACCCCTAAATACATTGCTTGAAGAGGAACACCAATAGCCATTGCTGTTGCCATATCGCCCATTATTAGGCCGCAAAATAAAGCAATCGTTAACGGTTTCCTCGAGATTTGGTTGAACTGTCCACCGAAGAACGGTGATCCAACGACCCATCCCATAATCCCAAGCAATACTGCTTGAATTACTGTCATTTTCTATCTCCTTTCAAATTTGAATGACATATTACTCAACCAAGCTGCAGACTTGATCGTTAATATCAGAATTTACTCTTGATATCTTTCCATTCTGTGGTTGGTTTATCAGGTATTAAGTTAAACCAAATATGCACACCCATTGCATCCATCTCTTTCACTGCATTCATTTCAACGTCATTGAAATGAGCGTAGAATACTGGATCAACAGTGGCATTTTTAGCCACAACATTAGCGATGTTAAAGTCTTTTGGTAGATCAGGAATAATCTTAAATATTTCTAACATTATCGAAGGTAATCTCATTAAAACTAAAGTGTTAATATCGTTTGTCATGGCCTGTTTTATTAACTCAATTGACTCTTCAAAAGTAACAGCTGTCGCTGTCATTCCTTTCGGTACAGCCGCTTGAAAAATTCTTTTCATGATCGCATTGTTGGCTGTATAGTCATCAACAACGATAATGTCCTTGATGAAATGCTTTCTGACGATCATATTCATACATTGTCCATGAATCAAACGATCATCACATCTTAATAAAGTAATCACAATATTGAACCTCCTCTATAAAATTCAATGGCGTTTCCCTTAATTTTCTTTGTAAGCGTTTACGCCTTTTTATAACCATTTTCATTGTAGCAAAAACATCAAGTTCTAATTACACCAAGAAATGTCTTATAAAAAATACATTTGATGAAAACAAAAAACCAAGTCTGTCACTTACTTGATTTTTTTAGTATTTGATTATATTCTTAAGCCATAAGGGGCTTGCAGATTCAATCATTGCCACAATGTTAACCAACATTGTTTTACTAAATAAGCCACAAAGGTAAACCATGAAACAGAAGCTAGATCAGATTATCATAAACAATCTTCTTCAACAAGAAGCACCGATAAGTACTAAGAAGCTGTCTTTATTGTGTGATGTTTCGATCAATACATTACGTCGTGTTTTATCTAACATCAATGAAAGACTTGAGCATCAAGGATTAAAGATCATCTCAAAACAATCGATTGGATGTTATCTTGTGATCGAAAACGAACAATTAGCTTCTTCTTTCTTAAGTCACTTTAAATATGATATTAAACGTAACAGTTATAACATAAATTATGACTATTACAGAGCCATCTATATTATCCGTAAGTTACTTGTGACTCATAAATACATCTCAGTAGATGACATTTGTGATGAACTTTATTACTCACAAAGCACTATCTTAAGAGATGTTAATTCTGCTCAAGAATATCTAAAAAGATTTAATCTTAAGATCAAAGTCAAACGCAATCAAGGCTTATTTATTGAAGGAGACGAATTCAAAAAAAGGTTACTAGTCTTGTTTACGCATAAAATGTACATGCGTTTAAATGATCAACAGAAGCTACAAGAGAAAGAATTTGCCGATCACCTTCTAACCCATGAACCAACTCATATTGCAGTAAGACAACAGTTTTATCAACTACTTGGTGACTTTCCCGAGTTTGAATTCTCTTATATCAATATTCCAAAGATTTCCAATTATATGATCTTAACTAAAACAAGAAGTGAATATACCGAAAACATAACTTTTCCTTTAACGCAGAAAGTGGCGATAAAAAGATGTAAAGCTTATGAACTAGCCCAACTATCTTTTGAAACCTTAGATTTTTTCAAAGATTTTAAACCTTCTGAAAATGATTTAGTCGGTTTAGCTATCATAATTGAGTGTTATCGTACAATCTCATCCACAAACCAGATCAAACAAAGTGAGCAAGAAACACTCATAAATGAGTCCATTGAAATATTAAGCTATATCAATAATAAGTATGATCTAAACAACAATATGATGGATCAAGATTTCATTTTCAGTTTTACTTGTAATTTGTACATGATAAAGAATCAAATATTTTATGATACACCTTATGATCAAGAAGCTAATTATCCAGTACAAAACACTAGCTTATTCTCAGCTGATCTATGTGCCGAATTTGCCAAATATTATGAACGCAAGTATGATAAAAAACTAAGTCAGAGTCATACTCTAAGTTTTCTTTATATCTTTGATCGAGTATTAGCTGATGCGATGAGTAATAAAAAAGGAGTAAGGATTCTCATCATTACAATCTATGGAAGTACTTATGGCCATTTCTACGCTAATAAACTTTACAGTCACTTTCCAAATGGCATTGACGATATCAATGTAATGGAATACCAGCCTTTAGATACCATTGATTTTAATTTATATGATCTTTTCGTAACTGACCTAAACCTACAAGAATTGAATGTTAAGTTAGACATTGCTGTTATCAACATGGAATTTAGCGATCGTACAGCAACCTATGAAGCTGTTGGTCATTTCTTAAAGGAATCAGAACGCAAGAATTTTGATCTTCTAACAAAAGATAATATCTTCAGAACGGACTTCAAGGATAAAGACGAATTAATCGCTTATATTGCAAAGCTCCACCAAACAGATAAAATAACTAGTGAAGAACTTGCTTTAGATCTAAAACTTAGAGACCAACATATAAATGGTGAAAGAAAGAATAAGATCATCTTTTTGACTACGTATAATAAGAACCTTTCAGGTTCTTATGTTGAAATATTTGTCAATAAATACCCAATCCTATGGAATATCGTTAAAACACAAGTTATCGTATTCTATAATTATGAGCGAAAAGTAGCTAAAGATATCATCACGGTTAATATGATATTGAGAACTTTACTAGAGCGCTCGCCTGATGAATTACAGATTGGCATTGATCATCCTTGCCGCATGATAAATCTTATTAAGAAATAAATTGATACAACTTATAAAAAAAACGGGTGTAAACCCGTTTTTAGTAATTTTCACAATTTAAACTAAAGAATGCTTGTTCGTGGTCACATACAGGACACACTTTTGGAGCTGATTTACCATAATGCAAATGTCCACAATTGCGACAGATCCAAACAGTATCTTCTTCTTTTTTAAATACTACATCAGTTTCAATATTTGATAGAAGTTGTAGATAGCGCTCTTCATGATGTTTTTCAATCTTAGCGACACCTTCCATCTTTAAAGCGATAGCTGTAAAACCTTCTTCACGAGCATCTTTAGCCATATTAGCGTACATATCAGTCCACTCATAATGTTCACCAGCAGCTGCGTCCTTTAGGTTTACTGTCGTTGTGGGGATATCATCACCATGCAAGGCTTTAAACCATAATTTCGCATGTTCTTTTTCGTTTTCAGCTGTTTCCATAAAGATATCAGCGATTTGCTCATAACCTTCTTTGCGTGCTTTGCTGGCGTAATAAGTATACTTAGTACGAGCTTGAGCTTCTCCAGAAAAAGCATCTTTTAAGTTTTGTTCAGTTTTTGTTCCCTTAAGATCCTTCATAGTTCCTCCTTGTGTCTTAATAACTAACATTATAATAACATGTTTAACAAGATATGTGCATCACAATTTACCGTTTTATGGCCTTCATGATGACAACACAAATGATCCCTGCAACATTTGCTTCAATTAATGAATTGACCGTAAACGCTCCAATTACAAATGGTACGTAATTGGCAACTGCCCCACCTACATCAACATTGGGAAAGAATAACTCTTTACCATTAAAATACAAGAATGTATAAACGAAAAGGGAATGTATTAATGTGCTAACAAAAGCTAAAACACCATGTTTTAACACTAGATTCTTGAGATTATCAAACATCACAACAAGTACACCAGCAACAATACCAAATAACAATCTTGGCGCAACTGAAACCAACGGATTAACAAATAATAGATCTATTGGGGTTACAGCTCTGGTACTGGCCACAAACCAACTAGTAAGACCAAAGGTAAGCCCAACGATCGCTCCACCCTTTACTTTAAATAACATCGCAGCGATAATAACTGGGATATGTAAGATAGTCAATGATACTGGACCTATTTGAATGATTCCAATATTGGGAACAATCCCTAAGATGATCGTTATCGCCATTAACATGGCTATCTGGGTTAGATCTTTAACTTTCATGTTTATCTCCTGTACTCTTATATCTTTATTATATACTTAATAGTATTAAAAATGCACTAAAGTAGACCTTATTATTAGTCATGATCGACTTGCTATCCATATTTGTTTAAACTGATAAATGTTCAATCAATATCTTAAATGCCATAAAGATCAAGATGCCACCACCTACTAGATCAGCTTTATCCTTTAAGTAATTGCCCCACCTTTTACCTAAGAAAAGACCAATGACACATATCACGAAGGTGATCAAAGCGATCAAGATTGAGGCTATGATAATATCTACTTCCAGAAAAGCGAAGGTTATGCCTACCGCAAAAGCATCAATACTAGTAGCGATAGCCAAGATTAGCATCGTTTTAATATCAGTAACACAATATGCACTCTCTTGTTTAAAGCTATCATAGATCATCTTAAGTCCAATCCCACCAAGGAGTACAAAAGCAACCCAATGATCAAAGCTACAGATCAACTCATTAAAACCAATACCTAAAAGATAACCCAATAAAGGCATTATACCTTGAAATAGACCAAACAACAGGGTCATGGTCAATCCATCTTTTTTAGACATATGACAATCAGTTATCGCCTTAGCGATCGTGACAGCGAAAGCATCCATGGCTAAACCAAAACCAATCAAACTTAGTGAGATAATAGACATTGTCTTCTCCTTTAAATAAAAAAACTCAGACTGAAAGCGCCTGAGTCGTATACTTTCAATAAATCTTAATCAATTTTTAGATCAACTGCTTTTGTTATGATCTCTTTAACAATCTCTACACTTTTTACCATATCTTCAACACAACAAAACTCATAACGACTATGAAAGTTTTGGCCACCAGCGCCAATATTAGGACACGGTATACCTTTATAGGTTAATTCAGCTCCGTCGGTTCCACCTCTGATCGCTAAACACTCTGGTTGTAGATCAACCGCTTGTATTGCTTGTTTAGCAAGTTCGACGATATACATCTTATCATTAAAGGCTTGTTTCATATTACGATAAGAATCAGAAATAGATAGGTCAATTAGCTCTTGACCATATCTTTGATTGATAAATATAGCGCTTTGTTCAAAAAGTTCTTTTTGTTTATTAAACTTAGCTTCATCATGATTTCTAATGATATATGATAATGTGGCTTGTTCAACATCGCCACTTATTTCCATCAAGTGATTAAATCCTTCATAACCTTCAGTATATTCAGGACGCTCTATCGTAGGTAGTAACTGATGATATTCAAATGCCACATTGATCGCATTGATCATCATATTCTTAGCCCCACCTGGATGTGTACTTAAACCTTTGACTTTAACTAAAGCACTAGCCGCATTAAAGTTTTCATATTCAACTTCATGGGGTTTACCACCATCTACGGTATACGCAAAATCACAATCAAAGTGTTCAGTATTGAATTTGATCGTGCCTCTACCAATTTCTTCATCGGGAGTAAAAGCTACGCTGATCTTGCCATGTTTTACTTCAGGATGTTTGATAAAATAGTCTAAGCTTTCAATGATCACCGCAATACCAGCCTTATCATCAGCTCCAAGCAGCGTCGAGCCATCAGTGACGACTAGTGTCTTACCAACATAATCCTTCATATTAGGAAAACGTGTTACCTCTGTTATCACACCATCACTTAAGACAATATCATTACCATCATAATCTTCAATGATTCGCGGTTTGATGTTTTCACCACTTACCGCATTTGAGGTGTCCATATGGGCCACAAATCCAATTTTTGGAGCTTGAGTATTACCACTTAAAAAACCGTACACATAACCATACTCATCCATAAAAGCATTACTTATACCAATACCTTTTAGCTCATCAACTAAATAAGCTCCTAATACTTTTTGTTTAGCAGTACTTGGAATACTGTCGCTTTTGGGATCAGAGGTTGTATCATATTTAACATATTCTAGAAATCTTGCTTGTACTGTCATCATATTTCCTCACATTTATCTTATTTTAACACTATAACTAAATATAAAAAAGGAACTTTCTGATCTTTGATCAAAAATGTTCCTTATTTGTTAAAGATCAATGATCAATTCAACTGGACAATGATCACTACCTAATATCTCTGTATGAATGATACTGTCTTTGATCTTGGGGGCTAAACGCTCAGATGTTAGAAAATAGTCAATTCTCCATCCAGCATTGTTATCTCTGGCTTTAAAGCGATAACTCCACCATGAATAGATATCTGTCATATCTGGGTAAAGATGACGGAAACTATCGGTAAATCCCGACTCTAATAAGGTTGTCATCTTCGCTCTTTCCTCTGGTGTAAAACCAGCATTTTTGGTGTTTGCTTTCGGATTTTTAAGGTCGATCTCTTTATGAGCCACATTTAGATCACCACAAACAATGACCGGTTTATGTTTATCTAAAGCTAATAGATAAGCTCTAAAAGCCTCTTCCCACTCCATGCGATAATCAAGTCGTAATAGACCTTCCTTACTATTTGGAACATACACAGTAACTAAATAGAAAGTATCATATTCACAAGTGATCACGCGACCTTCTTGATCATGTTCTTCAATGTCGATACCATAGGTAACCTTAAGTGGTACTTCTTTGGTAAAGACAGCCGTGCCTGAATACCCTTTTTTGACAGCACTATTAAAGTACTGAGTATAACCATCAAGTTCTAACGTTAATTGATGTTCTTGCATCTTCGTTTCTTGAAGACAAAAGATATCCGCATCGCTTTCAATGAAGAAATCTAAAAAGCCCTTATTAACACAAGCTCTTAAACCATTAACATTCCAAGAGATCATCTTCTTCATCGAATAAAAGTTACCTTGTCTAAATCAAAACGATCAACTTCATTTGTCGGTTCTTTTAGATAACCAAACTGAACAGCCGCTACTGGCAATAAATGTTCGGGGATATCATATAATTCACGATAGACTTTGATCCTTTTTTCATCAGGACCAATAGCACACCAACAGCTACCAATATCCATC
>CAZCSQ010000015.1:16957-24598 GCA_964501425.1 uncultured Erysipelotrichaceae bacterium
GTCCTTACACTTCTTCTTTTTTTGATAACGTCTAATATCATATCATTTCTCCCTTTCTATATACTATTATACCATCAACCATTGTTAAAAGTGGTTTGATGTCCTTTATCTTACTGGGATCGATCGTAAAGATATCATCATCTAAGATAACCAAATCCGCTAAATAACCTAGATTTAAGCGCCCTTTTTCTCTTTCTTGAAATTCAACATAAGCACTACCCACGGTATACTGATCAATCGCTGTCGCTACATCCACACACTCTTGGGGATTATAACCTAAAACAGGATACCCTTGATAATCTTTACGTGTCACGGCGCAATAGATATTTAAAAATGGATTAGCATCTTCTACTGGACTATCAGTACTGTAAGATATCTTACCACCTAGATCATGTAATGTTTTAAACGCATATGATGTTTGAGCCAGTTCTTTACCTACCCGCTCATTAGCGATATGCAGATCATACTCTAAGAAAATAGGTTGATACTGAACACAAATTTTCATCTCCGCGATTTTTTTTAGTTGATCAAGACTACTGATCTGGGTATGGATCAAGCTGTTTCTTAAGGGATTACCCTTATACATCACTTTACTATAAACATCAAGCATTGATTCTAAAGCTTGATCACCAATCACATGAGTCACAACTTGAATCTTATTTTTAGCAGCTAATGTACAAAACGCTTCCGTTTCAGTATCAGACATTACTTCAATACCAAAATTACCCGGATCATCATGATACGGCTTTTTCATCAAAGCCGTTCTTGCGCCGAGACTTCCATCTTTATAAAGCTTAAGTGGTCCAAGCTTGAGCCAATCATGTTTTATATTAAGCTTATAATTATTACTTTCAACTGTCTTGGTAAATGATGCTAGATCTTTAAAACAAACTTGGAAACGATAACGTAATAGCGCTTCTTCATCTTGATATATTTGCTCGATCATTTGAATTAGGTCTTGGTCAGCTTGCATATCACTAATATCATTTGATTGCACACTGGTAATACCACAGGAAACAGCGTAGTCCATGGCTTTAAGTAATAGATCACGCTTTATTTTTAGATCAACCTCAGAAAAAAGACTCATCGGATACTCGCATGCCTTCTCCGCAAAGAAACCGGTAGGATATCCTTGATCATCTTGACCAAAAAATCCACCTTCATATTGTTGGCTTTCATGGTTAAGCTTAAGCATTTCAATCGCTTTGGTGTTAGTGATCAATGAATGCCCACAAACTCTTTTTAAAGCGATCGGTATCGTTGTGGATATCTTATCTAAGTCATGACGATCAGGTATCCGCTTATCATTAGTAAAAAGATCTTGATTCCAACCTCGACCAATCAAGCCACCTTTACATAAATCTGGATTAGTTTTGATGAAAGCACGGCTCTTAGTAATGATCTCATCAATACTTTGACAATCATTAAGCTGAACTTGAGTGTAGCCCAAAGCCATATTCAATAAGTGTAAATGAGAGTCATTAAGTCCAGGTATAACAGTATTACCTTGACAATCGATCAATTTAGCATTGTGAGCTTCTAATAGAACTTCTTCATCAGTACCAATCATCGTTATCCGATTATCCTCAATCATTATCGCTTCAACAAAACGATTCTTATCCACATATATCTTGCCATTATATACTACTTGTTGCACATCGATTCTCCTGTCTTTTTTTCATTATACCGAAGTTATCAAGCCCTAACAAGCTAGATAAAATAATTAGCGAACTAATTTATCGATCACCATCATGATCTCATCTAATTTTTCATCTTGGCTTTGTTCATTTAATGAATCTTTCACACAATGATGAAGATGTTCTTTTAAGACTTCTTTATTGACTTTCGTTAAGATCGCTTCACACGCCATAATCTGATTAGAGATATCGATACAATAAGCATCTTCATTAACTAAGCGTAAGATACCATCAATTTGGCCACGTGCTATTTTTAACAGTCGCTCTACTTTTGATTTATCAGCTTGCATTAACTAATCTTTTCTACTTTATAACCAGCTTCATCAACCGCAGCGATCAAGACTTCATCACTTACATCATGGGCTAATTCAACGATGGCTTTCTTTTGTTCAAGATTAACTGTAGCTTGGACCCCATCAATAGCTTGGAGGGCTTGTGTAACTCTTTTTACACAGTGTTGGCATGACATGCCTTCAATAAATAATTCTTTTTTCATTTCTATTTCTCCTTTTTTCTATTTATATAACGTAAGCGTAAGGCGTTAGTAACTACACTTACTGAACTAAAACTCATCGCTGCGGCCGCAAACATCGGATTAAGTCTTATATCTAACCAAAGATATAAAACACCTGCCGCTATTGGTATACCAATAATGTTATAGATAAACGCCCAGAATAGGTTCTGTTTTATATTAGTAAGGGTCTTCTTACTGATCTTTATTACATCAAAGACATTACTTAGATCATTTTTCATTAAGACGATATCCGCTGATTCAATGGCGATATCACTACCAGCTCCAATCGCAATTCCCACATCGGCTCGCGTCAGGGCAACAGCATCATTAATACCATCACCAACCATGGCCACGATCTTACCTTGGCTTTGAAGATCAATGATCACCTGTTCTTTTTGATCAGGTAATACTTCAGAAAATACTTGATCAAGCTCTAATATCTTACCAATAGCAGTCGCGGTTTTCTTATTGTCACCTGTTAACATGATCACGTTGTGATCTTTCTTTAACATTCTAATCGCTTCTTTACTACTAGCTTTTATTTGATCAGCGACACCAATAACACCAGCTAGCTTATTATCGATCGCACAGTATAACGGGGTAATACCTTGTTCACTCAATTCTTCTACATCTTTATCAGCCAATGTCACATCAATTCCTTTATCGGTTAATAATCTTAGATTACCAATTACGATTGTTTGTTTATTTACAACCGCACTAATCCCTTTTCCAACAATGACATCTAACGCTTCTGTTTCTAATAATGTAAGTTCTTGCTTCTTCGATTCATTGAGGATGGCATTAGCTAAAGGATGTTCTGATTTGTGCTCAACTGATGCGACTAGTTGTAATAATACCTTTTCATCAAAATCATATGTGATGATTTGACTCACTTGTGGTTTACCAAAGGTGATCGTTCCTGTTTTATCTAAGACAATTGTGTCAACCGCCTGAGCTTTTTCCAAAGCTTCTGATGATTTGATCAAGATACCTTCTTTCGCTGCCATACCTGTGGCGACCATGATCGCTACTGGTGTAGCTAAGCCAAGTGCACAAGGACACGATATGATCAATACACTAATTCCCATGGATAACACAAAGGCAATATCATAACCTAAAAGTGACCATACTATGATCGTTAATATCGATATGGCAATCACGATTGGCACAAATATTCCTGATATCTTATCAGCCAAACGAGCTATCGGAGCTTTGGATGAAGCAGCTTCTTCAACTAAGCGAATAATCTGTGCTAGTGTCGTATCTTCTTTGATCTGTGTAACCCTAAAGACAATATAACCATTTTGATTAATCGTTGCCCCAATGACTTTAGCATCTTTTTCTTTAAAGACTGGCATACTTTCACCAGTCAGAGCACTTTCATCGATCGTGGTTTGACCTTCAACAACGATACCATCGACTGGAATGATAGTGCCAGGTCTTACTACGACAAGATCATTTACCATGACATCATCAATCATTACTTCAACTTCAACACCGTCACGTTTGATGATCGCAGTATTGGGTCTTAATTCGATCAGTTTTTTGATCGCCTCTGATGTACGGCTTTTAGCTTTACTTTCAAGATACTTACCCAAGGTGATCAGGGTTAAGATCGTACCAGCTGATTCAAAGTATAAGTCCATGCCATATTGCATTGCCAATTCCATTTGACCATGCCCCAAACCATAACTGATCATATATATCGCAAAGATGCCATACACGACCGCGGCTGATGTGCCAAGCGCGACTAAGGTATCCATATTCGGAGATCTTTTCCATAACGTCTTAAAGCCCACTGTAAAGTATTGATAATTAACGATAACGATTGGTAACATCAATAAAAACTGAGTAAAGGCAAAAGTGATCAAGTTTGCTGTTCCATGGAAAATAGCTGGTAAAGGCCAATCGAACATATGTCCCATAGCTAAATACATTAATGGTACAACAAAGATAAACGATACCCATAAACGAATTCGCATTTGTTTTAAGACATCATCTTCTTTTTGTTTTTCATCATTTGTATTTGAAACAGCCTGATAACCAGCTGCTGATACGGCGTTAAAGATCCATTGATCATCAATATTGTTTTCATCATAATCAACAGTCATACTATTAGTCAGTAAACTGACACTGACATTATTTATTCCTTCAAGCTTTTTAACACTTTTCTCAACGGCCGCACTACAAGCAGAACATGTCATTCCTTGAATTTCATATTTCTTCTTCATAATACCTCCATACCCCCAGGGGGTATTAATATAGTATGACAAAGATAAAAAAAAGTCAACTTATATACATGTTGACTTAGGATTGGTTTTGCTTGTACCAATAGATCAAAGCTTGTGTACCAAGATTCTCTTTACCACCTTTAGCTAATTCTTCATATAAGGAATTAGCTAGTTTTAAGCCTGGTAAATCCAACTTCATTAACTTGGCTTCATCAAGAGCGATCTTCATATCTTTGATAAAGTGTTTGATATAAAAACCTGGTTCAAAGTCTTCATCGATGATCTTCTGGCCATTATTTTCTAACTGCCAACTCCTCGCAGCCCCTTTACTAATACTAGTTAATACTTGTTCAACCTGTAAACCAGCCGCTTTAGCATAACTGATGGCCTCACACGTTCCCATAATCGTCGAGGCGATGGCGATCTGATTACACATCTTTGTATGTTGACCACTGCCAGCTGCTCCTTGTAAAAGGATGTTTTTGCCAAATAGTTGAAGTAACGGTAAAGCCAATTGAAAATCAGCTTTATCTCCACCACACATGATTGACAATGTCCCGGCTTTAGCCCCATTATCACCACCTGATACTGGTGCATCAAGTACTTTGAGACCCTTGGCTTTAGCTTCCATATCGATTTGTTTAGCCAATGATGGTGTTGAGGTTGTTAGATCGATCAACAAAGTACCAGCTTGCGCATTAGCGATCAAGCCATTATCACTCAAGTATACTTCTTCAACATCAGTTGGATATCCAACCATCGTCATGATCACATCACTTTGTAAAGCAACTTCCTTGGGCGATTCACTCCATACAGCTCCATCGTCAAGTAATGATGACGCTTTCGCTTTTGTCCGATTATAAATATAAACAGTGTGTCCCGCATTTAGTAAATGTTTTACTAAACTTCTACCCATTACACCAGTACCAATAAAACCGATCTTCATCACTTACCTCCTATAGATTCATTAACATCGCTATCAAGCTCATAAATGTACCTACGACCATCAAGAAGACGATGATCAATATTACTATTTGACGTTTTTTCATCATATCTCTCCTAAGATTTTCTATCAAAATGATGATGACATGAAGGACAGGTGATCTCAATCTTTCCTTTTCCTTTAGGCACTCTCATTTCATTTTTACAATTGGGACAACGGAAATAACGATACTCTTTCATTTTCTTGATTCTTGTTGCTTTTTTTCTAAACATAGATCTAATGGGATTATAAAAACGCATAAAAGCCGCATTTTCTTTTGAACGACGTAAGATGTTTTTAGAAAAGATCCGAAAGTAAAAGATGACTAATAAGATCATTAAGAAGTGATCAATATATCTTGTTTCTTGACGAATAAAACTTGAAACGATCAAGATAATTGAATAAAAGATCAATATCGCATATCCCAACTGATCCAGTCCATATCGGCCATACATAAAGCGACGCAGTGAATTAGCTAACTTATTTAAGAAATTCTTCATCTCATCCCTCTTTCAACAACGGCTATTATAACACAATCTTAAACTTTTTTAACGTGATCGATAACTTTCATTATTTCCATATTAGCCCATTCACTCATGATTGGACTTTGAATACGTTTCTCTTTAACACAATTGATCGCATGTTCAATCTCGGGGTAAAAATCGGTAGGCATCTCAACCTTAAGCTTTTCAACTTGACCATTTAGATATATGATCGCTTCATCATTTTTCCAGAAGTTATAGGTTTCGATATAACCTTTAGTTCCATAGATCATCGCTTTATTCTCTGTTTGAAGTTCAATCGCCCCTTTTACTACAGCCTTAACCCCATTTTCATACTCAAGCATAGACACAGCAAAACCATCACTACCACGAGGCGTCCGATTGACCATAGACTGAATATTAACGATGGGACTATTAGCCATCATATTTGCATAAGCGATCGCATAGACACCAACATCAAACATACCACCACCATTATCATAATCAAACACCCAATGATCATACTTAGTCGCAAACGTGTCATAACAATAAGACGCTTCAATATATTTAAGATCACCGATCAATCCGTCATCAATTCTTTTTTTGATCTCAACATTAAGATAATTAAATGGGGCTTTCTGAGCCTCCATTAAGAAACAACCCTGCTCTTTAGCATAAGCAAAACACTTCTTGATATCTTCTACATTTGTTAGCATCGGTTTTTCACATAAAACACTTTTATGATTGTCTAAACACAACATGATCTGTTGAAAATGGACACTTGGGATCGTAGCGATATAGATGATATCGATCTCTTCATCCTTTAGCATTTCATCATAATTATCATAGACGCGCGGTATGCGATAAAGAGTCGCATATTCATCAGCTTTTTCACGATCACGACTAGCAACACCTAATACTTTCGCATTATCCGCAAACGCTATCCCTTTCATAAAACGATGACTGATCTTACCAGGCCCAAGAATTCCAAAACAAACTTTATTGTCTTTCATAAGATCACCTATAAATGCCTTTCAATGAATTTAGTTGTTTCTTTAACAAGTTTCTCTGATTGTTCAGGATGATCATCCCATAAACCAAAGCCATGATTAGCGTGATCCATATATAGATAATTGAAATGACATTCCTTATTTATATGAGTAAGCGCCTTATCAATCACATCAGGTCGTACAATATCATCTTCATTGCCTTGAACAATTAAAAGATTATGTTTATACAGACTCAAAGCCTTTAAGACATCATGCGCTTCCATATCCATAAAGTATTCTTTACTTAGTTCTTTTTGTCCACCAAATAGATCATTATACTTAACTGAACCATTTGTTTGCGCTTCTTTGATCATCTCATTAAGCTTATCCACTCCACCCATTGATTCTTCAAGTCCACTCATTCCCTTAGTCAACGCTGGAGCCCAAAGAGCCATTGTCTTGATATTAGGATTTAAGCGTGAATATAAAGTCGCTAAGCGTCCGCCCATACTATAACCAACAATTCCCATATGTTCTTGATCGATGTCATAGTTATTGATCATATGATCAACACAGGTAATAAGATCATCCAATAAATTACGAATCGCAAACGCTGTAAATGATTCAGTACTTTCATTACACCCAGGGAAATCCATGCGAATGCTAGCGATACCCTTTGTCGCTAATTTATCCGCAACTTGTGTGAACCGACCCCCTTCATGGCGATCAGCCCCAAAACCATGAGT
>CAZCSQ010000016.1:0-22428 GCA_964501425.1 uncultured Erysipelotrichaceae bacterium
GAAATTTGCGAATTATCAATTTAAGATTGAAAACTTAATGAAGGCTTGTTATAATAAACAAGCATACGCGGGCGTGGCGAAATTGGCAGACGCACTAGACTTAGGATCTAACGCCGCAAGGCGTGCAGGTTCGATTCCTGTCGCCCGCACCAAATAACTAAAAAACGGCTACCAAGCCGTTTTTTATATTTAATACTTAATTAGCTTTGTTCAAATATCACTTATTGGAAATAAGTACTTTTTACCATCTATTCTGTATTTTGACATACCTAATACAATATCAATCATAACCATTCAAATGTGTTTTATTTGTATTTTTAAAACAATAACACTTTTTTAGTTATAGGATTTTGTTTGACATGAAATAGAAAGTTATATTCCCTGTGTTATAAGCAAAGATGATGTGTAAAATAAATTAAACATATAAATAATTTGTCATTACATATATATCATGTTATAATCTTTTTAAATTTAAGGAATATTATTGAATTATCACTATATTAGTATTGATATTTATCATTTATATAAATATTATTGATAAATAAGAAGAAAGGAGATAATTATGAAAAAATCATTGGTATTATATGTGAGTTTTATACTATCTTTTGCGTTATCGATTTGTTTATTTGAAACGCCTATTAAAGCGGAACTTTCATATAAACAAAACGATTCTGAAACAAGGGGGCCAGCATGTCAGTATATCGTATCATATACTGAAGTATCAAGAATTAATAATCCCTATAATATAGCTAGCGCCGTCGCTGTTAATGAAACTCCAACTACTCAAACAATGACGATAACTAAGACAAGAACGCGGACATTTTCTGGTAATGTTAGCGTAAGCGCAGAAAGACAAGCTATTGTCGCTAAAGTTGGTATAAGTGTTGAACTAGGTTATGGACAGACCGATTCTGTTTCGATAAGTGCAGAAACTACTGTTCCCGCATATAGTACGTATAGAGTTGATTTGGGATCTGTCTTACTTAATACAACTGGTACTATTAGCACCATAAATGAAGATTGTAGTAGATCAAACAAAAGCACTAATCTTAAATGGACTATAGGAGAATATATTAGATGGTATCAATAAAGAAAAGTAGATTTATTATAGTAGGACTAATTTGTATGATAACAATATTTACCATTGGTTTTTTGTTTGGTCAAAGCTCGGCTAGTGATGAGATAGATAGTGATTTACCACAAAATATAAAAATAGATGCCAAAGCACTAATAAAACAAATAACAATTAAAGAGGTTAATGTTGATAACTATCAATATAAAATTACTTTTGTCGTTACTATTAATAGTGATATGCATGAACTGATTGATCAAAAAATAATCAACACTATTTACAATGTACCCATTTCAGGCGAGGTCATTACTAGTAACAACGAAGCTATATCTTTGGGTGTTAAGAAAGAAACAATTGAACTTGATTTTTCAAAAGATTCAACATTTGATCTTTACTTTAATATTGATGAGCAAATAGCGACAGATATCATCAACAACATAGATAGTATTAATGTAAAATTCATCTTAAGTGATGATCCACTAAACGTTTATGAGTATGTTACGTCCTATATCTATGAAGACTAGATATCAAAGGAGATGATGAATCATACCAAAATTCATTATTGACTAGAATTTCGGCACTTATGTATAAAGCTCCTTATCTCTGTGCTATAATCGTTTATTGGGTGGTGCGTTCATTGCTTTTTTCAACTTATTTTAATACACTTTATAGTACCATGCCAATTGCTCATCTAATTGAAATCCCAGTCTGGATTATAGCAATTCTGTTTTTTAAACTTGTAGGACTAGTGTTATTCAATCTATCAATAAGAAAAGCTCAACAACCTGTTGAGCAAGTATAAGTAATAATTAACTTATAGTAGTCACAAGATCAGAGAAATCTGATCTTGTTTTACTTTATGATAAACATAAATGACTCCGTCATTTTGGTAACTAAAACACTCATTATCAAGCTTGTGAATACTATGATTAATATTGATAAGCTAGTTATTTTCAGTGTTTTTATTTCTCTTGATACTTAATTAGTGCTACTTTAATACGCTCTAGGGCATCAATTACTTTATGATTATCTTTATATACTCCTAAGACAATTCGTAGATGTCCCTCACCGCCTGGTCCATAATTAATTCCATCGTTAACGGCGACTTTCGCTTCTTTGACTAGATAATTAACGATCTCACTTGAATTACCAATTTTTGATACGTTCACCCAGGCTAGAAATCCTGATTCAGGCATGAACATACTGACATTAGGAATGGAATTTAGGATTCTGTACGCTTCTATTCGTCTTATATTATAAGCTATCTCAAAATCGCGCATAAAGCTCATGTCACTTAGTGCCGCAATCGTCGCATGTTGAGAAGCTGTATTAGTAGCTCCTATCACTGAAACGGCGTTAGCGTGTAACTTATCCATAACCTCATCTGCACAAACGATATAGCCAACTCTAAGGCCACTCAAGCCCATTCCTTTAGAGATGGAGAAGACGGTAATAGTTCTTTCAAACATGTCTGGTAATGTAGCTGGAGTAATGAATTCATTTTCAAAACAGAAATCTTCAAATGCTTGATCACAAACTAAGACAAGATCAAACTCAACTACCACATCTCTTAAGATCATTAATGATTGATGATTAAAGACGGTTGTAGTGGGATTGTTAGGATGCGTGATAACGATCATTTTTGTCTTAGAGGTAATACTACTGCGAAGTGCTTCTTCATCGATTTGATATTTATCTGCTTCTTTTAATAAAACTGGTACTATCTTACCCGACATGATCTTTACATTCGAAAAATTATTTGGGTAACTAGGCGTAAAGATGATTACTTCATCATCCACATCAATAAATGGTAACATGGCATAAAAAAGTCCCGAATCAGAACCTGGAGTGATCAAGATATTACGATATGGATCAACGTCAAGCCCATTAAACGCTTTTAGTCTTTTAGCTAAAGCTTCTTTTAATATTTGATTACCAATCGGCGCTGTATAATGAGCTGATGATGCATCTTTGATCGCTTCGATCAATGCTTCTTCCACGTGTTTTGGTAAACTTTTATCAGGCATAAAGGGATCAGCCCACCCCATTAAATCTACACCAGCTTCCTTCATCTTTTGATAAGCATCTCCTACATCAGCCTTTTCAACTGAACTAAACATTCCACCATTGGCTTCTTTAAACGCTTGGATCATTTTTTCTTTCATGATTGACTCCTTGATCATCTCTTTTTCTCATCTTAACAATGATATTAATTTACGTCAATTACTTTAGATTTAAATCTGAATGTTATAATATTTATATATAGGAAGGTAAGTAACTATGGACTTAAAACACGTGTTTGACGATAATACTGAAAAATATGATCGTTATCGACCTACTTATCCCATAGCACTTTATCAAGAAATAGAAAAGTACGCTACAATCGATCAAAACTCAAAGATCTTAGAGATTGGTTTTGGTACCGGACAAGCCACTAACTATTTCATTGATAAAGGAAATGATGTGACTGGTATTGATATTGGTTTGAAACTATTTGAATATACAAAACAGAAATATATGAATAAAGATAATCTCTCATTGATTAGTGGAAATTTTGAAACTCATCCGTTTGCATCAGGCTATTATGATCTTATCTTTTCAGCTACCGCTTTCCATTGGATCGATCCGACGGTCGGTTATCAAAAGGTACTTGATCTACTAAAGCCAAACGGTGTGTTCGCTATATTTAATAATCATCCCTTTGTGTCTAGAACTGATGATCTTGTTCATATGGCAATTCAGGCTGTTTATCAAAAATACTTAACAACACAAATAAAGATCAATGAATTTAAGCATACTGATCTTGAAAAGATCAGAGTCCAATTAATACAATATGGCTTTAAAGACATTCAAACAAATGTCTATCAAAACACCAGGATCATGCGTGCTAAAGACTATGTCAATCTTCTGGATACTTATTCTGATCATGATTTAATCGAGAATAAAATTGAATTTAAAAAAGCCATTATCAAAGCGATCAATGATAATGGCGGTATGATAAACATATATGATTCTATCGATCTTTATTTAGCAAGAAAATAATATAGGGCTTATATAACAGCTAACGCTTTACCTAATACCTTACATGATTCAATAACTTCCTCACTTGGATAATCGTTACCGATAACACTATCGGTTACTAGCATTATACCAGCAGCTGCACATCTTTCTTCCCAACTACGCATCCATTCACCATCACCCCAACCATATGAACCAAATAAGGCTACATTTTTAGTTGTAAGTAACGGTTCAACGGCTGTAAACATTGGTTCAAAGACTTCTTCTTCTAACTGTTCAGCACCCATTGATGAGCAACCAAATGCTAAAGCATCATATTGATCCACTAGATCAGTAGTAAAATCAGCAGCTGTAAAAAGTTGTACTTCCGTATTTTCAGTTTGAGCTCCTTCAACAACAGCGTTAGCCATTGCCTCAGTGTTACCTGTTCCACTCCAATAAATAACAGCGATCTTTTTCATGATATCTTCCTCTCTTTACTAATGTTAGTACTCTAACATAATAATATTAAAATGATTGATGACATATGTCAATTATGATGCTCATTAGTTAATGATAAAAAAACAAGCCACTAATGGCTTGTTTTATCAAGTGATAAGATACTTTCAATAAAGAAATTAACGAATGCCTTATTATCGACACTGATCAATATTTCTGTATTGATCTTATTAGGATCGATTGGTTCACGCATATCAGCGACCGTCATTCCACGACACAACCGACCTTCAGTTTCAATGTCCACGTGGTAGCTAACAGAACTAAACCACTCAGGTCTTAATAAATGAATGATTGGGGTCATATCAAAGATAGGAGAGTAAGGGATATTTCTTTCTTTACTGAAACGTGTATAAAATCCCATTAGATCATAAACTAGTTTAGACGCTTTTCCTTTATCTTTGAATACTTCCAGTAGATCATGATCAACACCACCACTATAACAGACTTCTAAACCACTCATGATGATCTTAATACCTGAATTAAAGACAATCTTTGCTGCTTCAGGATCATGATAGATATTAAATTCAGCTTTTGGCAAGATATTACCTGAATATAGACTACCACCCATGATGGAAATAACATCAATGTGTTTCATAACTTCAGGATAGCTCATCAATAATTGAGCAATATTAGTAAGTGGACCTAAAGCAACAAGCGTGATCTTTTCTTTACTATTTAGTAATTGTTCTTTTAAGTATTCAACAGCGCTATAAGCAATCGGTGTACTGATAGGATCAGCTAATACTGGACCATCAAGACCACTTTCACCATGAGCCTGTGGTTGAACTTCACTATCACGTTTTAATGGTCTATCAGCTCCCATAGCTACATCATAATCAATAGCTAGATGATCACAAACCTTTAATAAATTGTTAGTGACCTTCGCGACTGTTTGATTGCCAGCAACAGTGGTAAAGCCCAGGATCGAAAGTTCATCAAGATGAGCCAAAGCAACCATGATCGCAATGATGTCATCGTGACCCGGATCACAATCGATCAGTATCTTACGCATTAATCAAGTTCACCTTTTTTACGTCGTCTTGTTTCAGTGATCGAGAAGATGATGATACCGACAAGTACAGCAACATATGGAATCGTATTTATCAATTCACTAGGTAGATTATATAACAAGAAGATATTAGTAACAGCTTGGAATATCGAAAATAACATCGTCGTAATGATCAATACTGGATAACTACTACCAGCCATACCAGCAACAGCAATACCGATCCAACCACGACCCGAAATAATATTTTTAACAAATACCGACATGTAACCCATTGTGATATAAGCGCCACCTAGAGCACCGATCATTCCTGAAATGATAAGCGCGATAATACGCACACGATTAACATTGACACCTACAGAGCGAGCCGCTTCTTGATCTAAACCAGCAGCTTTGATACGCATACCAAGCGGTGTTTTATAGATCAAGATATAAATTAAGATCATAGCGACGATTACGATATAGGTAATCACATAATGACCAGATAAGATTCTTCCTAAAATCGGTATATCTTTAATTAAAGGAATATCAACTGTCGGTAGTATCTTTGAAGCAAGAGAGGCACTTGAACCCTTGTTTTTGGTAAATAAATATAACAAGAAGATTGAGAATGATGTCGCAAATGTATTCAAAGCAATACCAACTAAGATGGGATTAGCTCCTAGTCTCATTGAGAAAAGAGCGATCATCAATGCCATAACAATACCCGTTAATATAGCTACAAGTAAGCCTAACCAAGCACTTTGAGTCCAATAGCTACCCAAAACAGCCATCAGCGCCGACATTAACATAATACCTTCAACAGCGATATTGTTCATACCACTGATACCAGCTGTATACGCACTTAATGATGCACAGACAAGCGGAACAGCAACACGAATGATAACAAATACAAAGCTAGCCGTTAAGACGGAAGCAAAGAAATCAGCTAAGTTCATTTGCAGTACCCTCCTTCAATAATTGACGTTCACGCCATTTACGTAAGAAATATTGCGAAGAAACAAGCAGTACTAAGACAGCTTGGATGATAGCCATGATCTCAACTGGCACATCACTACCTAAAGCCATGACTTCAGCGCCTTTACTAAGATAACTGATAAAAAACGCTGATATCAATACCCCAACTGGATTATTACGACCAAGCATGGCCATTAAAGCACCATTAAATCCAAGACCTGGTAGTACGATCCATGTAAAACGTCCATATAAACTTAATAACTCAACTGATGTTCCCATACCACCAAGAAAGCCTGAAATGAAGTGAACCAACATAAATAAGGTAAAAGCATTCATTCCTGAATAAAGCGCAAATTTCATGTTGGTACCGGTCATGCGGATTGAATAACCAAGTCTTGTTTTATAAAGTAATACATAAACAAACACTACCGCCAATAACAACAAGATCAAACTGATCGTTATTCTGGTGTTAGGAATAATATAATCTAACATCGCTGTCTCTTGGAAAGCTGGAGAAGCGATAGCTGATGTATCAATACCACGAAGATAGTTCTTGATGATAAAGATACCAAGACCTAAGTAGATCGAGTTTAACATCAAGGAAACAACCAATTCATTCGCATTGAATTTAGCTTTTAAATACCCTGGAATTAACATCAACAAGCCACCAACAAGTGCTGGTATTAATATTGATAAGATTGGATGAAGAACATAACTATCAATGGCTGTACAAGCTACAGCAGCAGTTACAACACCACCGATATAGTAGATACCTTCAATACCAAGATTAAATAATCCTGTTCTGAATAATAAGGAAACAGCCAACCCCGAAAAAGCGATTGGGATCATCATTTCAATAACGTTACCAAAATAACGAGCCTTCGTTAATGGTGAGGTCAATAATTTAGTAAATAACCCTACTGGATTATCAGATAGTAAAGCAATAACGATAAATGTTAAAGCTAAAGCAATAAAGATCGAAATTACAGTCTTAACGATCTCAAAGACAAATTCATTTGTTGGTGAGATCTTATTAACTTTTTTCTTAGTCATTTAAAGCCCCTCCAATCTCTTGTGGAGTTTGACGTTTAACGCCAAGCATATATAAACCAAGTTCATTTTCCGTTACACCTTCAACACTATTGAAGTAACCAACAATTTCACCTTCATAAAAGACGATGATCCGATCAGATAAGTTCATGACTTCACTAAGATCAGCACTAACCAGTAAGATACCAGCGCCTTTATTACGCATATCGATAAGTTGAGTGTGAATAAATTCAGCACTACCAATGTCGATACCATGTGTTGGCTGTTCAGCTATCATACAAGATGGATTTGTATTATACTCACGAGCAACTACAACCTTCTGAATATTCCCACCCGATAAACTACCAATCTTAGACTTAGCACTCTGTGTTTTAATCGAAAACTTTTTGATCAATCGATCAGCTTCAGCCAAGATCTTTTTATTTAACATAAAGAATCTTGAGTTTATATCTTTGCGATCATAATAGGTAGAAATGATATTATCACTAACTGACGCTTTCTCCGCGATACCATCACTCATACGATCTTCAGGAATATAAGCTAAACCCTTGACTCTTCTTTGTTTGATCGAGTCCTTACTAATATCTTGATCAGATAAGATTATCTTACCATCTGTATGTTCCATAAGACCGGTGATACAACGCACTAGTTCTGCTTGTCCATTGCCTTGTACGCCAGCTACTCCAAATATCTCTCCACGCTTCAGCGCAAAAGAAACATCTTTGAGTAAGAAACGTGTTTTGCGTTCAATCGATAAGTTATCAACTTTTAATACTTTGGTCATATCCGCAAAATCTTCACGTAGATGACTATAATCAGTTATTAGATCACGATCAATGATCAGATCAGTCATTCTCTCAATCGATATATCAGCATTATTATATGTACCGCGACTTTCACCATTACGCATAATCGTAATACGATCACTGATTTGTTTAACTTCATTCAGTTTATGAGAAATAAAGACGATCGTATGTCCCATTTCTTTGAATTTCCGTAATTCATTAAATAGGTTAACGGTCTCTTGGGGAGTTAATACAGATGTCGGTTCATCAAGAATGATGACTTCCGCATCACGATATAACGTCTTCAAGATTTCAACTTTTTGTTTTTCACCAACCGACAAATCAGCTATCTTCTTGGTCACGTCAATATCAAAGTTGTATTTTTTGGCTAATTCCCTTGTTTGGGAAAGCGCCTTTTTCATATCAAGAAATAAACCATGTTTTACTGGTTCCATACCTAAAATAATGCTTTGAACTACAGTAAAAGATGGGATCAACATAAAATGTTGATGAACCATGCCTATTCCAGCATGGATAGCTTCCATTGAATTAGTAAAGTGTACTTCCTTACCCTTATAAGTGATAGTACCACTAGATGCATTTTCTATCCCAAAGATAATTTTCATCAGTGTTGATTTGCCAGCCCCATTCTCTCCTACGATTGAATGGATCTCACCTTTTCTTAGATCAACACTAACATTTTTATTAGCGACGACGCCATTACCATATATTTTAGTAATGTTGTCAAGCTTCAAAATGATATCGCTCAAAGGTTCTCCTCCTACTCTATTAAAAGTAATGCTCTATTGTTCAATAGAGCATTACTGTCATATAAAACTTTTTGTTATGCTTATTTAGCAGCTAAAGCAGCTTCTTTAACAGCAGCCCATCCATCAGGATTAGCTAAAACACTAAATACTTCAACTTCGCCACTTGCAACTCTACCTAAAACTTCATCAACTTGTGTTCTGATAGCTTCAGGAACTTGTTCCAAATAGTAGTCGTTCTGAATCAAGCCTACGCCGTTTTCAGTAATACCTAATGTTTCAACGCCAGAAGGATATTCGCCAGCGATTAAGAAGTCAACAGCTCTTTTAACAGCTAAGTCACAATTTTTAGCCATAGAAGCAACGATTGTTGCAGCTAATGCAGGTTGTGCTTCAATAAATTGAGCATATTGATCTTGGTCAACGCCTAAAGCGTAAATACCAGCTTCAGCAGCAGCTTCGAATACACCAACGCCTACGCCACCAGCAACTTGCCAAATAACGTCAACGCCTTGTTCGATCATATTAAGTGACATTTCTTTACCCTTAGCAGCATCAGTGAAGCTTTCTGGGTAACCGATAACAACTTGTACACCTAATTCAGTAGCAACTTGACAGAAACCACCGATGAATTCGTTCATAGCAGGAATATCCATACCAACGATAACACCGATCATTTTTTCTGGGTTAGCTTTTTCCATGTCAGAAGTTGTGATCAAGGAAGCCAATGTTCCAGCAACATAGCCTAACTCAGCTGTGTCGTAAGTTACAGAATAAACGTTTGGAAGATCTTCAGACTTTGTATAGTCAAAGTTGAAGAACAATTGATCAGGATATGCAGCAGCAGCTGTATACAAATGAGCTTCATAAGTATTGTTACCACTGATGATTAAATCATAACCACCTTCAGCAACATCAGTCATGATGCTATCCCATTTACTGGTATCATCACCAGCTTCGATCAAAGTAGTCTCTACATTTTCATATTCCTCTACTAATAACCTTCCGGCATTAACAGTATCGAAATATGACTGATCACCAATCCAAGGAAGAACGACAGCAACTTTAAATACTTTTTCTTCTGGTTGTTCTTGTTCTTCACCTTCTTGGCCGCTGCAACCGAACATTGTCATTGCTAACAATAATACTACAGCAAGTTTAAACAATTTCTTCATTTTATTCTCCTTTTATCTATTTAAATTGGACAAGCCAATTCAAGCCAATCGATTTGACACTCAGAATTCTCTTTTAATAGGAATCCAAATATGCCATTATCCCTTTTAATGTAAGCGTTTTCGATATTTAAATTGAACCCGTTTATCATCGCTCTTATAATACCATTCTCGACACTTGTTTTCAATATGTATTTTTTGTGAAAATTCCATTTGAACGGTATGAAAGCAAACATTTTTTCATTGACGTTTTTTTCATAAAGTTTGATTCCACCCTCACAAAAACCAAGTGCGTGGTAATACATATTACCATGACAGTTAAATATCAAGTAATGGTCATTCCCCTTTTTAGGTTCAATTTGGACAGTGATCGAATAGTTTGAAAAATCTGGATCTCCTGTTGTTATTAGGGCTTGAGAACCAACAGCTGCTCTACCAATGAGTCCTTCTTTACTGCTATTCCAACTACCACTATGTACGACCCAACCTCGAATATTATCTAAGGTTCCGCCTCCAAATATATCACCATAATGATCAATGGGGTAGTCTTTAAAATTAGTTTTAAACTGAGCTGATTTAGCTATTTCAACCTTTTTTATATACCAAGGATCTAGGCTTATAACATCTGTTTGTATTATCCCAAACTCACAAACAATACCTTCAATATCAGTTGGTATCTGATAACTGATCAAAGCACTATCAATGATCGTTTGGGGATGTGATTGATACATAATCCCCATACTATCTTTAACAAACACCGCAACGGTAATCTTGGACTTGGTATAAAGGGTAAAAGAAACTGTTTCACTAGGATAAAGAAGTGGTGAAAAAGATGGCTCATAACGGGTATCATAGATTGTTCCGGGTAGATAATAGCTATATTTATATACTGTAAGATCCATCAACTGTTGAGGTTGGACCAACAACATATATGAGTTAGTCTTTAATAAAGCATTTACTGCTCTAAAACCATTAGTAGCGTATGGTAAGGTGAAATCATATTGAGCATAGGTGGGAATCATTTCTTTTTGACCCTTTAAGATAAAGGCAAGATCAGTGAACAATCTTGTACTATTGGAGACCGTCGTATTATTAAGATAGCCAATCATACTTGAACAGTTAAGCGTATCATTGATTGGTAAGATCCATTTTTCTTCTATGCCACTCAAGCCAACCATTGCGCCTAAGATACTTCCGACATTACCACAATTACAATCAGTATCCCAACCACATTCACACAACATGGTCAATGTCTTTGATAGATTATTGTTTCCATAACACATCGCCATGATCATGATTGCTGTATTAGGAATGATATGACAAACTCCAGGATACTTATCATAACCATAGTTTTGATGAATATAAGTTAAACACTCATGCCAATCATTTGGCTTTTCATAATAGAAGTTGATGATATCATTTACTACTTGAGCATATTCAGTGTTTTGATCAAGATGTTTTAGGGTCGCTTTGATGATCTTGACACTGTCATCCATTTCATAAGCAAGACATGTCGCTACAGCCACAAAGATCGCTCCTTGAATGCCATTTCCATCATGCGTTACTGAAGCTGCTTTGATTGCCAACTCTTTAGCTAGTAAAGGATCGTTACCACTGACATAACCCCAACAATCACTAAAGATCTGACCACCAATCTGTTCAGCTAAGACAATCCCATTAGTTTCTTTACTACCACTTAAGGGGGCTTTAATACCATTCTTTAAGTTTTCATAAGCCGTATGTTCGGTTGATATACCTACGCCACCCCACCAAAAGAAACCATGATATTCTTGTAGATAATTCAGGATCGTATTTCCAATATCTTCTGCTTTAATGTTATGTGGATCATGATCTAATAACGCTCTTACAAAAAAGAGTGGACCATTACTATCGTCATCAGCCGCAAAGATATCATAATCAACTAAGTAGTCTTTAACTTCCCCATACTTTTCTTTGATCATGCTGTGTGTCCAGTTTTCAACTGGCGCACCTAAACGGATACCAATCAATTTACCTAACCAAGAAGCGTATGTCTTCCTTAAATACTCATTGTAATTCATAATCATTCCTTTCATTGATCACCAAAGTTAATCAAACTTTCAACATCTAATATTTCTATACAGCTATAACCAATACTAAGCCAAGCATTCTTAGAGAATGTCCTCAATACTCGATTTACTGTCGCCCGAGAGTACCCAAACTGATTAGCAATATGGTCTTGGGTGACATTGATGACATGAGTATCCTCACCAGTTTTTAGTTTATAGTTTCTGAGCTCTCTGATCAAATAACGAGCGATTCTCGTATTAGCTTGTTCACCACTGGCCGCCATAACCTGTCTTACCATTATTTGTAAGTCTTGAGCCAAAAACATCAATAACCCCTTGTATAATTCAGGATATTTGAGGGTTAACTGATCTAGGATACTACGAGTTATCACAACTAATTCACTTTTTTCACTTGCTATCGCCGATGTAAAGCGTGGTGTTTTTGTATAGAATGAGCCCAACCCAAAAACTGACCCTTCATCATAATAGATTAGATGTTTTTCAACATCATTGTTTAAGATAACATAGGTCTTTATCTTACCCTTTTTGATATAATAAAAAGTATCTGCAGGATCATCTTTCAAATAGATTATTTCATCTTTCTGAATTACTTTAACCAAATCAATATCATTTAATAAGCTCAATGATTTCTTAGTGATTTCTAATCGACGCCGAAATTCTTCTATTCCAGCAAAACTTTCTTTATCTTTCATCTTTTAGATTGTAACATGTGTTATATTTTAAGACAATAAACTACGTTATAATACAACTCATATTAGTTTAGAAAGTTAGGTCATATGAGCAAAACACAACAAGAACAAAAACATCACATGATGATCAATGAACCAATTGATAAATTGATCATGAAGATGGCGATCCCGACAGTGATCGCTATGTTAGTAACATCGATATATAATATGGCAGACACCTACTTCGTATCACAACTCAGTACGGCCGCATCAGGAGCGGTAGGCGTTGTCTTTCCTTTAATGACTATGATCCAAGCCATTGGCTTTTTATTTGGTAATGGTGGTGGTAGTACTGTTTCACGATATCTTGGAGCTAAAAGAACTGAAGAGGCTGATCAAGTAGCTTCTACTGCTTTTTTCTCAGCGATCTTTATGGGAAGTTTATTGACGATCTTTGGCTTGTTTTTCTTGGATGATCTAATCAATCTATTAGGAGCCACTGATACGATCTTTCCTTATGCTTATCAATATGGATCATGGATCCTATTTGGAGCTCCATACATGGCAGCTTCATTTACTTTAAATAATATCCTAAGAGGACAAGGTAATGCTTTCTACTCGATGATCGGGATTACCGTTGGTGGCATCTTAAATATCATCCTTGATCCCATCTTTATCTTTACCTTTGGTTTTGAAACAGCTGGAGCCGCTATCGCCACGATCATAAGCCAGTTTGTGTCTTTTGTCATATTGTTTTATATGATCAATAGTAAGAAGAGCTTAGTAAGGATTCGCTTTAAAAGTATTCGTTTTAAATATACGATCTTAGGTGAGATCATTAAAGTTGGTATGCCCTCATTCTATCGTCAAGGTCTAGCCTCGATCGCCAATGTCTTGCTTAATACCCAGGCTGCTTTTTATGGTGATCCAACCGTGGCAGCGATGTCGATCGTTTCTCGTATCTATATGTTTATCTTCGCCACCAGTTTAGGTTTAGGACAAGGTTATCAACCAGTTTGCGGTTATAATTATGGAGCTAAAGAGTATAAACGAGTAAAACAAGCTTTCTGGTTTTTTGTTAAGACCGTTACGATCATCTTTGTGATCGTATCTTCGATCGCTTTCATCTTTGCGCCAAGCATTTTAGCTATCTTTAGGAAAAACGATCCTGAAGTTATCGCTATCGGCTCTACCGCCCTGCGCTACTACGCTTTATCATTACCCTTATTATCTTGGACTTTAGCGTGTAATATGACAAGTCAATCAACAGGTAAGAGCTTGTATGCGACTGTTATCTCAATCAGTCAACAAGGACTATTCTTTATCCCAATCATTGTCTTTTTACCCCAATATCTTGGTTTAACGGCGATCCAGATCGGTATTCCATTAGCTAACCTATTAACATTTCTGATATCCATCCCAATTGGGATTAAATTGTTAAGTGAATTTAGTCATCAAAAAAGTAAACAGTGATTAAACTGTTTACTTTTTTTATTATTTCTTCTTTGTTTCTTTAACCTTTTTTTCTTCTTTTTTCTTTTGATCTGGTTTAGTTGGATTTTTCTTGGTTATCTTAAAGACCACCCCATCATAACTGTTGTAAGCATACACCTCACAATGATATGCTGTAACGATCCGATGGACAATTGATAGACCAAGTCCAAATTGACCATCACTACCTTTTTCAAAGGGTTTGAACAATCTTTCGATCATTTCATTAGTCAGTTGTGAACCATCATTTTCAATACTTAATTCATTACTAGTGAGTTTGATCTTGATATTAGTTTTAGCGTAACGCAGCGCATTATCCATGATGTTTTCAACTACTACGCGCCATGGCTCTTCATTACCATAGAAATTCGCATGTTCAAGCTCACGAATGATCTGTAGTTCAGGTCTTATTACTTTAAGCGATAATAACGTCTTTTCTATTACCTCATATAGATCAGTCTCACCAGTATCACGACTGGTTACTAAGTATCCTACGCGGTTTAACAAAAGTAAGCTTTGAACCTTTTTCTCTAAGCGACTAGCATGTTCAATGATCACATCAACGCTTTTCTCCAATGTTTCATAAGGGTAGATACCATCTTTGATGCTTTCGCCATATGACTTGATCGTTGCGATCGGTGTCTTAAGATCATGAGATATATTTTGAACAAGTTCTTCTTTGATCTGTTCTTGGCGCTTTAGTTCATTATTCATCGCGATCAAAGCTGTCCCTAATTCACCTATTTCATCTTTACGATCGACATTGATATCAACCTCTTCATTATTACGAAGCTTGTTTATGTATTGCCGGATCTGATTAAGAGATCTGATCAAATAAAAGACCCAGATCGTTAATAAGAAAAACAAAATACTTACTACTAATACAGTAATGCTTATGACAGAGTTTATTAATGTGCGCTTAAACTCATTTTGATAAGAGCTAACCACAATACTGACCAAACGCGTTTTATCATTAATGGTAGATATTGAATAAAGGATTTCTGATTCACTATTATTTTTATAAACATAATCCTTTGTCATTTCTTTTTGATTCACCGCGTTTGATTTCATGATCATCAAGAATGCTTCATCACGGATATCAAAAGCACTACTATATCTGATTAAACCATCAGAATAGATAGCGTGAGCAATATTGGCGTCATTAGCGAATGATAAGATATCATTCTCCGGATTTCGACTATAATTATAGACAATACTAATCTGTGTTCTTTGTAACATCATAAACATCTGATTTCTAACAAAACTATTGATATTACCATTAAGATAAACAAAAAGAAACGACGCAAAGATCGCCACGAATATTAGAATAAGACTCATCAATTGTTGAGTCAGAGTTAGTTCTTTTAACCAAATATTGATCTTTTTCATATTAACCTAAACGGTATCCAAAGCCATAGATCGTGTGAATTGATAAAGCAGGAAGTTTACGACGAAGTCTTCTTAAAGTATCATCTACCACTCTATCTGAACCATAGTAATTTGTTTCCCAGACTTTGAGTAAGATCTGCTCACGTGAAAAGGCAGTACCACGATTATGAGAAAACAACATTAATAGATCAAACTCTTTCGTTGTAAGATCAACTACTTTGCCACTATTATAAACAACTCTTTGAAGCTCATCTACTTCATAGCCATCAACGATCATGTTTGTTTGATAATCCTTATATACTCTTCTGACGATATTATTAACCCTCAGTACTAACTCTTTAGGTGAGAATGGTTTAGTGATGTAATCATCACTACCTTTTTCAAGACCAATGATCCGATCAAATTCTTTATCACGAGCCGACATAAAGATAACCGGAATATCTCTGGTCTTGTTTTTGATCTCATCAATTAATTCAAAACCACTTTTATCATCTAACATGATGTCTAATATCCATAAATGAACATCATCATCCTCTACATGAGCTAAAGCATCATTATAAGTAAGATATGATCTAACATCATACCCTTCTTTCTCTAAATACCTTTTGACAAGCTCGTTAAGATCTTTTTCATCTTCAACGATACAGATAACACGTTTCAAGAAGATCACCTCACCTTAATAATAACAAAAAAAGGGTATTATTATAACCCCTTCTCCTTAATCATATCTACTACCTGATAAACGTAATCATGACATAAAGCATCTGTCTTGGCTTCAACCATGACTCTTATTAAAGGTTCTGTACCTGATGGTCTAACCAAGATTCGACCTTCATTATTTAAACAAGTCTCAATCTTAGCGATCGTTTCATTGATCGTCGGATCATTTAGTACATCATTCTTATCTTTAACTTTTACATTAATCAATAATTGCGGATAAATATACAAAGGCGCCGCCAATTCACTTATCTTCTGATTTGAACAAACCATCGCTTCAATCAGTTTCATCGCTGTAAGTAAGCCATCACCTGTTGTCATCAGATCTTTAAAGATAATGTGACCCGATTGTTCACCACCCAGTTTAAAATCATTCTTCAACATGCAATCATAAACATATTTATCACCAACAGCAGTCTTTTCATAAGCTATTCCTTCTTTATCAAATAATTGATAAAGCCCAAAATTAGCCATTACCGTGGTAACGATCGTATTATCCTTTAATGTGCCTTGTTGGATCATTTGCTTACCCAAGATATACAAAGCTTTATCACCATCAATGATACTTCCTTGATCATCAACGGCGATCAAGCGATCAGCATCCCCATCAAATGCAAGACCAAGATCATATTGGCCTTCTTTCATGATCTGAACTAAACGTTCAGGATGAGTAGAACCACATTCTGTATTGATATTTAAGCCATTGGGTTCATTAGCGATAACTGTAAGATTCGCATTATACCGTTTTAATAGTTTAACAGCTGTCGCTGTTGCACTACCATTTGCTAGATCACATACGATCTGATAATCACTTAGATCAAGTTTAAATTGCTTATATAGGAAATCTATATAAAGGTTTAATTTTTCAGGTACATGCTTAACAACTCCAATATGATCTTCAGCCGCGTAGGGTATCGTAACTTTATCATCTACATAAGCTTCAATCAATTCTTCAATCGTCGCTTCAAGTTTCATTCCTTTGTGACTAAAGACTTTTATACCATTATCATAATAAGGATTATGACTAGCTGAGATCATTACCCCACAAGCATAGTCAGTACCATTTACTAAATACGCAATAGCTGGTGTGGGGCATACACCTAATAGTTCAACATTAGTTCCGCTGGCTGTAATTCCCGCAGCTAATGCCGCTTCCAGCATTGAACCTGAAAGCCTGGTGTCCTTACCAATTAAAATCCTTGCATTATCTTTATTGAAATGATGACCAAGATAGCGACCAACTTTAAATGCTTGTTCTACCATCAATGTATTATTAGCTTTACCTCTAAATCCATCCGTGCCAAAATATTTACCCATGAATTCCTCTTTCTATTCAATAACTGTCAAAGTAATGATTGGCTCAACCAATTCATAGGTTACCAATGAATTCGCGCCACTAACTGATAGTTTGATTTCCTGTGTGCCAGGCTGAATAGTTTGCATATCAAGATATACATTTATGTCATCAGCTGATAAGGAATTTATATTAGAGGCCGTTCCGTAAACAATGACATTCGCGACAACTTCTTCGCCCTCACTAAGTGAGAATTTATATCCATTTGTATTGTTATAAACATTAATTGGTACATTGACGATCTCACGACTAACGCGCTCAGCCAAAGTTACTGACATGATCACTCGGGTTACACTAGCTTTATTTACGCCACTTGGGATATTGATAGGTGCGGTATAACTAGAGTTTTCAGTTAAAGTTGTCGCATCGATAGGCACCTTAATGTCATTTATCTTATTTAATACCGAATCAAGACCATACAAGGTTACCGAAGAATGATCTAAGGTTATTTGATCAATAGCCATATTGTTTGGTATATCACCTACTGGCTCGATCATGATCGCTACTGTTTTATTAGGTGATGATATAGGAACGCTAGCTGATACAACTGATGGAATTAGATCCACATCAACCCGATTACCATTAGCGTCATAAGCTGCCAACTTCGCCTCAGTCATAAAGCTATTTGATTGTCCTTTAACATCGATCAATGCTTTAACATACGCCACTTGATCGATCGTCGATTGTGATGCTTTAACCATGACTTCCGTTGTGGATAAGGTAGGTACTCCTAATACATACATTGCATCAATCTTATCAGTATTAACATAGTCATAGCTTAGATTAAAACGCCATGTGACTTTCTTCTTGATCGTAACCACCGCTTTAGATGGGTTGATCGTTACACTAAGACGCGTAGAGAAATCAGTAGCTGTTAGATCGACCTCATGAGTGCCCTCACCTAAGCCTGTAAGATCCGCCACTACTTTATATGAACTAGAATTCTTTAACATCGAAATATCTGAAACATCACCGATAATGCTCGCTGATACTGCTTGTGGTAAACCACTAACTTCATAAACTTCTTCATTTACACGAACAGTTATCGGAATCTCATTAATAACATAACCAGACTGTGAAATAGTGCCAAGCGGGTTATCACTGATGTTAACTACAACATACAACATAACCGCCAACATAAAGGCAACGATCTTACTATATTTCTGATTAAACAAGAAACGATCGATCCACGAACTCAACCAGCGAATGATCCTTAAAAAGGAACTTTCAATGCTTTCATAAGTATTAGCTACTTTTTTACTTTGTTTAGCGATACGAGCCGCTAGTTCCAGTTTGTCTTCGGATTCCAAGCGATCAATCTTTTTACGTTTACTCATTTCTTGTCACCTCCTTTATCGGAAGTATCTATTTGATCTTTGTACACTTCATCTACATCAACATTCTCAATTGAAGCAAACTCCATTCCAAAATCCTTATCGATATCCACTTCTTTTTTTCGATCAACTTTCTCTTCTTTAATAGCTTTATCTTCACTAGTCTTTTCTAATTTTTGACTTATTTTCTCTTCTTCTATATGAGTTGATTCAGTTTCTTTATCTTTATCTTTCTTCTTACGGAAGATCTTTAAGACACCAGTGCTTTCTGGTTTAACTGGTTCAACTTTTTCTTGCTCATCATTTTTCTCAATGATCATCGATTCCGGTTCACGATCGATCAAATCATTAAAGATTGATTCGATCCGATCATTTTTCTCTTCATCTCTGGTGCGATTATCACCATGTTCTACTTCTTCATTACAGATCGCTTTTAACAAGAACGCCTTCAATGTGTTTCTTGTCATTTTAGTTAATTCCCCATCTTTAGCTAAAGAAACGGAACCAGTTTGTTCTGAGACAACGATCGTAATAGAATCGGTTATTTCACTAATACCAACCGCCGCCCGGTGTCTTGCTCCATAACGACGAGGTAGTTCTTTATCAGTAGGTAAGAAGTATGCTGAGGCACAAGCAATACGATCTCCTTGAATGATGACAGCTCCATCATGAAGCGGTGTTGTCGTAACGAAGATCGACGATAAAAGATCAGCAGTCACGATTGAATTAAGCGGTGTACCCGTATTGACATAATCACTTAATGAGTGTGTCTGTTCAATAGTTATCAACGCCCCAATTTTCTGTTCAGCCATATGCATTGTCGCTTCAACGATCTCATCAACTAATTCTTCTCTTTCATTACCTGATAAAGAAGACATACGACTAAAGACGCTTGATTTACCAAGCTTCTCCAATATAGATCTAATCTCTGGTTGAAAGATGATAATGACCGCTAGAAAGCCCCATTGAACCAAGATGTCTGCGACAACTTTGACTGTTTTCAAACCAAAGAATTGAGCAACACCATTCATAAATATAACAAATAAAACACCCTTAAATATTTGGATCGTTCGTGAATTATTGCGTACTATCTTTAAGCAATAATACACTAACAATGTAATGATAGCGATATCGATGACCATCCTTGCGAGCTGGATCATATTTTGCAAGGTTGTATAATTCAACATAATAGGTCCTCCTACTTTGTTAATTATAGCATATAATCAATATTCTGATATGAAACATTTCGATCAACAACCGTTTTTTTATTAGCCTAAATATAAACTTGTAATATCATTCATTTTATCTTGGTTACATGATAAGATTAGTATACAATAGCGTAATGAAAGAAGACCAACAATGATAGAAACCCAGATAACCCGATTATATTATAAAGATAAAGAGATCATCCTTTTACCAACAGCCCATGTATCCAAACAAAGTGTGCTTGATGTCAAAGAACTGATTGAAAACGAAAGACCAAACAGTGTTTGTATCGAATTAGACAAACAAAGATTTGATTCGTTAAATAATAAAAACGATTGGCAAAAGACCGATGTGATCCAGGTCATCAAAGATAAGAAAGTATTCTTATTACTAGTAAATATGTTGCTGAGTTCATATCAAAGAAAGATCGCAAGTGATGTTGACTCAGCCGTTGGCCAAGAGATGATCCAAGCCATTGATTCCGCCAATGATATCAATGCTAAACTTGTATTAGCTGATCGCCATATTCAAACAACTTTCATGCGTATTTGGCGTAAACTACGTTTTATAGAGAAACTCAAATTGTTGTATATGTTGCTCTTTTCATCACTTGATGATGAAAAACTAACAACAGAAAAGATCGAAGAATTAAAGGGACATGACATGTTAGAGTCTGCCTTAGCAGAGATCAATCAATCTTTACCGACAGTAGCTGGCGTTTTGATCGATGAGCGCAATCAATACTTAGCCAATAAGATCAAAAATGCTCCAGGTAAAAAGATCATCGCTGTTTTAGGTGCTGCCCATGTTCCGGGTATTACCAAGGAAATATATCTTGATCAAGATATGAAAGAGTTATCATCAATACCAACCAAGTCTTTATGGTCAAAACTCAAAGGGTGGATCATTCCCGCCATCATAATATCTTTGATCCTTTATTCATTCTTAAATAGCTTTCAAATGGGACTGTCACAACTTAAATCATGGATCTTGTACAACGGTACATTTAGTGCTTTAGGTTGTCTATTATTAATGGCTCATCCATTAACGATCTTAACTGCTTTTCTTGTCGCACCAATAACCTCATTAAATCCTTTACTCGCTGCTGGTTGGTTTGCTGGTATCGTTGAAGCTATGATCAAAAAACCAACTGTCGCTGATATGCAAAATGTCTATAAGGATATCACTACCCTTAAAGGTATCCTATCTAATCGATTCATAAAGATCTTAGCGATCGTCATCGTCGCTAATGTCTTTAGTACCATCGCCACCTTCATTAGTGGTATGGATATAATAGAAAGGTTGTGGGGATAATGGAAAAGCCTACACTAAATCATCATGGTAGTAAAAGATTAGAAACAGAAAGACTGATTATCAGACACCTTACTAACAAAGATGCTTATGATGTCTTTATCAACATCAATAATGACCAGCATGTATTAGATTATTTTGGGGCTCCCTATTATGAGAATTTCAACAGTTCTAGTATTGATAGTTTAGTTCGTCTATCTAATGATCCAGTCTCGTATTGTTGGGGTATTGAACTAAAACAGATCAATGAATGTATTGGTATCTTTCTGCAACAATCTCGTAATGATTATATTGGTTCAATCGAGATTGGTTATGCGATTGGATCTAAGTATTGGAACCAAGGTTATATCACTGAAGCCGTTAAAGCAGTGACTGATTATCTTTTCAAATCAGTCAACTATCATAAGATAACCGCTGGTTATGTCTTAGAGAACCTAGCTTCAAAAAGAGTACTTGAAAAATGTGGGATGAGCTATGAAGGAATCCGTAAAGATGATTTCTTCCATCGTGGTCGTTACTACGATATTGGTTATTATTATCTAATTAATCCTGATCATTAATAAT
>CAZCSQ010000017.1:0-20963 GCA_964501425.1 uncultured Erysipelotrichaceae bacterium
TTCTATATAGTTTATCTCTTTATTTTATTCCACACTTATTTGACACAAAGGCTTATCCCCTCTACTGAAAAAGTCATGGCCTTTTAAGATATACCTTTATTACCAAGGAAATATATGATAATCAACTTTTTAAATTAATTAGACCATTGTTTGAGTTCATCATCAGTAGCTAATACTTGATGAGTTGGTGATAACTGATGTACCTTGCCCTCTAAGTAATCGACATGCATCTTATCTTTATCATATACAAGCGCCACTCTTTTCTTCTCTACTTTTGGGTTAGGATGAGGAATTGCGGATAATAGTGATTTAGTATATGGATGGATAGCGTTATTAAATATCTCTTGGGTAGTACCTGTTTCCACAATGTGACCTAAATGCATAACTCCAATACGATCACTAATGTATTTGACCATTGATAAATCATGAGCAATGAATAGATACGTTGTCTTTAGTTCATCTTGAATATCCTTCATCAGGTTGACCACCTGAGCTTGAATTGATACATCTAAGGCCGATATCGCTTCATCGGCGATAATTAGTTTAGGATTCATGATCAATGCCCTAGCAATACCGATACGCTGTCTTTGACCACCAGAAAACTGATGAGGGTAGCGTGTCGCGTGTTCTTTGGATAAGCCAACTTTTTCTAAGATCGCTTTAACTTTTTCATCAATCTCACTTGGTGAATCGTACAACTTATGAATAAGTAAACCTTGAGCGATCAACTCACTTACTTTCTTACGAGGATTTAAACTGGCCATCGGATCTTGAAAGATCATCTGCATGTTCTGTCGCAAATGTTTTTCTTGTTCTTCATTTAGCTTGCCACTAATCTTTTGTCCATCAAAGATGATCTCACCAGCTGTTGGATCATATAAGCGAATGATTGAGCGACCAGTTGTTGATTTACCACTACCACTTTCGCCTACTAATCCATACGTTTCACCAGGATAAATATCAAAACTAATACCATCAACAGCCTTTACGGTATAGCGTCGATTGATCCGAAAATGTTGTTTGAGATTTCTAACCGATAATAAAGGTATTCTTTCAGTCATTATCGCTGTCCTCCTTTAACATTTTAACTATTCTTTTTTGAAGTTGATCAGGCATCCTAACCTTAGGCGCGTTAGGATGACATAACCAACTGCTGACCCGGTGCTGGCCCCCGACATCGAACATAGGAGGTTCAAGGCGGAAATCAATATTTAAAGCATATGGGTTACGGGGTGCGAACGCATCACCGGGTACAGTTTCTAATAGATTAGGAGGACTACCAGCAATCGCGAATAAGCGTTTACTATCCGTATCCATATCTGGCATACTACTTAATAATCCCCAAGTATAAGGGTGTCTTGGATCATAGAATATCTCATCGATATTTCCCTTTTCGACGATCTTACCAGCATACATAACGGCCACATAATCAGCTACTTTAGCCACAACTCCCAAATCATGGGTTATATATATAACAGATATATTACTTTTCTTTTGAATATCTTTGATCAGTTCTAAGATCTTGGCTTGAATCGTAACATCAAGGGCCGTTGTTGGTTCATCACAAATAAGGACATCTGGACTACATGCTAAAGCGATCGCTATCACGACTCTTTGTCGCATACCACCTGATAATTGATGAGGATATTGTTTTAGTCTTTTTTCTGGATCTTCAATCCCAACTAGGTTCAATAAATTTAATGCTCTTTTTTTAGCTTCATCTTTACTGATTGATTCATGTTCGATCATGCCTTCCATGATCTGTTTACCAATATTCATGGTTGGATCAAGTGACGTCATGGGATCTTGAAAGACCATGGCAATCTTTTTTCCAGCAATTTGATATCTGATCTCTTTAGGAGTCATTTTAACAAGGTCAACACTTCTATCTTCATTACCGTCTTGATAATCAAAGGTAATTGAGCCACTATCAATCGTTCCATTACTATCTAATATACCCATTATCGCTTTTACAGTAACCGATTTACCACTTCCACTTTCACCAACGATCGCCAGGGTTTCACCTTTAAACAGGTCTAATCTAACACCACGGATAGCGTTAACAGTACCACTGCCTGTTTTAAAAGATATGTTTAGATCACGGATGGATAAGACTCTTTCTTTCTGTACTTTCATTTTATCCCTCCTACATCTGTTTCATCTTTGGATCAAAGGCATCACGTAAACCATCCGCAAATAGATTAAAGCTCAACATCAATAAAGCCAACACTATGATCGAGCTGCTAATAATATGAGGCATGACCGTAATTGATTTATAACCTTCATTGATCAACGAACCAAGAGATGCCAACGGCGCTGGGACTCCAAGTCCCACAAAGGATAAATACGCTTCCATAAAGATCGCATTTGGTATAGAAAACATACTCATGATAATGATCTGACCAAAGATATTGGGCAAGATATCTTTAAAGATGATCGCAAAGTCGCGAGCACCTAGCGTTTTAGACGCTAAGATATATTCTTGTTCCTTAAGCTTTAACACCTGCGCACGCGCAATTCGACTCATACCAATCCAGCCGGTGATCATCAACGCAAAGATGATCGAGATAATACCAGGAGGTAATACAAGACCCAACAGTGTTACGATAACAAGTTGGGGAATACCATTAAGAATTTCCGCAAAGCGTTGCATGACAATATCAATCTTTCCACCAAAATAGCCTGACACAAGACCATAAACCATTCCAATGAAGATATCGATCACAACCGCCGTAAAGGCGATGATCAATGAAACTCGGGTTCCTTCCCATACTCTTGTAAAGATATCTCTTCCTTGAGTATCACTACCAAACCAATAATATAGATCACCAAAGCCTTTTTGAACATAAAGATTAACACCATTACGTGTTCCATCAAAGATACCAAAAGACTCAAGCCAACCTATACGAGGCGGTAATGATGCTTGTTCGATAAGGATCGACTTATATGTGTGCTCATTTAAATATGGACCAATGATCGCTAAGATTACGATCAATAGTACTACAACTACGCCAAAGATGGCACCTTTGTTTTTCATGAAATTGGCTAATACATCTTTAAGATAAGATGTTGAATTATATGTCTTATCAATCAATCTTGCATTTTCATCATGGGCAAACTTAAAATCATTTTCTAAGAATTGGTATTCTTTCATTTCTTCAATACTCATATTAGTTAGCCCCCTTTGCAATTCTGATCCTTGGATCAATGACGCCGTAGAGAATATCCACAACTAACATAGTAAAGATATATAAAGAACTGTAGACAAAAGCGATGGCGATAACGACATTATAATCGTTCATCTGAATCGCATTAACCATTAATGAACCAATTCCTGGGATCGCAAAGATCTTTTCAACGACCATACTTCCCGTCAATAATCCAACCATAAGGGGGCCGATAACTGTTACTATCGGTATTAAGGCATTACGAAGAGCGTGTCTTAATATTAGTTTCCATTCCTTTACTCCTTTGGATTGAACCAAACGTATATAATCAGATCCAAGCACATCGATCATTTCTGATCTTGTAAAACGAGCCACATTAGCGATGGTAAACACCGATAAAGCTAATGTAGGTAAAACCGATGATTCAGCAGCTTTTGCCATGTTATAAAGAATTGGAAACCAACCCAATTTATAACCAACAAAATATGCTAATCCAAGCGCAAAAACATAAGATGGAACACTTACACCAAGAGTTGAAATCATAACCGTAACAGTATCAATCCAAGTATTATGTTTGATAGCGGCTGTTATGCCCAAAAGTAGACCAACTACAGATCCTAAAGTGATTGCTTGTAAGCCTAATTTAATCGTTATTGGTAAACGACTAGCGATCATTCCACTTACCGCAAAGTTTTTATTGATCGTGTAAGATACACCAAAATCTCCCGACAACATATTGATCACATACTTATAGAACTTAACAAAGAAAGGCTGATCTAGTCCATATTTGGCATATAATAAAACGCGTTGCGCTTCAGTTAACTTCTCATCATTAAATGGAGATCCAGGCATCAATTCAAGCATCAAAAACAAGATAAACAAAATAGCCATCAAGGTTAACAATGAGATCACAACTCTTTTTAAGACATACTTTCCCATAAATTCTCTCCTTTCTTAAAGATAAAACATTACAGCGGTAGCCGCTGTAATGTTTTTATCCGTAGAATTTAAACTTTAATCAAGTGTTACACGTTTGAAGCTATCGATACCAACTGTATGTAGTTCGATACCATCTACACGCGTACTGATCATTAAAGCTCCACCGTTTTGATAAATAGGTATTACAGCACAATCATCTTCAATTAGAATTTTCTCTGCATCTTTCAACATTTGCCAACGTGCCCAAGCATCTCTAGCTTTTACACCTGTGGTCGCTTCTAAAACGGTTTCATCGTATGCCGGATTATTATAACTAGCATTATTATTAAATGATAAGAATAGATCAAGATAAGTCTGCGGATCTGCATAGTCAGGACCCCAACGAGTTAACCCAAATTGATAATCACCAGCACGCATTAATTCCAAACGTGATTTTTTAGGTTGACTTTTCAAAACAACAGATAATCCTTCTAAGTTAGTTTCGATCTCTGATTGAATGAACTCAGCGACAGCCTTACTAGCTTCCGTGTCTTCAAATAACAATTCAATCGTTAATGTATCAACACCAAGATCTGCTTTAGCAGCCTCCCAATACTCTTTAGCTTTTTCAACATCGGTAAACACAAGTTTTGCGGTCGTTGTTCGATAATCACTACCATCAGGTCCTGTAGCTAAAGTCTTAGGCACAATACCCTCAGCCGCAACCGATCCATCCTTTAAGATATTAGTAGCAATCGATTCCCGATTGATAACATAACTAACGGCTTTTCTCAAGTTAACACTATTGATACTCTCATCAGCGAAATTAACTGATAGATACCACAAATAGCCTTGTAATCTTTGCACAAACGCTGGATCATCTTGGTAAGCACCAACTAATTCACCAGTTAAACGTACATAATCCAAGTTACCAGATTCAAACTCTAACATAGCCGATTGTGTATCATTGATAAATCTGAAATTTAATCCATCAACTTTTACTTCATCAGCTTTGAAATAATTTTCGTTTTTCACAAATGAATAACTATTACCTGATGTCCAATCTGTCATCACAAACGGACCATTAAACAAAAGATTAGCAGGACTTAAAGCATATTGATCTCCTTGTGCTTCATAGAACGCTTGATTTAAAGGGAAGAAAGTAGGGAAGGCCATTAAGCTTAAGAAAAAGTTTACCGGAAGATCTAAAGTTACCTCTAGTGTCTTCTCGTCTAATGCTTTGACACCTAATTCTTCAACCGGCAATTCACCAGCTACAACCGCAGAAGCATTTTTCAAAGCGATCGTCTCAATGATGAAGTTGTATTCACTAGCAGTGGCTGGATCAGCTAATCTTTGCCAACCAAATACAAAGTCAGCGGCGGTCACCGGTTCACCATTACTCCAGTTAGCATCAGCTAAAGTAAATGTGTAGACGGTTGTTCCATCATCATTAAAGACAACTTCCCAAGACTCAGCTATTTCAGGTACTACATTGCCATCAGCGTCTAGTTCAGTTAGACCAACGATGCCAGAATTAATTGCGATAAAGGATGTACCATCAGTGGCAATATGATGATCCATTGATGATAGATCGATATCGGTAGCGATATTGACGACTTTAGTTTCCACTACATCCCCATTGCCTTTATCAGTTGAGGTACAACCAGTGAATAAAGCTAAAACTAAAGCCAAGATTATTAGTAATCTCACTTTTTTCATAGTTTTTCTCCTTAAAATATATTGACAGTATATATTTGTATGAAAACAATGTCAAGTGAATTTTCATACTATTTACATTTCTTTCATTTATTAATGTAAATTTTCATTATGACAATAAAAAAAGACCCGAAGGTCTTTCTTTATTCTGTTATTTCTGCTTGATGTGTTGTTTGATTAACTTCTTCCGTATGGATGAAATCATCATCACTATTATCAATATCACTCATCAAGACATCTTCTTCCTTAAAATTACGAGCCTCACGTTCACTTCTTAATTGAGCAGCCAATTTATGAATGGCTTCAGTTGAAGCGCGATATGCTTTTGATCCGGTACCGGCTGGTATCATCTTACCGATGATGACATTTTCTTTTAAGCCAAGTAAATGATCGATCTTACCCTTAACGGCCGCATCTGTTAAAACCTTAGTGGTTTCTTGGAAACTAGCTGCGGATAAGAATGAATCGGTTTCTACTGAAGCTTTAGATATACCTAACAATGTAGGACCAAACGTTGCTGGATTCTTACCATCGATCAACATATCCCGATTTAGGTTGGTAATATTAGCCAAACTAATTTGGATACCTGAACTCAGGTCCGTATCTCCTGGATTGATCACGATAACTTTTCGTAACATCTGACTGATAATAACTTCAATATGTTTATCAGAAATTCCAATACCTTGCGCTCCATAAACCTTTTGTACTTCTTTAAGGATATAGTTATGAACAGTATTGACACCAGCTACTTCAAGTAATTCTTTAGGATTAACTGGTCCTTCTGTTAACTTATCACCAGCATTTACCTTTGTGCCAACCTTGATCCACGAACGGATCGTTTGATTGTGGTCTGTATGATGTTCGATCGTTTCTGTTTCATTAGCGACCATGATCTTAAAGCCACTACCATTATCGATCTCACTGATCTCAATGATTTCACCACTGATCTTAGCGATCGTAGCGTTATGTTTTGGCGATCTAGCTTCAAACAATTCCTCAACACGTGGTAAACCTTGAGTGATATCACTACCACCCGCAACTCCACCGGTGTGGAAGTTACGCATAGTTAACTGTGTACCTGGCTCACCAATTGATTGAGCAGCCATGATTCCAACAGCTTCTCCTACTTCGACGATCTTGCCAGTTGCGATATTTCTACCATAACACTTCTTACAAACACCATAAGTTGAGTCACATGTGAATATATTACGAATAGATAATTCTTCAATTTTTGCATCAACAATCTTCGTTGCGATATCATCACTAATGAAATCATCACTAGCAACGATCAATTCGTTAGTCGTTGGATCATAAACATCTTCCTTAACATAACGGCCGACGATACGATCATAGAGACTTTCAATGACCGAGTTTTCTTTATGATCAACTAAAGCACTGATTGAATAACCACGATCGGTTTCACAGTCATCTTGTGAGATAATGACATCTTGAGCCACATCAACCAAACGACGTGTTAGATATCCAGACTCAGCTGTCTTTAAGGCAGTATCGGTTAAACCTTTACGAACACCATGTGTTGAAATAAAGAATTCTGATACATTTAATCCTTCTCTAAACGATGAATATATAGGAACTTCGATAATTGATGATTGGTATTCTTTCTTTGATTTAGATTGTGTTGGTTTGCCCATTAAGCCACGCATACCAGCTAATTGCGTAAAGTGAGATGAATTACCACGAGCACCAGAGACGGCCATCATATTGATCGGGTTTTTACGAGGAAGGTTATCCATAACCTCTTTGCCGATACTGTCTTTAATGCCACCCCATAATGACGTTAGATGTCTTTCCCACTCAGGAGCTGTTAATTTACCACGTTGATATAAACGATTCAACTCTGTCGCTTTTTCTTTACCCTTATCAATATATGTATATTTATTAGGAGCCACATTGATATCATTTAATGAAACAGTGATACCAGCAATTGTTGAATATTTAAAACCTAAATCTTTGATCTTATCTAATATTTGTGATGTTCTTTCATTACGATAACGCTTGAACACCTCAGCGATAACTAAACCTAAGTTAGCTTTTTTAAAGTCTTTATTGATTGGTAGATCTTTGATATAAGCTTTAACGTCAGTACCCATACTTACAAAGTATTTGTCAGGTGTTTCCACAAAATCAGTCGCATTAGCTTCATTTAAATAAGGGAAATCCTCAGGGAACATTTCATTAAAGATCAATTTACCAATCGTGGTGATCAATAATTTACTTCTTTGTTCAGCGGTAAATGTTGTCTTTTTCAAAGATGACGCTCTAACCGCGATTCTTGTATGTAAATGGGTATCTTTATTGTCAAAAGCCATTAAAGCATCATTAGTACTACCATAGATAGCACCTTCGTTTTCACCATAACGACGCCATAATTTAGCTTCTTCAATTTCTCCAAGTCCTTCAAGATACTTTGCTTTTTCAAAAAATTCTTCAGCTGTTTCTTCCATGTTGATGTAGAAATTGCCTAAGACCATATCTTGAGATGGGGTAACGATCGGTTTACCATCTTTAGGACCTAAGATATTATTCGAACCTAACATTAAGATTTCCGCTTCAGCACAAGCTTCCTCAGAAAGTGGAACATGAACAGCCATCTGGTCACCATCAAAGTCAGCGTTGAAAGCTGGGGTAACTAATGGATGAAGACGAATAGCTCTACCTTCAACCAATTTTGGTTTAAATGCTTGAATACCAAGACGATGTAATGTAGGAGCACGATTTAATAAAACGGGACGAGATTCAACGATGTCTTCAACGATATCCCAAATACGGGTATCTTGACGATCGATCAATTTTTCAGCTGTTTTAGGATTACTAGCCACCCCACGATTAACGATCTCATTGATCACAAATGGTTTGAACAATTGGATAGCCATCTCACGTGGTAATCCACATTCATACATCTTCAAATTCGGACCAACAGCAATAACTGAACGACCAGAGAAGTCAACACGTTTACCAAGTAAGTTCTGACGGAAACGTCCTTGTTTACCTTTTAAACTATGTGATAATGACTTAAGTGCACGTCCACCAGCGCCGGTTATCGGTTTACTGCGACGACCATTATCGATCAGTGCGTCCACCGCTTCTTGTAACATACGCTTTTCATTTTGAACGATAATACTTGGTGTACCTAATTCTAATAACTTTTTAAGACGATTATTTCTTGTAATGACACGACGATACAGATCATTAAGATCACTAGTCGCAAAACGACCACCATCCAACTGCAACATTGGACGCAGATCTGGTGGTATTACTGGTAATACCGTCAATACCATCCATTGTGGTTTATTGTTTGAGTTAAGAAAGGCCTCAACCGTTTCTAAACGTTTGATCAGTTTCTTACGCTTGTCACCTTGAGCACCTTTAAGGTCATCAGTAATGATCGCTCGTTCTTTTGTAAGATCAACTTGTTCAAGTAAAGTCTTTACAGCTTCAGCACCTGTTTCGGCTTTAAATGATCCAAAGCCATAAATCACATTAGCTTCACGATACTCTCTTTCTGAAATAACCTGTTTATATTCCAATTTCGTTTTACCTGGATCAGTGATGACCCAAGAAACAAAGTAGACAACTTCTTCTAAAGATTTTGGAGTCATATTTAAAAGTAAGCTCATTCGTGATGGGATACCACGAAGATACCAGATATGAGCCACAGGAGCAGCTAATTCAATATGCCCCATCCGCTCACGTCTAACACTTGATTTTGTGATCTCAACACCACAACGATCACAAATAACTCCTTGATATCTAATCTTCTTATACTTACCGCAATAACATTCCCAGTCCTTGGAAGGTCCAAAGATCCTTTCACAGAATAAACCATCACGTTCTGGTTTTTGAGAACGATAGTTTATTGTTTCCGGTTTCTTGACTTCTCCATAAGACCACTCGAGAATTCTCTCCGGTGATGCCAAACCTACTTGCATCGAGGCGAAATTATTGATACTCATATTTTATGCCTCCTCATTCTTTTATCTCATAATCACTATAATCTTCATCATCAAAACCAACGATTGTTTCAGGCAGATCATCATCAGCGTTATTATCAACTTCAACTATTTGTTGTAGTTCTTCTTCAACCGCCGCGATTTGCTTAACATCTTCAGCTTCCATCTTCCTTAGATCTATTTCTCTTCCATCTTTATCAAGCATTTTAACATCAATGGCTAAAGCTTGTAATTCATGTTTTAAGACACGGAAGGATTCAGGAACACCCGGAGCTGGGATATCTTTACCCTTGATGATCGCTTCATAGGTCTTTGTACGTCCGACGATGTCATCTGACTTGATCGTTAATACTTCTCCTAAGGTATAAGCAGCACCATAAGCTTCTAATGCCCAAACTTCCATTTCACCGAAACGTTGTCCACCATTTTGAGCTTTACCACCCAAAGGTTGTTGCGTTACTAATGAGTAAGGACCTGTGGCTCTAGCATGTAATTTATCGTCGACCATGTGGGCCAATTTGATCATATACATAACACCAACAGCAATTCTTTCATCAAATGGCTCACCACTACGACCATCAAACAAGACTGTCTTGCCATCAGGTGAGTTTTCAGCTTCTTTCATGATCGAACGTAATTCATCATTATTAATACCATCAAATACTGGTGTTGAGAATTTAACACCAAGTTTTTTAGCAGCCATACCCAGATGAATCTCTAGTACCTGCCCAATATTCATACGAGAAGGAACACCAAATGGATTCAACATGATATCAACTGGTGTGCCATCAGGCATAAACGGCATATCCTCAACTGGTAATATCCGTGAAATAACACCTTTATTACCATGACGACCAGCCATCTTATCGCCCTCTGAGATCTTACGTTTTTGAACGATATATACTTTGACGATTTCATTAACTCCAGGAGGTAGTTCATGTCCATCTTCACGACGGAAGAATCTAACCATCTGCACGATACCAGCACCACCATGTGGAACTTTCAATGAATTATCTCTAACTTCACGTGATTTCTCACCAAAGATCGCTAATAATAATTTTTCTTCTGGAGAAATCTCGCTTTGTCCTTTAGGTGTAACTTTACCAACTAATATATCCCCTTCTTTGACTTCAGCGCCAACCATGACAACGCCACGAGCGTTTAAATGACGGCAGGAATTCTCTGAAACGTTTGGAATATCTCTAGTTATTTCCTCAGGACCCAGCTTTGTTTCTCTAACTTCTATCTCATATTCTTCGATGTGGATTGAAGTATAGACATCTTCTTTAACTAAACGTTCTGACATGATAATGGCATCTTCATAGTTATAGCCATACCAAGTCATGAAGGCGATCGTTACGTTTTGACCTAAAGCCAATTCACCGTTTTCCATCGCTGGTCCATCAGCTAAGATGTCTCCCTTTTCAATTTTCTCACCACGACTTATGATCGGGTGTTGATTTATACAAGTTCCAGAATTGGAACGTCTAAATTTTGATAAACGATACTCTCTTTGTCCACTCTTTTCATCAACAACGATCTTATTAGCGTCGACATACGACACTGTACCATCACCTTCAGCAGTGATTCCACTACCTGAATCCTTAGCGACACGATACTCAATACCTGTGCCTACCCAAGGAGATGAAGGACGTAATAGCGGGATAGCCTGACGTTGCATGTTAGCACCCATAAGTGCGCGTGAGGCATCATCATTTTCCAAGAAAGGAATACAGGCTGTAGCTACCGAAACAATCTGTTTCGGACTAACGTCAGCAAGTTCAACATCTTCTTTCTTAGCCATGATCGTCTCACCTTTATGACGAGCAACAACTTCTTCATTGACTAATTGACCATTTAAGACTTCATTAGCTTGAGCGATGATATAATCTTCTTCATCATCAGCTGATAAATAAACAACATCTTCAAAAACCTGTCCATCTTTGACTATACGATATGGTGTTTGAATAAACCCATACTCATTTACTCTTGCATAAGATGTCAAGTTTGAGATCAATCCAATATTTGGACCTTCAGGAGTTTCAATCGGACAAATACGACCATAGTGTGATGTATGAACGTCACGTACTTCAAAACCAGCTCTTTCCCTAGTTAATCCACCAGGCCCTAGCGCTGATATACGACGTTTATTTGTTAATTCGGCTAATGGATTTACTTGATCCATAAATTGTGATAACTGACTACTTGAGAAGAATTCTTTAACAGCAGCTGTTAAAGGACGAATATTCGTCAAGTTCTTCGGAGTAAGCGTTGAAAGATCAGAAATAGACATTCTTTCCTTAACCGCTCTTTCCATTCTTGAAAGACCAATCCTAAATTGATTTTGGATCAACTCACCAATTGTACGAATGCGACGATTACCCAACTGGTCAATGTCATCAACATCACCAACTTCATCCATTAGATTCAATAGATATGAGTAACAAGCATACATATCAGAGATCATGATCGTCTTCTTATCAATCAGTGGATCAGTAGCGATTACTTTTACACGATGTCCATCTTCCGCATTATTACGAACATGTAGTTGTTGAACAGCAGCACCGATCAACCAAACAGTGATCTTTTCATTTTTACTAACCGCATCAACCACAAACTGTGTTTCATTAGCAGTCAAACGGACAACATCATAATCAGGTAGATAGCGCATCGCCATTAATTTGTCATTATAAAGAACATCTTCATTGTTGTTTAAGACGCGTCCAACCACAAATAATCGTTGACCATAATCTAAGACACTACGAACATTTTCTTTAGTAAGAGTTACTTCTCTGCCAATAATACTTGCGAAAATAGCAACTTCTTCTTTTTCAGCAGCTATCAAACTAACATCATCTTTAGTAAGGACTGTACCTTTCTCTAAAGTGGTAGTACTAAGTTCCACTTCTTTAGCTAAGATACGACCTACAAGAACATTAGTATGTGAAGTAGGAACAGCAGTTATATCAGGATGCGAAAACAAGTGATTCATCGGGAAAGCAGTCACATGTGTTCCCTTACTTAATTCTTTTCTTAATACATCTCTTTCCTTACGATCAATGTATGTACCAGACTTCATTAACAGCTTGCCTGTGGCATCATAAATATCTTCAGCAGTATATACACCTTCCAAACGATTGACGATACCAAGCTTCTTATTTAATTTATATCTTCCAGCTTTAGTTAGATCATAACGACGATGGTCAAAGAATTTAGCATTCATGACACTGATTGATCCATCTAATGTAGGTACTTCATCCGATCTTTGGTTTTCATAAACGGATAACAATGCTTCATTAGTTGTTTTAACTTTATCAACTTGTAAAGTATTGACGATCTCTTCATAGTTTCCAAAAAACGCTGTATATAATAATACATATAGATTCAAATACTCTCTTTGTTCGCCATCTAATTCTAATTCATCATTAGTAACAAGATTTAAAGCCGATAAGAAAGTTTTAAACGATGTTGTGTCAAAAGCATCTTCATTGTGTTCATAATTCAAACCTAAACCAACAGTTTTGAATAACACAGTCGATAACATCTTACGTTTACGATCAACACTCATATTGATCAAACGACCAAATGCGGTCTTCTTTGAATCTGACATAAATTCCAACCACGTTCCGCGACTTGGAATCAATTCTGTATTGTATGTTTCTTTGCCGGTCTTTTCTTCGACACCAATCGCATAATAAGCGCCTGGAGAGCGCACGATCTGTGAAACGATAACCCTTTCAGCCCCATTGATAACAAATGTACCGGTTTCTGTCATCATTGGCATATCGCCAAAATAAACATCTTCATATTTAGTGATTACTTCACCAGTCGTGCTATCGACGATCTCAAGTTCCATTTTCGCTCTTAAAATAGACGCGAAATTAGCCTCTCTGATCTTACACTCATTAGCACTGTATTTTGGTTCACTAAACTCGTAGTCTAGGAAGCGTAATTTGATAGTCCCACTATAGTTTTGAATAGGATATATCTCTTCAAAGACTTCTCTTAGCCCCTCTTCTTGAAACCACTTAAAAGAGTTAGTTTGTATTTCTACTAAGTTAGGTAATTCTAATGACCCACTAACCTTAGAATAATCACGACGCTTGGCTTTTTTCCCCAGATTGATAACACGATATGCTTGATTTTTGTCCATAAAAGCCACCTTTCTGAGAGTTTTGTAACACGAAAAGGGACACAAAACCCCATTTTAATTTTCATATTTATGCAATATACTATAATACTTGACTATCATCAATATGTCAAGTTTTATTAGATTTAAGAATCCAAAATCCTTTTTTTCTTTCAACGACCAAACAATTACCAAAAAGTTCGTTAAGTTTATTAACAGCACTCACTGCTCCTTGTTGTTTACGGATCACAACCCACAAAACTCCATCTTCTTCAAGTTTTTCATAAGCTTGATCAAAAAGTCGATATACTGTTTCTTTACCTGCTCTGATTGGTGGATTAGTAATGATCGCACTAAACAGCTTATCAATGTTTGTTAAACCATTATTCTCAATGGCTTTGACTTTAACATTGTTAAGATCACTATTTTCCTTAGTAAGCTCAATAGCTCGTGGATTAACATCGATCGCTAAAACTTCTGAATTAGTTATCTTAGAAACGATCACGGCGATTACTCCATAGCCACAACCAAGATCGACAATTCCATTGTTTAGGCTTGAAAAGTCTAAACAACTCAATAACAGTTGTGTACCATCGTCTATTTCATCTTTACTAAAGACACCATTATCACTGACAAATTTATAGTTTACGCCCAAAAACCGGAAAGGTATAACTCTCCGGCTATGGGACATGTCAGCGTTATCTGTAAAATAATGACTCACGTTATCGCCTCCTTGGCGAAGCAACGCTCTATTAATATTTTATATAGATTACTTAATCTCAACAACCGCTCCGGCTTCCATCAATTTTTTCTTGATTTCTTCTGCTTCCTCCGGTTTGATGTTTTCCTTAACTGCCTTAGGTGCAGCATCTACCAATGCCTTCGCATCTACCAAACCTAAGCCGGTAACTTCACGAACAGCCTTGATAACAGCAACTTTAGCTTGTCCAATTTCTTTTAGGATAACAGATACTTCTGTAGGTCCAAGATCCTCAGTTTCTTCAACAGCAGCAGGTCCTGCAGCTACAGGTGCAGCAGCTGTTACGCCAAATTCTTCTTCGATTGCTTTTACTAAATCATTTAATTCGATAATTGTCATTTCCTTTAGGGAAGCAATTAAATCTTCAGTTGTAATTTTTGCCATTTTCTTTTCCTCCTATTTATTTAAGCAACCGCTTCTTGCGGCGCTTCACTAGCAACTTCTTCTACCTTAACTTCTGTTGATCCGCCATCTCTTGCTTCTGCTACAGCCTTAACTGCACAAGCAAAACTGCGAATCGGTGATTGTAAGCAACCCAACAACATGGAAATCATACCTTCCTTGTTAGGTAGTGCTGACAATGTGGTCAATGTCGTAGCGTCTACAACACCTTTTTCTACAAGTCCGCCTTTTAACACCAACTTAGGATGTTTCTTAGCAAACTTTACCAAGATACGACTCGGAGCTACACTATCACTACTAAATGCAATAGCATTAGGTCCGACCAAGACATCATTTAAAGATTCAAAACCAGCTTGTTCAGCTGCGCGACGTACGATCGAATTTTTATAAACTTTGAATTCGATGTCTTCACCTCTTAATGTCCTACGCAATTCAGTTACTTCAGCAACACTTAATCCACGATATTCAACAACAACACTTGATGCTGACTCGCTTAATTTCTGCGCTACTTCATTAACTAATTCAATCTTTTCTTGAAGTATCGATTGGTTCATACCTGTCTTACACCTCTTTTCTTTCTATATGCCACAATATACCTAAATTCAAACCCATGCCTAGACAGCATGGGTTGAAAGAGTTATTTTACTTTCTACCTCGGTAACATGATTAAGCTTACGCCGTTACTGTCTATGGTATATTGATAACAGTTTAATTCTAACAATATCTAATGATTTGTCAATGATTAATCGCGAGCTACTTTAACACCCGGACTCATCGTAGATGATACAACGATATTCTTCATATAAATTCCTTTAACCGCTGCTGGACGAGCACGCAGTAGGACATCGTATAATGCTTTATAGTTTTCGATCAATTTCTCATCACTAAATGATAATTTACCGATCAAGTTATTGATGTTTCCTTCTTTGTCAACGCGGTATTCAACTTTACCCTTTTTAACGTCTTCAACAGCCTTAGCAACATCCATCGTTACAGTACCAGTCTTTGGATTTGGCATTAAGCCCTTAGGACCTAAGATCTTACCCAATTTTCCAAGTTCTGCCATCATATCAGGAGTAGCGATGATAACATCAAAATCAAACCATCCCTTTTTAATATCCTCAAGAATTTCTTTTCCACCAACAAAATCAGCGCCGGCGTCTTTAGCTTCTTTTTCCTTAGGACCTTGTGTTACAACTAATACTTTTTGGCTACGACCTGTTCCATTTGGAAGTACCAAAGCTCCACGGATCTGTTGATCAGCGTGACGAGGATCGACATTTAAGTGAAATGAGACTTCCACTGAAGCGTCAAACTTCGCATAGTTAGTCTTTCTTACCAAGGCGATCGCTTCTTCGATCGGGTAATATGTTTGTTTGTCTACTAGTTTTGCGGCCGCAATATAATTTTTACCTTGTTTCATATTGTTTACTTATCCATCCCATCTACTACAATACCCATGTTACGTGCTGTGCCTTCGATGATCTTCATAGCGGCCTCTACATCGTTGGCATTCAAGTCGGGCATCTTGTATTCAGCAATCTTACGAAGCTCATCAGCTGAGATCGTAGCGACCTTAGTTGTCTTTGCATTAGCTGAAGCGCTCTTAATTCCTGCAGCCTTCTTCAATAATACTGATGCTGGTGTAGTCTTTAAAACAAAATCAAATGACTTATCTTCATAAGCCGTAATAATTACCGGTACAATATCTCCAGCCCGATCTTTTGTTGCGTCATTAAACGCAGAACAGAACTGAGGCATGTTGATTCCGGCTCCGGCAAGTGCCGGTCCTGGTCTTGCTCCCCCCGCAGGGAATTGGAGCTTGACAACTCTAGCAACTCTTTTCATCAAACGTCCTCCTTTGAACGATTATGCTGTGGTATTACGGTTTGCTAAACCTCCCACGCAATCTAAAACAGCCACCTATAGCGGCACATATAATAATAAATGCAAATTATACCTAAGTCAAGTTAATGTTAACGCTTTACTAAAAACAGACAATAACATATAATTTATTATATGGAAAGAGGTATTATATGGATTTCTTAAAAACTATTATGGACAATCCTTACTATGCAGCACTACTCGTCGCGGGAGTTTTGGTCGCAAGTGAGTTACTGTTATGGAAAAGACAAATGCACTACAACCGCAACGATGATCAAAGAATGGCTTCAAGTATCTTAAATCGGAAGTATCATTTAGACAAAAAGAAAAATGTTGATCTAGCTTACATAAATAAGACGATAGCTTTATACAACATCGGTGCCATTCTTTTCGCAGCCGTTATCATGGTCTTTAATCTTATCATTGGCTTTGTGACTTATACTTTATTAACAATAGCTGTCAATTACTATGTATCAGCACAAATAGCCAAAAAGTATGAAAACAGTAAATAGGTGATATATGCAATTAAAAATATATCAAAGATTAAACCAAATCTTAATTGGGTTAATGGCGTTAATCGTAATCAGTTTAACCTTCATCATTCTTAATTTCACAAATTTAGATAGTACATTAAAGATCATCGCTATTGTTGGATTCTTCAGTTTCACTGTAATTGCCTTCTTTGCCTTCAAGATGCTTGAATACAATTGGGATAAATACTTGATCCAAAAAATGATCCTTAAGGGACAAGTCGCTTTGGCAGAAATAATCAATGCTAATCCTTTATATCCAATCAAAGATTCGGCTTCACATTTCTACCAAATATGGCAGATAGAAGTTGTAGTAAGAGACACTGAACTACAAACACAGAAGTTGACTTTCTATGAAAAGATGAATCCTGACATAAAAAAAATCCCAACTGGAAATGTATACATAACTTATGATCCAGAAAAACCTGATAGGCTCTTTATCATTCCAAATGGAACAATCGGTAGATTTACTAATTTAGCTCCGTTGATCAACTTCTATGAAACTTCAAAGCTCAACATTAAGTACCTAGATGTTATCGATGATCAAGGATTGGTAATAAGAACTTATAAAGAATCGATCAAGATCTACGAAAGCGAAAAACAAGTTAGCAACTAAAAAAAGCTCATCAATCGATGAGCTTTTTGATTTTATAGACCTGCAGATGCTAGAGCTGCTAAGAAATCTGTGCCTTCATTCATAGTTGTCAATTGACTACGCAATTTACCACCACGAATTGCTGCTATCTTACGATAAACTTCAGCATCTTCTTGAGTTGCAAAAATCGATTTATTGATCTGTACATATTTAGTACCTGCGATTGGTGCAGCGTTACCGACATTTACAGTTTCAACCTGTACGCCTGACTCCAAGATTGCTAATGCATCAGATGGAAATTTAGCAATAACAAATGATGTTTCTTCAGGATGGTCTTGTACATATTTAATCGTTTCTGCGATCGTGAATACATATACAGTATTTCCTCTAGCTGCTAAAGGTAAACTCATTTTTTGGATTTTATCATTAGCTACGTAATCATTACAAACGATGATCTTATCAGCACCAATGCTGTTCATCCAAGTTACTGCTACTTGACCGTGAATCAGTCTATTATCAATTCTTAAATGTTTAATCATGTCCTTTCACCTCCTTAAGTGAATATTTTTAAATACTTACAACAGTTAATCTACTTGTTCCTGAAGTAAGTCATTTAAACTTACTATACCGCTTTGACCTGTTGCGATCAAATTGTGCACATCAACTGCACCGCTTAATCTTAGACCTAATAGTTCTAAGAATATTGTCAAGTTCATACCAGTAATAACTTGGACATTATCACTAACAAGATAAGCCGCTCTATTACTTGGGGTTCCCCCTAGCAAATCAGCTAACACGATGACTCCTTCGCCACCATCAACCTCTTTAATAGCTTCTGCTAAAAGGTTTTGAAAATCTTCTGGACTGTCTTCCATTTTAAGTGTTACGTACGCTAATTGTTCGATTGCATCTCCGAAAAACAACTTAGCTGAATCTATCATACCCTCTGCCATTTTACCATGACTAATCAATACTATTCCAATCATATAATTTTCTCCTTAATAAGCCAATTACCTGCCTTATTAGGCAGGTAATAGGCACTATATTAATTATAATTCTATTCTAGCTAAAATTCAAGATGATTAGATAACTCCAAGAGCTCCTAAAGCAAACATGATTACAAATAATGTTAACAATGTTTTTAGAGGGGTAACTTTCTTGATCTTGATCATCCAGTAACAGAAGCTTACTAATAGGATAGGGAACATGTAAGGTAGGATAGCATCCAATGTTTTCTGAATATCAGAAACACCTTCGATAACTCCACTATCGCCTTCAAGTTTAACACCAGGTCTCCACTTGATAACTAATGATTTCAACATACTAGGTACGAATCCACCAACAACAGTTATACCTAAGATACTAGCTGCAACTTGTAGTTTTTCAAATCCTGAACTGCCACTAACGTCTTCAATAACGTTAACTGATCTTTTGTAACCGAAGTTAAATAGAGGCCAACGTAAGAAGAATAATACTAGAATTGGTAATGTTGCCATTACTGGAGCTAACCAGTTACGTTCAACAGCAAGTGAAGCTGCTAAAATAGCAAACGGAGGGTTAACTAATACTGCTTGGATAGTATCACCGATACCAGCCAAAGGGCCCATTAAAGCAACTTTTAGGTTGTCGCCCATTTCAGGTTCATATGATTCTTCTAACGCAACATCAGCTCCGAAGATAACTGCTGAAGCACCTGGATGGGTGTTATAGAATTGCATATGTCTTTCAAGGTTACGGCAACGTTCGTCGTTATCATCGTATAATTCTTTGATTACTGGTACCATAGCGTATGCATAGCCAGCAGCCTGCATTCTTTCATAGTTCCAGCAAATCTGTAAGAAGAAGTTATGACGTGTACAAGCCTTTGAGATAGCACTCTTTGATAATTTCTTATTTGTTCTAGCCATTATTGTGCTCCTCCCTTCTTAGTTGTGTAGAGGAATCCAGCCGCTGCACCAACTAATGCCAAACCGATTGTCGGAACGTTCATATAAGCAAACAATACGTAACCAACGATCATAAATGGCCAATATTTTTTGATATCCATGTAAGATAACAATAAAGCGAAACCTACTGCAGGTAATGATCTACCTACTACTGCTAAACCATCTGTAAACCATTTAAACTTTGTTGAGAAATCTGCCAATACTGATAAGTTATCAGCAAGCAAGATACCTATGAATACTGGAAGGGCGCGTGATAACATCCAAGGGATACTACCAGCAAGTGTCCAAGCTTCAAATGCGCCAAGTTTGTTTTCAGCTAAAGCTTTGTCACCAGCGTGTTGGAAGACAGTCGTTGTTGCTCTACCCAAAATATCCATTTGAGTCATTAACAATGACAATGTGATAGCTACGGTCAAACCGATTGCGCTATCCCCTGTTCTTTGTCCTGCAACTACACCAAAGATTGCTCCGGTTACATAGTCAGGGATTGTAGCTCCACCATAAGTATAGAAACCGATACCCATCAATGTGGTAGTAGCACCGATTTCAAAACCTAAAGCTACATCTCCAACTAATACACCAGCCATAATACCATTTATTAGTGCTGTTCTTAAGCCAAGTCCCATTAGGTTAAATACCATGGCAATACCTGACCACAAGCCCAATAAAGTGGCTAATAGAAATGTGTTCATATTAATTGTGAACCTCCTTTATCATGATTATATGTTAAACGCTTACATTAGTCAACGAAATTGTGTGACAAATGTGTGAAAAGATGTAAAATGTTTGTGATTAATTGATAATGACAATTTATATTAAATAGTTAACACAAATATCATTTATCTATAGAGATTTAATTCGATAGAAATATTTTTCAACAAAAGCCCCGTTATGTTCTTGAGGATCGATATCTGATAACCAGTCAAATTTAGCTCTGGCTTC
>CAZCSQ010000017.1:21063-22408 GCA_964501425.1 uncultured Erysipelotrichaceae bacterium
CCTGAATTGTGTTTGGTTGTCATTAAGTCTCCATAATCAATAGATGTGATCGATATTACCGGTATGCCTTTTTCTTTAGCTCTTAAAGCAGCATCCACGGTCACAATGTTATTACCAGAATTAGAAATACAGATCAACACATCTTTATTTGGATCTAAACGATGATAATCCACGATCGAATTACCAATACCATAGCAAGCCTCAAGATTTCCCTCATTAGATAATTCTATTGTTCCATTAATACTCTGTACAGCTAAAGCCGCAAAGTTGGCTGGTGAGGCAGCGCGATAGAAGTTTTCGGCAGCTACCAATAAAGAATGCCAACAACCGAAAGCGTAGATGATACCGCCTTTGATAGACGCTTCAGCGCATATCTCAGCAGCCTTCATGATGTTTTCACCTTGTGTCTTTCTTACATCGTCAACGACCGTATCGATCGTATCAAAATATCTTTCCCAGGCTCTCATTTTTCCTCCTTATGATTGATATGATATTAGTTTAGAAGTGTTTTACTCTATCCTCATAATTATTATAAATCTCGTCGTTGTTAAATCCATCAACGTTTTGTGATTGGAATACAGGTAGTTTACAGCCTTCTTTTGCAAGGATCTGTAAAGCTTCATTAACGATCGTGTTTAAGATAACAACTCCACTAATTGTACTACCCGGACCAGTTTTAACATTGCCTACATCCATCATGCTATCACCTTCTGGAACACAACTGTCAATAACGATATCAACACACTCAAACAAACGTTTTCCGCTAGGATGACGACTTGTCGTTTTTTCAGACTGTTTTAAGTTTGTCATAGCGACAGTATAAAGCCCTTCTTTTTTGGCGCGCATAGCCATTTCGATTGGCATAGCATTTCTGCCGGAATTAGAAGTAATGATCATGATATCGCCTTTTTCGAATTTATGTTGATCAAAGATAATGTCTGAAATACCACTAACTTTTTCTAAAGCACCACTTCTACGTGCTCCATTACTAGTCAATACATCTTGATCTAAGATAGCGTTAACGTTGCCTAACCCACCAGCACGAGCAAACAATTCAATGCCGATCATGTGGGAGTGACCAGTACCAAAGACATGAATGATATGGTTGTTTTTGATGTTTTCAGCGAATTTCTTAGCCAATTCATCAATAACAGGTTGTTGAGTTTCATAGATCTTATCTATCAACTCTACTACTTTATTAATATAAGCATATTTATACATAATATTCCCTCTCTTTCATTTATAAGTATAGCGCTTTATAAAACCAAATAAAAGGTAAGAAGATAAAATAACCAGCGATCGTGTTAATCGCTGGTTATTTTATTCTAATTAGTCCGTCTTGGCT
>CAZCSQ010000018.1:0-11473 GCA_964501425.1 uncultured Erysipelotrichaceae bacterium
AATAAACTAATCACCTGTATATTCAGCCAGCCAAGTCGTGCTGGCTTTTTCAATCTTGATCTTATCATTATCATTAAAAGCCACCATGATCACTGGGCTTTGATCTTGATTAGAATAAACAAAAGGAAAAGCTACTTTGGTCGTAGCGGCGCCTAATTTACCGTTAGCATCAATAGCGATCAAAGAGATATCATCATGAGGTATATTATGTCTTTTCAATCTTTCACTATGTTCTGTGATGACTTGTTCGCAAGCCGTTTGAACATCAATTCCTGTCCGCATTAAATTAACGACACTAATCGATAAACACCCACGCATGATATTTTCGCCAATACCAGTTGCAGCACATCCACCTACTTCACTATCCACGTAATACCCTGAGCCAATATTACAAGAATCACCAACTCGACCTTTCTCTTTCATAAATAAACCACTAGTCGACACCCCACAGGCTAAATCGTTATCTAATTTACCAATAAAACAGACTGTATCATGAAGTGATTCCTTACTTTTATTTACCCATTTAGTTTTGGCGGTTTCACTTAACATATCACGCTGTTCAAAACCCTCATTCAACGCATATTCTTGGGCACCTTCACCACTTAAATAACAATTTAATAAGCGCTCACTTAAGCGATAGGCGACTTGAATGGGATTTTTGATGTTTTTGAGCGTTGATACTGCCCCATATCGTAAAGTAGTTCCGTGCATATAAGCCGCATCTAGATATACTTGACCATCGATGGCCGGTAATCCACCATAACCTACTGAGTGAATATCTTGATCATCTTCTACGATCATAATTCCTTTTAGAATAGCTTGATCTAAGTTTTTGTCATTTTTTAGTTTATGATAAGCTTCAAGATGTCCTTCATACGACATCTTCCATGTGGAGATCAATGAGAATTTCATTTAATACGCCCTTTTCCTTTAGTGCCTTCACTAAAACCAGCTAAGATATTAGAATCATAAGAGAAGATCATCTTTTCTCTACGTCGTTGGCGATCGATCGCTTGTTTGATCAATTTATTCATTAACTCTGTAAAATCAACCCCACAATCTTGCCATAGATAAAAAGCCAAAGAGCCTGGAATTGTATTTATTTCATTTACATAGATTTCATTAGTACTTCTATCAACCATAAAATCAATACGACAAACGCCACTGGCTCCTAAAGCCATAAAGGTTTTGATCGCTAACTCTTTGATCTGCGTTGTCATCACTTCATCGATCATCGCTGGATAAATACGCGATGTACTAGCCATGCCTTTACTTGAACTGGAGCCTTTACCCTTACCAATATATTTATCAGAGAAAGACAGGATCTCTTCATTTTTTAATACTTGTTCAAGACTACTTGCTTGACAGCTATAACAATCACCCAAAACTGAACAATTGATTTCCATAAGATCATTGACAACTTTTTCAACGACAAGTTTGCGATCATATTTACTAGCTTCATTTATTGCGTTAGTTAATTCAGCTGGATCATGAACAAACTGAATACCGATCGAAGATCCAAGACAAGCCGGTTTAATGATCAAAGGATATCCTAAAGCTAAAGCCTGTTCTTTGATCTTGTCTTGTTGGTCAGTGTATTCATGCCCATAAAACCAGAACCAATCACAAACGGGCAAACCATTGCCAGCTAATACATATTTCATGATCACCTTATCTTGACCAACGCCAGCTGCGATCACATCACAACCAGCATAAGGTATACCCACCATTTCCAAGTAACCTTGAATCGTTCCATCTTCTCCATTGGTCCCGTGCATAATAGGTATGATCACATCAATGGCTATTGGATATTGTTTGTCAAAGAGTTTTTTGTTAGTTGGTCTAATACTTGCTTTATTACCTTCGTTTATTAAATATACTTCATCAGCTTTATTCATCAAATTAGCTAAATCTTTATATGATTTAATATCCATTAACATCGATGAATAGTACAGCTGTCTTTTCTTACTTACATATAAAGCAACGACATTGTATAAACGATCATCAATTGCCTTCATTGCTTGTAAAGCTGAGATAATGCTTACTTCATGTTCAACCGATTCTCCACCAAAGATAACACCAACATTTATTTTCATATTTCCCCCTAATCAAATTGAACAGGCAATTCATTAAGATAAACTTGATATGCCTTGGTCAACTCCATTATCGTATTCTTTTTTGACAATTCTGGCAACTCATTTATATCAAAGAAACCTACATCAAGTGTTTCATGATTGTGTTTTAATTCTCCACCTAAGATACTTCCACAATAATAATGAACATACTCAGAAACTAATGTTGGATAATCCTTATATCTTTCACGTTGAAATACCCCTAATATCCGATCAATATTTACATCTAAGCCAGCTTCTTGCTTGACTTCTTTTCGACCACTTTCACTTGATGATTCAAACACATCACACCAACCACCAGGAACTGCCCAACGACCATCTTGTTTTTCTTTGACCATTAACAGTTTACCCTCTTCATTAAAAACCAATACTCTTACAGACACATTCGGTGTTGCATAAACATCATGAATATAAATATTATGGTCAAAGATAATCTCAGCGTTTTCACTGATCGTTTCGATCGCTAGTTTTTCTAATTCTTCGTAGTTCTCACGAGCGTATTCATCTTGTGTATATTTCTGCCCAATACGCGCTAGTGCTAATACTTTACTGATAAATTGTTCAATCTTCATCCTTGTACATCTTTCTATCTATTAAAAGCATCTGGTAGATCATTTTCCAATAAAATGGTATCAAGTGGCGTAGCCAATTGATAAACGATATCAAACGCTTCTTTAACTGTATCAACTACCTGAATCACTTCACTTGGAAAGCCTGATTCATATAAACCTTCTAGTATCGTGGCTGTTTGACTTTTGCCAACCAAGATAACGTAGTCTACTTTACCAAACATTTGTTTACCAAATTCACGATTAGCATCATCTTGACGCTCACCTAGATCAATCATTCCAGGAGTTATGATAAAACGCTTATTTTCCATCCGACTTAATACTTCCAATGACATCGCCGCTCCTTCAGGATTAGAGTTAAAAGCATTGTCAATAAAAGTATAACCATTGATCTTTTTCAATTGTAAACGATGTTCAATATGATCAAGATTACTGATCGTTTTTTGAAGGGTTTCCCAGGAAATATCTAGTTCACGTCCAACAGCGACAGCAACTAATATATTCATGATATTATGTTCACCCAAAAGCTTAGTAGAAAAAGAATATTGTTTACCTTCTTGATCAACGATCACAAACGTACTTCCTTGAGGATGATATTTTATATCTTCTACATAATAATCAACATCTTTACTCTTAATACCATATTTAACCAGCTTACATTTATTCTTAATATGATATTCACGAATGTAACGGTTGTCCATATTGATAAAACCAATACCATCACTTGATAAATTCTCAATCATCAACATTTTCTCTTTGATGATGTTTTCCATATTCAAGAAAGTATTTAAGTGTTGTGGTCCGATCGATGTCACAATACCATAATGTGGTTTAACAAACTTAGTCAAATAATCGATCTCTCCTACTTTATCCGCCCCCATCTCACAGATAAAGACTTCATGGATTGGTTTTAGATATTCACGGATCGTTCTTGTAATTCCCATTGGCGTATTATAAGAAAGAGGTGTCTTCAATGTATAATAAGCATCTGATAATACTGCGTCTAAGATATTTTTAGTAGAGGTCTTTCCATAACTTCCAGTAATACCGATCTTTTTCAAAGATGGTATACCATTGATGGTCTTTCTAGCATCTTTAAGATAATACTCATTGATCATTTTCTCCATTGGTTGATTAATATAATACATAAGTACGATCAATGCCCAATTAATATATAGACCTAGCAAAAAAGCCAATGACCAAAAACGATTAGGGATAAACCAAAAACCAATAATGATCAATAGATTTAAGATTAGTAGGGTTATGATCTGTCTTTTGACGCGGGCAGTATATACTAATGGTTTAATATAATCTTTTTTGCGTTCCAAATTGTATTCAATAACAGCCTTTATCATGATAATTAAAACCAAGTAGCCGATCCATAAAAGGGTGTTTTCGATAAAGATAGCCACAATAAACAAAACAGCCAATATAACATTAATGATCATATTTTCATAATTAAACTGTCTTTTATGTAACCAACTAAGATACCTTGGTAATTCATAACGATTTTGTTGAAACATATGTAAAGCATGCTTTGTACTAAAAGCAGTGTTAACAAGATATAAAAACAGAAAAATAACTCCTAATAAATATTGCATATTAAACCATCCGATCCTGTTTTAAAAAGATATCAATAACTTTCAAAAATCTTGGCATTTGGTGATAATAAGCAAAGTGATCATCACCATCAAAAATAGCAAGTCCGGCATTGGGTATTGCTTGTTCCATTTTTTTACCCATCCATAAGGGAGTGGCTTCATCATTTTCGCCCCAAACTAATAACACTTCTGCTTCAATCTTAGATAAAAGATTACTTAAATCTTCATTAACGATCTTCACAAAAGCTTCGCGCATCACACCACTAGTTTTTTGATAATCTGAACTACCAGCGCTTTTACTAAGGGCAGCTTGTTTTTGTTTTAATCCTAATATGCCAAGACTTTTCTTAGCCAATTTATATGAATATACTCGTAAATAATAATCGACTCCTCGTTTATCTTTAATGCCTGCTCCACCTGTTATAACCATTTTATGAACTTTATATAAAGAGGCATAGATGATCGCAAGTCTTGCCCCAAAGGAATGAGCGATAATGATTGGATCAATTAGTTTCAATTTTTCAATAAATCCCCTTAAACAATCAGCGTAGTCATAAACCGTCCATCCGTACTTCGGCTCTTCACTTAACCCAAATCCTGGTAAATCAATATTGTATACCTGAAAACCAGTAGCTAAATGTTGCTCGATTGGTGACATCATCGCTAAATTTTGGCCCCAACCATGTAATAAGATTACCGGCAAACCGGTATTTCCTGATTTAGAATAATTTATCTTTACATCATTTATTACAATTTGTGCCATAGCTACCTCTACTTCATTTATTATATATGAAAACGCTCATTTATAAACGACTATTATTGATTTTGTGAACTAGTCTGTTTCTGTTTATCGACCGTCACATAAGCATCCATGATCCGATGGTTTTTTATCTTAATGATTTCTACCTTTAATGGACCAATCGTCAATTCTAATTGACTACCATCTTCAGGGATCGTTTTTAAAACATCAAAGATCAATCCACCAAATGTATCATAATCACCATCATCAGGTAATTTAACCTTGAGATTTTCAACGATATCTTTAACTAAAACAAGTCCATTAACTCGCCATTTATTATCATTGACCTTCTCTAAGTATGGTTCTAGTTCTTCATCATCTATCTCATCGAAATCGCCCACCAACTCTTCTAATAGATCACTCATGGTGATAATACCACTCATACCACCATACTCATCAATAACGACCGCAAACTGTTTGCGTCCCTTTTTCATATTTCTAAACAAATCATCTAACTTAACACTTTCAGGCACAAAGTAAGCCGGACGAACAGCTTCGTTCATTACGATATCTCGTGATTTATCAGCTAATCGGAAATAATCCTTTACATCAAGAACCCCAATAACATTGTCTACGCTATCATCACAAATAGGATAGATTGAATGACGTGTTTCATTAATGATCTCTGCCCATTGCTCATCGGTTTCTTCAAGCCATAATATATCAGTATCAGTTCGATGGGTCATTGACTCTTCAGCACTTAGATCATCAAACTCAAATACCTTTTGTAATAACTCTTTTTCTTCCCTGGCAATCGCCCCTTTTTCACTACCAGCATCGATCATCATCCGAATCTCTTCTTCTGTCATTACATCATCATTATCATTAGGGTCAACTCCTACCAACTTCAAGATAGCATTAGTACTAAAGGTTAAGAAAGCAACGATTGGTTTAAAGATAACTGACACAATGTAGATAAACCCAGACATGCCTAAAGCTAGTTTTTCAGCGTTACGCATCGCTATTCTTTTAGGGACGAGTTCTCCAAATACTAAAGTAAAGTAAGATAAGATCAATGTGATCAAGATTACCGAAATAGTTCGAAGTAGATCTGTTTCAATACCCAACCCCGTCGTCTTGACCAGATCGACCAACTTATCAGCGAAGTTATCAGCCGCAAAAGCACTTCCTAAAAAACCCGCAAAGGTAATACCGACTTGGATCGTCGCCAAAAAGCGTGCGGGTTGACTAGTCATCCGCGTTAATCTAGCGGCTTTAACATTGCCTTCAGCTGTTAATTTAGCTAATTTATTATCATTCATGGATATCACAGCGATCTCAGCTGCCGCAAAAAGCGCATTAATAGCGATCAAAAATACCTGTAATACCAATTTCCATATCAAAGGATCATTTTCCAAAACAACATCCTCCTTAGATTATAATTATACCAAATATTTTAGATTTTATTTAATTAACTCCAATTTGTGAAGATCTAAGTATTATATAAAGAAAAATACAGATAATCATTATCTGTACTTAGTTATTATGGTTGATCAATACATCTGTTATCTTATAACCATTACTTTCTAATAGTTTCGCTACTTTATGACCTTTAACATCAGATACGCGTATTACGACCAATACTTTATCTTTTCGATAAACAGCTAAATGAAAGATACTAATATCGTTGTCAGCTAAGATCTTAGCTACTTTAGCCAATACCCCTACTTCATCTTTTTCAATCTCAATAACAATCCTTGAGCCTTCATCATGATATCCTAAAAGATCCACAAAAGCCGCAAAGATATCTCTTTGGGTAATGATTCCCACTAATAGTTCTTCATCATCAATAACTGGTAAGCAACTAATGTTTTTATTCATCATTAGTTCAGCCGCTTCTTCTAATAAACGATCAGGTTTGATCGTAATAACATCTTTGATCATGATCGATTCAACACTAGTCTTTGATAATAGATAATTTAATTCATGAATACTTAAACTAGTTGCCTTGCTTGGTGTATGTGATTGGATAGTGCTTTCAGTTAACAATCCGATCAAATGATTGTGTTTATCAATGACTGGTAGACGATGAAAATTGTTAGACGCAAAGATATCCAAAGCTTGACTAATCTTTACTTCTTTAGTTACAGTGATGATGTTTTTACTCATACAATCTTTTACGTACATATTAACCTCCTAAGTACACTTTTTGTACTTTTTCACTAGCAGCTAGTTGTGCTCCTGTTCCTTCTAAGACAATCTTACCTGTTTCCATGACATAAGCCCGATCAGCGATCGACAACGCCATGCGTGCATTTTGTTCAACAATCAATATTGTTGTCTTAGCTTCATTGATCTCCTTAATGATACTAAATATCTCTTGAACAAGAATGGGAGCTAAACCCATACTAGGTTCATCTAAAAGTAATATTTTGGGTTTTGCCATTAAAGCTCTACCCATCGCTAACATCTGTTGTTCACCACCAGATAATGTTGAAGCGTCTTGTGAGCTTCTTGTCTGTAAGATGGGGAAATGTTTATAAACCTTCTTTAAATCTTCTTTGATCGCTTCTTTATCATTATTTAAGTACGCACCCATCAATAAATTCTCATAGACTGTCAGACCTGTAAAGACTCGCCGACCTTCAGGAACATGAGTTATCCCTTTTTTTACGATCGTTTGCGCGTTTACTTTCGTAATATCCTCACCGATAAAAGATATCGTTCCATGTGACTTTAACACTAATCCAGAAATAGCCTTTAATAGCGTTGATTTGCCTGCCCCATTAGCCCCGATCAAGGTTACTATCTCCTGATCTTTAATCCTTAAACTAATATTTTTAAGCGCTTGGATCACCCCATAATGAACACTTAGCTCTTTAATATCTAACATTATATGGCCTCCCCAAGATAAGCATTGATAACTCTCTTGTCGCTTTTGATCTGCTCAGGAGTACCATTAGCGATACAACGACCATAATCTAAAACATAGATACGTTCACAGATATTCATAACTAACGACATGTCATGTTCAATCAAGACAATCGTTAAAGAAAGTTCTTTCTTTATCTTTCTGATCAATGATGTAAGCTCAACCGTTTCCTGTGGATTCATACCCGCAGCTGGCTCATCTAAAAATAAGATGGTCGGATTGGTCGCTAGTGCACGAGCAATTTCAAGTTTTCGTTGTTCACCATACGGTAAGTTTTTAGCTAAGTACTCTGCTTTATCGCTTAAATTGACAAGCTCTAATAACACCTGAGCTTGCTTGTGCACTTGTCTCTCTTCTTGATAGAAGTTACCAAATCTAGTAATAGCTTTTAAACTTCCATAACGGATATCTTTATGCATCCCAATCTTGATATTATCAATGACACTCATATCTTTAAATAACCTGATGTTTTGAAAAGTACGAGCTAAACCCAAACGATTGATCAAATAAGGTTTTTTACCAGATATATTGATCATCTTTTCATTAACTAATAATTCAACCTTCCCATCACTTGGTTCATAGATACCAGTAATGACATTAAATAACGTCGTTTTACCAGCTCCATTGGGACCAATCAAACCAACTAATTCATCTTTTTCAATATTGATATTAACTCCAGCCAGTGCCGATAAACCACCAAAATTACGTGTTAAATCACTTATTTTAAGAAGACTCATGGTTGGTCCTCCTTTTTAATATATTCATAAATGAAGTCATGGTAAACTCTTTATTGCCCAATAAACCCTTAGGTCTAAAGATCATGATCAATACGATCGTAACGGCATAGATGATCATTCTGATCGCTGAAAAGCCTTGCAGTAAGGTATTGATGATACCTAATGCGATCGCCGCAATGATACTACCTGTAATAGAACCCATTCCTCCAAACACAACGATCACTAAGATATCGATCGATTTCGCAAAACCAAAGGTTTCTGGTCTAATAACATAAAAGGTATTAGCATAAAAAGCTCCTGCTAAACTGGCTAATAACGCCCCAATCACAAAAGCGATCGTTTTGTATTTAGTAGTGTTAATTCCCATCGCTTCACTGGCAATCTCGTCTTCCTTGATACTAAGACACGCTCTACCCATAGCACTTCTTTTAAAATTGACGACGACCAAGATCGTTAAGACAACCGCCACATAGATCATATTCCAATTTACTAGCTTGGGAATATTGGCTAAACCCGCAGCTTTATTGGTTATCTCAAGGTTTAAGACAATGATCCTAATGATCTCCGCAAAACCGAGTGTCGCTATCGCTAAATAATCTCCTTTTAGTCTTAAAGTTGGAATGGCGACGATCAACGCAATGATCGCACTTATTAAAAAGCCAAACATGATACCAACAATCATTCCCCCAATATTGGGATATATCTTTGTCAATATCGCACTAGCATAAGCTCCAACTCCCATAAACCCAGCATGACCTAATGAAAACTGTCCTGCCACACCAATAATTAGGTTTAAACTTACAGCTAAAATGATATTGATACAGATTGTCAATAATGTAATCTGATAATAAGCATTAATGACTTTAAGGCTAATCAAAACAGCCACGATGATATAAAAGATCAAAACCAAGATTGACCAACTTAAGTTTTTTCGAGTTAAAATATTATGCATGATCAAACCTTAGTCCTTTCCTTTTTACCAAGCAGTCCAGTTGGACGAATGATCAAGATTAAGATCAAGATCGCATAGACTACCGCATCCTTATATAAAGAACTACCATAACCACTCACTAATGATTCAATAACCCCAATCGTAAAGCCACCAAACATCGCGCCTGGTATTATTCCAATTCCACCAAACACAGCTGCGATAAAGGCCTTTAATCCCGGAATAACCCCCATTAACGGATTAATACTATTATAATATATTCCAACTAAAACGCCCGCAGCCCCAGCTAATGCTGAGCCAATCGCAAAAGTAAAAGAGATGACCGCATTGACATTTATACCCATTAATCTAGCCGCATCAGCGTCAACACTTACCGCCCGCATGGCTCTTCCAATCTTGGTCTTCTTAACGATAAATTGTAGCAATAACATTAATGATATCGTTGTCGCAAAGATCATGATCTGTTGCATAGATAATCTAATACCACCAAAAGTAAACACTTCATTAGTAAGTATCGTTGGAAAAGTTCTAACATTAGGACTCATGACATACATCGTAGTGTACTCTAAGAAAAAGGAAACACCGATTGCGGTGATCAAAGCAGCGATCCTTGTCGCATTCCGTAACGGTTTGTATGCGATCTTTTCAATGATCATTCCAATCACTGAGCAAGAGATCATGGCGATCAATAAAGCCGGAATAAATCCTAAATTACCATAAGTGATAACTAGATATCCGATATAAGCTCCTAGCATATAGATATCACCATGAGCGAAATTTATTAGTTTGATTATGCCATAGACCATCGTATAACCTAAAGCGATCAAAGCATATATGCTTCCCAACGATAAGCCATTGATCAATTGTTGTAAAAACATGTTGCCTCCTTTGATAGAAACAAAGGACAAAAGCTAAACTTTTGTCCTTTTGTCATCATTTGTTCAAATTGACTATTAAGGATTAACTTTAGTGCTACTAATAGCCTTATCCCCTGAAAGTTCAACTACATAAATAGATTTAACAGCATCGTGGTTATCATCTACTGAAATATTACCAGCTACGCCCACAAAACCATCAGTATTTGCTAGGGCTTCAATGATCTTAGTCGCATCAGCTTCACCAGCTCTTTCAATCGCATCAACCAATAGTCTTGCCGCATCATACGCTAATGCTGAGAAAGTATTTGGTTCTACATCATATTCCGCTTTAAATGCGGTAACGAAATCCGTTACTAATTGATCATCACCAACAGACAAGTAGTGTGTTGAATAGAAAACATCAACGATATTCTCAGCTTTAGCTAATGATATTAGATCCGGAGATTCAAAGCCATCAGCTCCCAATATTGGAGCAGTAATGCCCATTTCTCGAGCTTGCTTGATCAATAAACCAGCTTCGTTATAATAGCCTGGCACAAAAATGAAATCATATTCTAAACCACTTATCTTCGTTAAAACAGCATTAAAGTCCGTATCACCTTTAGTAAAGTTTTCATGAGCGACGATAACACCACCATTGGCCTCAAATTGTTCAATAAAACTATCAGCTAAACCTTGACCATAATCACTTGAACTATCTCCAAAGACAACAGCCTTACTTAAAGCCAAATTATCAAACGCAAAATTAGCCATTGTAACACCTTGGAAACTATCGATAAAACAAGTACGGAAACCAGTAGTAAAGGCAACACCTGTTGTTTCATTGATCATGACATCAGTCTCTGTAGCCGATGGCGATATGATAGCTACTCCGTATTCTTCACTAACAGGTAGACTAGCTTTGAAAGCTCCACTTGTTGCAGGACCCAGAATTGC
>CAZCSQ010000018.1:11573-22020 GCA_964501425.1 uncultured Erysipelotrichaceae bacterium
AAAACAGTAATCAATTTAATCATCTTTTTCATATTATTCTCCCCTTATTAAGTTAACATTAATACTAACACAATAAAAAGAAAAAACAAGCATTTTCAGTCGTTTTCTGTAAAAATATGAAAATATTTGAAATTATATTCTGCATTTACAATAGTAAATTATTGTAAAGTTCTAAGATAAGTTTTATCATTGTATTATATTAAGGAGTCACAAACAATGCGAAAAAATAATCTTCCACAATTCTTCGGTGGTTTGATCGGTTTTGTGGTTGGAATCTTTGGTGGTGGTTATATCGGTTTAGTTTTAGGAGGTACCTTTTTAGGTGGCTTTAACATCTATGAAAGAACTGGTTTTGAAGGCTATGAATTAGCTACCTATATTGGATCGATCATTGGTGCTATAATCTTTACCATAGTAGGTATAAATATCGCCAACAAGATAATTAATAAAAAGAAATAAAACAATTATGATGAAAGCCAGTCACTTGCATCTTGGTGTTAACTGTGACTGGCTTTTTAAATTAATCTCTTTTAAATCTTTCTCTTTTAATATAATGAGTATGTAATAACTCATGAGCTAAATGACTATTTGGCTCACCTAAGAACTTCTGATATAACTCTTGGATCTGTTTATTTTCATGAGACTTACGATTAGGACGATCTTCGTCTTCATCATAGAGGGCTTTAGCTCTTTCTTTTTTCCAATCAATCGCCTTGAAACCGTTACGAATCGTTGAATTGATGATCGATTGACCACCACCATTGATACAGCCTCCAGGACACCCCATAATCTCAATAAAGGTATAAGGTGAAGTTCCTGCCTGAATGTCTTCTAGTAGTGGCTTAGCTAAAGACATCGAATGAGCTACTGCCACTTTAACTTCTTGACCATTAATAGTGACACTCGCTTCTTTGATCCCTTCAGTTCCTCTAACTGCTTTAAAGTTTACATCCTTTAATTCTTGCTTAGTCAGTAGTTCATAAACCGTTCTTAAAGCCGCTTCCATAACACCACCTGATGCGCCGAAGATAACACCAGCACCAGAGTATTCACCAAACATATCTTGATCAAATTCTTCATCAGGAAGATTCAAGAAATCTACACCATACATCTTGATCAATCGACCAAGTTCTCTGGTTGTCAATACAGCATCAACATCATCAGGCATTTCTGGTCTTTCTTTTTCTTCTTTTTTGGCGGTACATGGCATGATACTTACAACATACATATCCTTTGGATCGATCGCTTTGGTCTTCGCAAAGTATGATTTAAGGATAGCCCCAAACATCATATGTGGAGATTTACATGATGATAAATGACCTAAAAGATTCGGATATTCAAATTCCATATACCTTACCCAGCCTGGTGAGCAAGAAGTGATCAATGGTAAAGTACCATTATTTTGGATCCGATTGATCAATTCTGTTCCTTCTTCCATGATCGTTAGATCAGCCGCATAGTTTGTATCATAAACCCGTTTAAAACCGATACGGCGTAAAGCCGCCACCATTTTTCCTGTAACTCTGGTCCCAATTGGCATACCAAATTCTTCACCTAATGAGGCTCTTACCGCTGGGGCCGTTTGCACAACCACAAATTTCTGAGGATCATTTAAAGCTTCGATGACATTATGTACTTCTTCTTTTTCACTTAGGGCTCCAACTGGACAGACATTGATACACTGACCACATTGCATACAGTTAACATCCGCAAAACTCTTATCGAACACTGGTCCTACTTTTGTTTTAAAGCCACGATCAATGAAATTTAGAATGCTCAAACCTTGTACCTTTTTACATGTTTCGATACATCTTGCACATAAGATACATTTACTGGTATCACGAACTATCCCATTTGCGACATTATCATAAGTTGGGGTAGTCTTTTCACCATCAAAGCGCACTTCACGAACACCCAATTCTTCACACAAATCTTGTAACTCACAATTCTGGTTACGAATACAGGCTAAACAATCTTTCGAATGATTAGACAATATTAATTGCAAATTCATCTTACGCGCATCTAAGACTCTTTTGGTATTGGTGAATATTTCCATACCATCCGCTGCTGGAAAAGCACAAGAAGCTGCTAGATTACGCGCTCCCTTAACTTCAACCACACACATCCGACAAGCCCCTGATTTGTTTACGTCTTTCAGGTAACACAAGGTAGGAATACGGATGCCAGCTTTTTTGGCCGCATCCAAGATCGTTGATCCATCTTCCACCTCTACTGGTATATTATTTATCTTTAACTTTATCATCACTTACCTCCTAACCACGAACTACCGCATTAAAGCGACAGTTAGTTAAACAAGCCCCACATTTGATACATTTTTCAGGATCGATCACAAATACTGTTTTACCAACTTCTCCAGAAATAGCATCAACTGGACAATTTTTTGCACATAAGCTACATTTCTTACATTTTTCAGGATCGATCGAGAATGACAACAAATCCTTACAAACACCAGCAGGACACTTATGATCTACGGCGTGCGCTAAGTACTCATCCTTAAATAAACGCATTGTTGATAGTACAGGATTAGGAGCAGTTTGTCCTAGACCACATAAAGCTGTTTCTTTAATACTATTACCAAGACTTTCAAGTTCTGATAAAGTTTTTTCAGTTCCACGACCCTGACAAAGATCGGTCAATAACTCAAGCATCCGCTTTGTACCAATACGACATGGTGTACACTTACCACATGATTCATCACAAATAAATTCCATATAGAAACGAGCGACATCGACCATACAATTATCTTCATCAACAACGATCATGCCTCCTGAACCCATCATTGAGCCCAAAGCTACTAAGTTATCAAAATCAATTGGAGTATTTAAATCCTTTTCGGTTAAACATCCACCAGAGGGACCTCCTGTTTGAACAGCCTTGAAATTCTTATTGTTAGGACAACCTCCGCCAATTTCATAAATGACTTCACGTAAAGTAGTTCCCATGGGTATTTCAACTAAACCGGTATTAACGATCTTACCACCTAAAGCAAAGACCTTAGTGCCTGGTGATTTTTCAGTTCCCATTGATCTAAACCACTCACCGCCATTTAAGATAATTTGAGTGATATTCGCCAATGTTTCCACATTATTAATGATAGTCGGTTTACCCCATACTCCTTTAATAGCTGGAAAAGGTGGTTTTGGATTAGGCATCCCTCTTTTACCTTCAATCGACATGATCAAAGCTGTTTCTTCACCACAAACAAAGGCGCCAGCTCCCAGTCTGATCTCAATATTAAATTCAAAACCTGTTCCTAAGATATCTTTACCAAACAAGCCTAATTCTTCAGCTTGTTTGATCGCAATCTTTAAACGTTCAACCGCGATTGGATATTCCGCTCTAATATAAACATACCCATGCTTAGCACCGATCGCGTATCCAGCGATCGCCATCGCTTCAAGTACTAAATGCGGATCTCCTTCTAAAATAGAGCGGTCCATGAAAGCTCCTGGATCTCCTTCATCTGCGTTACATATTACATATTTATCATCACTTGTTTGATCAGCCGCAAACTGCCACTTAATACCAGTAGGGAATCCTCCCCCACCTCTTCCTCTTAGTCCTGATTTCTTTATTTCATCAATGACTTCTTGTTGACTCATCTCAGTTAAAACTTTACCTAAAGCCTGATAACCATCTTTAGCGATATACTCATTGATATCTTCAGGATTGATAACTCCACAGTTCTTTAAGGCGATCCTTTTTTGTTTAGCATAAAAACGGATCTTACTAATTTCAAAGATCTTCTCTTTGGTAACATCATCGATATCACTTAGTTCTAACCTTTTAACTGGACGACCCTTATAAAAATGTTCACTAACGATCTCAGCCACATCATCAAGGGTAACATGGCAATAAAAGATCTTATCTGGATAGATCGCCATGATTGGACCTTTTTGACACAGTCCAAAACAACCAGTCTTAACGATCTTGACTTCTTTTTCAAGTCCATATTTACTTAATTCTTCATTTAACTTCTCAATAATAAGTGCTGATTGAGAAGAAGTACAACCCGTACCAGCACAGACTAACGCGTGTAATCTTTCCATTAATACATCCCCTTATCTTTTCACAGAACCAACAGTATATTTCTCAACGATATTACCTTTACCGATGTGTTCTTTCATAATTTCAACAGCCTTTTCAGCGTTGATAAGTACATAAGTAGTCTTTTCACCTTGCTTATCAAATACTTCCACAAGTGGTTCTAAGGTACACATACCGATACAACCAGTTTGAGCTATCGTGCAAGAGTATTCACCACTGGTCGCTTCTTCGACTAAAGCATTCAAAACTGGACGAGCACCCGCCGCGATACCACAGGTCGCCATTCCAACAACGATACGATAATCATTCTCTCCATCTCTTAATTCAATCTTCTTTTTTGTGACATCTCGCAGTTTTTGCAATTCAGCTAATGACTTCATTTTTATCCTCCTTTATATGATCTATTCCCTTATTAAGATAATTCTTAAGCCAAACTAATACACCCGGCTCATTGATCTTGATATCATCAAGAATCTTTTTAACATCTATAGTGTTGAAGATAAATACACTGTCTTCAAATTGATATTTAAACTGATAATCAACTAATGTATCAGCCTGGATCAAAGTAATGATCGTTTCCGCAATATCACCCAAGGGCGGTCTATCAATATGAGAATTGCGGATAACCACTTTGATTGTCGTTCCTTCGTTTGGTTTTGATCTAAGAGTAAATATTCCCTCACACTGATCAGCCAGAGCTTTAAAAAACGCAATCCCAAGTCCTATACTTCTTGTCTTTCTAGTTGTAAAGAACGGATCAACGACTTTTCTTTGGGTTTCTTCATCCATTCCCACTCCATCATCTTCGATACTTAAACTTAAACGGTCTTCTCTTTCATCTATCTCTAAACAAATCTTGATATTCTTTGCTTGAGCATTTAACGCATTATTGGCGATATCCAACATATACATAGCTATATCTTGCATCATGATCCATTCCTATACAAACGATCCAACATTATCGAAGTCAGTGAGTTCTTTCTTTCATTGATCTGCTCTAATGAATGAGCATCTGAGTTAAACAACCATACAACATCAAGCCAAGGATGATCCTTCAATAGTCTTTCCTTCTGCTTGATATCTTTAACTTCAATACCATCAATCTTCAGTTGTTTAGGAATAAATCCCAACTGCGTTATAATTCCATTTGCCCTATCCAAGGCATGAGCTAATACAAAGCTACCATTGAATCTATGCACTACTTGTTCCACTTCATCAATCCTCATATTCACACTACTTAACAATAAGCGTTCTTCATGAGATACTACTTGATCATTAATATCCATCACATACTGATTACCGAAATAACGTTCATCATTTTTAATATATATCAAGCTTTCGTCAACAACGCTACCAAACCTTAAACAATCATCTAAATCTTTAAAATAAGCTAATACATGAACCTCTTCAAGCGTTTGAACTTCAATTCCATAGATCAAACACATATCATTTTTTAAAGCTACTTGAGCTAGTACTGCTTGTTGTTTTACACTGTTATGATCACAAACAGCGATAAGATCTAACCCCTTAAGTTTGGCCATATTGATGATATTATTTGGAGTCATATCATCATTAGCACAAGGAGATAGCACCGAATGAATGTGCAGATCATAAAACATCTTAAACACCTAATGCGATCAATGTACGGCATACTTCATACGCCGATAAAGCCGTCGTAAACAATACCACACCCACTTCTTGAGCTTGATTGATCAATTCATCATTAACAACACTATCCTCACAAATGATCACACAAGCAAATTCTCTTAAAGAAGCGACAGCGATAACATTAGCGTGTGCTTGAACAGTAATCCAAGCATGTCCAGGTTGACCATGGCCCATGACCCAACTCAAAAGATCACCCACATAAGCCCCTTTGATCTGATCATTAAGCGCTGTATCATGACAATATAATTTCCAACCTGTTTTATTGGCCAATTCACTTATCTTCATTTACTTCACTTCCTTTCAATATCCGACAATCCGTTAAGGTAGCCCGATCCGCTAAGATTTCCTCAGCCATAGCTCGACATGAGTGAAAACCACACGCTCCACAATCATATCCCGGTAATTTCTCAACTATTTCATTGATCTTAATAAAATTAGCTAAACGATTATGTAAGCTGATCTTTTCATTAAACGAACTAGCGATCGTAACCCCATACAGATCATTATTGTTGATATCAGCGACTGTATCATTGGTTTCCTTCATTAATTGTCGAACATTATTGAAGCTACTAAAAGGATTACCCCATAATAGATTTCCACCAATACAACCATTTATACAGCCCGATAGAAATAAAAGATCACAATCCTTCAATCGATCAAATTCAGCCAATTCCAATGCTTTGACAACCTTATCAAGACCATCGGCCACTACCACATTTTTATCTGTAAACCCTTTAGTATATAAATTAGATGTAACATTATACAAACCATTTCCATTGATCATTGTTGGCAATCTTTCAGAGCTTAGGTTACGTGATATCTGCGGGAACAGATCAGCGATCACCATCGCATGATCAACTTCTGAATACTTATTACCATATGGATACTTAGCTAGTGTTAACTTAGCTACGCATTCACATAACAGAAAGATACCTGTATTTGTTGGCATATCTTTTCTTTTACGGATATCACGAGCTGCCACTTCACTAATATGATCAATCGGTACGATATTACTCAATAAGATTGGATACTTTACTTCAATTAAACGATTAATTGTTGGACAAAACGATGTGATCAGCGTTGTTTGTTGGCGATTGACACCTACATATCTTCTCATCTCTTCATACATCGCTCCATCATAACTACTTAGATTAATGACTTCATCAAAACCTAACTTCTTGATGGCCATCATTAGTTCTTCTGCCTGGGCTAATGTCGAACATTCTCCTAAAACAGCCGTAGAAACTAGCGCGATCGTATATTCGTAGTTCTCTAGATCAGCTAAAGTACTACCTTTAGCTTGTAAGCCTTGATAAACACAAGCTTCAATACAAGTCGCACAATTAGTACATTTTTCACTGTCAATCTTAACGCGCGCATCTTGTAAAGATATCGCTCCTGTAAGACAGACATGCAAACACTTCATGCATTTTTGGCATTTTTCCAAAGTATAACTGATCACGGTCATAATATATTAAACCTCAGATTCAGTGTTGTGCCTTCCACATTTGATTCAATGTCGAATTCATCACTGACTTTCTTTATATTTGCCAGACCCATTCCCGCCCCAAATCCTAATTCGCGAGCCTTGTCATCCGCTGTTGAATATCCAGGTTGCATCGCCATTTGAATATCAGGGATTCCCGGTCCTGTGTCCTTAAAAACAAAGCTTATCTGATCGCTGATGGAAAGCTTAATGGTTCCTCCATAAGAATGGATGATCATATTGATCTCAGCTTCATAACACGCTATCGCCATCCGCCTTAAAACCTCCGGAGGTACCCCTAATTCCTTCAAGATCTTTTTGATCTGAGTCGAAACCTTACCGGCATTGGCATAATCGTCTTTGTTGATAACGTAGCTATATTCCATCATTTCGTTGCTGTTTGTAAACCACTTTCATAAAGTAGACCACAAGCTTCATACATTGATAATCTAGTTGTAAACAAATTCATATTCATATCTTTACCAATTATCAAATCTACATCCTGTGGTTTTTTATCACGTACATAGATGATCGTATTAATATCTAAAACCTCTGCTGTTCTAATAGATTGAGCATTGACAAGTCCTGTTAACAAGAAAGTCATATCTCCAGCTGAGCAAACCATCGCTAAAGCATCACTCATTAAATCCGCTACTGATACATGAGTAAAATCTTTATCAAGAATAGTAGTATCACTGACATGAACTTCTGTAGCTTTTAACACTTCTAAGATTTCTCGTAAGATCATTGTCAAAAGTTCCTTTCCTCAGCGATAATCTCGCGAATACGCGCCTCAGCTAAGCCTGTAGTAATAGCTGTTCCATAAACTTTATCATCAATGATCGCCACCGGAGCTAATCCGCAAGCACCTAAACAACGAGTAGCGTCTACTGAAAATAGACCATCCTTGCTCGTACCATTAACTGGAGCTTGTGTTAGTTCTAGTACTTTATCCAAAAGTACTTGCGCATTATTAACATAACAAGCAGTTCCCATACATACATTGACCACATGTTTTCCTTTTGGTTCAATGGTGAATTGTGTATAAAACGTTACCACACCATAAACCTCTGAAACGGATACACCACTCGCTTCCGCAATTTTTTCCATTGCTTCAAAAGGTATGTATCCTAGTTCGTGCTGAACATCATGTAACATCAATTTTACTGGTCCTAAACAATCTTTATGTCTTAATACGATCTCATCGATCTTCTTAAGTGATCCTGCACTTATCTTCAACATTTGATCACCTCCCATTCCTTATTTATGTTTGTCGTAGTAGATCTTAACTTATAGCTACAATAAACTCCAAGGTATTATATCACTCAAAACTAGCTTTGAATAGGACTTTATTAATTTTTTCACAATCTTTTATGTTAAATTTAATATTAAAAAAGATCACTCAAATAACTAAGTGATCTTATGTCTTTTTCTTACGTTTACATTCAGGACAATAACCATAAACACTAAGTTTATGACCAATAATACTGTAACCGGTATCATCTGCTAAACTCTTCTCATAGTCTTCAAGTGGACAATATTTTATTGCCATGATTTTCTCACATCCAAGACAATATAGATAGTGACGATGAAAGCCATCATTGATCTCATATAGATGTCGATCTTCTTGAATGATGCTAATTTTAGTAACTAATTCTTTTTCACTTAACAAGTCAAGAAAGCGATAAACAGTCGATAAACTCATATTGAGTTCTTTTTGGATCAAGGCTGAATAAATCTGATCAACAGTAACTGGTTGATTACTTCGTTGCATGATATCCAAAATAGCCCACCGTTGTTTTGTGTGCTTGATACCGGCTTGTTTTAAACGCTGTTTAAGATCGATATCTATCATCTTTATCTCCTTGCTTATATTCTAATCTATTAACGCCTAAAAATAAACTAATCATGTAATCAAAAAAGATGCCCGTAGGCATCTAATAGATAAGCATGGTGACCCGTCAGGGATTCGAACCCTGGACCCACTGATTAAGAGTCAGTTGCTCTACCAACTGAGCTAACAGGTCAAATATGCTTATAAATGATATCATACCATTAATTATTTATCAATAACGATGTGCTTAGATATAAACTTTTCAACACGATCAAATACCGCTTCAGTCCAAAAACAACCTCCGCCATGATCGGCGTTATCAACTAAATAAATTTCAGCTGGTACTTCGTTTTTCACTAAGCATTCATACAGATCAATGCTTTGTGAGTGATGAACCATTGAATCATTTGTTCCATGCAAGATAAACATTGGTGTCTTGATCTGATACTTATCAATATAATTCATCGGAATCATTTTATCTGTAATCTCAGGACTATGCCAAAGATTAACATTACCGATCAAATATGGAATAGGTGACTCTTGACCAACATATTTATAGCCATCCTCTTCAGGCACAAGTTTAGTAATATCCGTTGGTCCATAATAATCAATTACGGCTCTATAAGACAATGTTTCATGTTTGATATCTTCATAGCTAAACTCAGGTAGATCTCTTGTTACAGCACACATCAAGACGGTATGGGCCCCAGAGGATGTTCCCCATAAGATGATATTATCTTTATCAATATTGTATCGCTCAGCGTTATTATACAAAAATCTGACAGCTGATCTGGTATCTAGTACCTGTGAAGGAAAACCTCTTACTTCAGCCGATCGATATTCAGCAAGTGCAATAACATAACCTCTTTTCGCAAAGGATGATAATTGTACTATTTCTTTACCCATATCTTGTTTCATCCATGATGATCCTTGAGAAAAGACGATTAAAGGAAACTTAGTACTTTCATCATTTACTACAGGTCTTATTACATGTAGACAAAGACGCACTCCATCTCTATGTGCATATTCTATGTCAAGATCTACTCGACAATATGGTGAATCAAAATCCGCTTTTAAAACTGGTATTTCTTTATGATCCATGCTTAATCACCCACCTTATTGATTTTATGATAACACAAATTTAATCATATTTTTTAAACGGCTTAGTGTTTACGACGGATTTTTGTATACAATAAATACCCTGCACCAGCGATTAAGGCGTATGGAAGAGTAAAGAATAATATCCTAATAAACCATTCAATAAACTTCAAGAAGGCATTAAGACTACTCGTAAACGCTTCAGAGAAGATACCATCTAATCCTGATGGTTCAAGCACTTCTTTGACAATCGGTTTAATTGTGATCGATACTGTCGCATAAGCTGTTTCGTA
>CAZCSQ010000019.1:0-21895 GCA_964501425.1 uncultured Erysipelotrichaceae bacterium
ATATTTGATATATATTACATATGTTATGATTAAAAAGAAGGAAGGTGAAATCATGGATGATATTGTCATAGTTGGTACATCAATAATCGATCAAGTGATGACCCTTAAAGCTTCTTTTAGTGAATTTGGTTGTAATAAAGTTGATCAATTCATTGATCATGGAGGATCAATGCGTAATATAGCTGAAACATGTGCCATGTTAGGACTGTCGACAGACTTTATCTCTAAATTTGGTAATGATGACAATGCTTTAGCGATCATCAATCGATTAGCGAAGCTAAATGTTAATGTATATGGACCGACAATTGATCTACCTACACCTGTTTTTATGAAGGTTGAGGGTGACAAGGAGCTAATGTTTGCGACTACTACCCCTACTTTTATGTTAAACACAAATGATAATATTCCTGTTGCGGCTTTAAAAGATCATCAATATGGCATTACGGATAATCAAGATCCATCATTTTTGTCCTATCTGATCAAGCACAGTGATCAAACAAAATGGGTCATTTCATCATATATACCCGATCAGTCTTATTTTGATAAAATTGAAGGAGTAATACTCAATCTAAGGGAATTTAATGCCCAAGCTTCCACCAATAATATTGATGAAGAACTACTTAAACTACATCAAAAGGGATTATCGTGGATTATTGTCACACTAGGCAAAAAAGGTTGTGTTTATCTATATGAATCAAAAGTACATTATGTTTCGACCCCTATAAAAAAAGGCTTCACTCTTGGTTGTGGTGATGCCTTTACTAGTGGAATAATCTATGGATTGTGTAAAACATGGTCAATCCATAAGACAATCGAGTTAGCTAATAAACTAGCCTCATTAACTTTAGATTGTCCTAATTCAGTATGTTTAACTACTGATCATGAACTTCTAAAAGACTTATAATTTGTGAAATTGGGCTACATCAACAACGAAGATCGTCGCTCCACCTACCTGTACTTCAACAGGGAATGAAGAAAAGCGACCTACATCATATGACGCAGTAGAAGGCACCATCTCTATTCGACGTTTACTTTCATTACCGATAACCTCGATCGCATGATCGACTTTTTCATCATCACAACCAACAATGATCGTTGAGTTACCAGCACGTAAGAAACCACCGGTGGTAGCTAGTTTTGTCGCAGAATAATCTTCTTTATTAAGAGCGGTTATGACATTAGAACTATCATCATTTGATACGATAGCGAATATTAGTTTCATATATTCAGCCTCCTCTTTTATATTTTATCACATAATTTAGACTTTATGAAAATATTAACAATATTTAGACATTAAACAAGAAATGCATGATGTCACCGTCTTTTACTACATATTCTTTGCCTTCTAATCGTAATTTACCTGCTTGTTTAATCGCTGCCTCACTACGATAGGTGATCAAATCGTCATAACTATAAGTCTCTGCGCGAATAAAACCACGTTCAAAGTCGGTATGGATCACTCCAGCACACTCCGGGGCTACCATTCCATCTTTAAATGTCCAAGCTCGAACTTCTGGCTCACCAACGGTAAAGAAGGTTTTTAAGCCTAATAGATAATAAGCAGATTTGATGACTTGATCAAGTCCACTTTCCTTTATTCCAAGATCCATTAAGAAAATACGCCGTTCTTCTTTTTCCATTGATGATAATTCCATCTCAATTTGCGCACAGATTGGTATTACTTGGCTATTTTCGGCTAAAGCGTATTCTTTAACTTGTTGATAATAGATATTGCTTTCAGGATCACCAATTTCATCTTCTCCCATATTAGCGACATAAATGATCGGTTTGCTTGTTAATAATTGAAAGTGTTGTAATAACTTTTGTTCATTAGTATTTAGCTTCAAATACCTTATTGGCTTACCAGTATCAAGCGCTTCTTTGATCTTGGTGAGTAATGCATACTCTGCTTGCGCATCTTTTTCTTTGGCTTGAGCTTTACGACCGACTTTACTGATCCTATTTTCAATACTTTGTAGATCAGCCATGATCAATTCAAGATTGATGATCTCAATATCACGAATAGGATCAACACTACCTTCAACATGGGTGATATTATCATCATCAAAACATCGTACTACTTCACAGATCGCATCTGTTTGTCTTATATGAGATAAAAACTGATTACCTAAGCCTTCACCTTTAGAGGCTCCTTTGACCAAACCAGCGATATCGGTAAACTCAAAGATCGTATTGATTATTTTCCGTGGTTTAAAGATCGCACAGATCTCATCCATCCGGTGATCAGGCACTTCAACTACACCAACGTTTGGATTGATGGTCGCAAACGGATAATTCGCAGCCTCAACTTGAGACTGCGTTATTGCATTAAATAAAGTAGATTTGCCCACATTTGGTAAACCAACTATTCCGGCTGTTAATCCCATCTTTAGTCCTCCTTATTAGCTTTTTCGATGATCTTTTTTAGTCTTTTTTCAAAATCTGGTCTTTCAAACATAACAACAGCTCCACAACCCTGACATTTTACCTTAATATCAACGCCAACTCTGGTTACTTTCCAATATTTTGATTTGTGACATGGATGTTCTTTTTTAAGTTCCACGATATCATTTAAGTTATATTCCACTTTTTGCCTCCCTTTGATAATAAGCTTTTAATGTATTCTTCAGTAACATGGCAATTGTCATTGGACCAACACCTTTAGGCATTGGTGTTATAAAATCCACAAGTGGTTCAACATCATCAAATAGGACATCCCCATGTAATTTACCATCTTCCCCGCGACTTGTGCCCACATCAATGACTAGCGCATGTTCTTTAACATGGTTTTTAGTAATAAGTCCTTGTTTACCAACCGCTGCGATCAAGATATCCGCTTGTTTACAGATATCCTCAAGGTTACGTGTATATGAATGACAGATGGTCACTGTCGCATTTTCCTGTAATAACAGTTGCGCCACTGGTAATCCTACCAGATTACTACGACCTATGACAACCGCTGTTTTACCAGCTATCTGATAATCTATCGATCTGATCAATTCCATGATCCCTAAAGGAGTACAAGGAATAAGACATGGTTTTCTTGATTGTAGCTTACCAATATTTAGTGGATGTAATCCATCGACATCTTTTTCAATATTGATCATATTAATGACACGATCGGTATCAATCTGTTTTGGTACGGGCATCTGAACTAAGATGCCATCAACGGTATCATCAAGATTTAAGGCTTGAATCTTTTCTAATAATATCTCTTCTTTAGTGTCACCAGAAAAGCGCACTAGTTCACTTAATATGCCAATTGTCTGGCAAGCAATTTGTTTGTTAGTGACATAAACCATACTCGCTGGATCATCTCCAACTAAGATAACGACAAGTTTCGGAATTCGTTTGTTGGAGCTAACCAATGTATTTATCTCAAATTTAAGATCTTCTTTGATCTTGTTTGCTAATTCATTTCCCCACAGTATCTGTGCCATAATGCCTCCTAAAGTTGATCACTATCAAGAATGATCGTAACTGGTCCATCATTGCCTAATTCTATCATCATATCGGCTTGAAATACGCCGGACTTTACTATTTGACCCAAATTCTGTAAACACTTATTAAAATAGAGATACAATTCATTAGCGAGTAGCGGGTCTTGAGCTTGATCAAAGCCAGGTCTTTTACCCTTTTTACAATTAGCGTAAAGCGTAAACTGGGAAATAGATAGTATTTCACCACCAACATCATCAAGGCTTTTATTCATCTTTCCTGCTTCATCTGAAAAGATCCTTAAACCCGCTATCTTTGTGGCTAACTTATCACAGACATCTGTATCATCATTATGAGTAAAGCCCACAAATAAAACAAAGCCTTTTTTGATCTGTTCATGTATCTTATTTTCGATCATGACTGAGGCATGATCAACTCTTTGAATGACGACGCGCATAACTACCTCTTTATAATCATTTTACTATGTTTTAATTAATGATAAAATAGTAAAGGGTACAAATTTTGAAACAACCATTAGCTTTTAGAAGAAGACCAAAGATTCTCGATGAGATCATTGGTCAACAACACTTAGTCGGTAAAGACAAATTATTAAGAAGATGTGTTGAAGAAGAAACACTTTTTTCAATGATCTTTTTTGGTCCCCCTGGTACTGGTAAGACTACGATTGCGATGGCTTTAGCTAATGAGCTAAAACTACCTTATCGTTTATTTAATGCTGTAACTGGTAATAAGAAAGAATTAGATCAGATCTTTTTGGAAGCTCGTTTAGCCGGAAGTCTTGTTGTGATCATTGAAGAGATCCATCGTTTAAACAAAGATAAGCAAGATCTTTTATTACCTTATGTTGAAAACGGAGAAGTGATCTTGATTGGAACAACTACAGCCAATCCATATTTTTCGATCAATCCCGCTATCCGATCACGTTGTCATCTACTTGAAGTATATCCGTTAAGTGAAGAAGATATCGTAATTGCTATTGATAGAACGATAAAACATCCAGATTGGTTTAAAGATACAACGATCGATCCAATAGCTAAGAAACAATTAGCCCGCTACGCTAATGGTGATCTGCGTTATGCCCTTAATGTCCTTGAAGTCAGTGCCTTAGCCGCAAAGGGACAAGAAATAACTATTGATATCATAAAACAATATCTACCGTTAAAGAACTTAAATATCGATCATGATGGTGATGGTCATTATGACGCTCTTAGTGGCTTTCAAAAAGCGATCAGGGGTAGTGATGTTGATGGAGCCTTGTATTATCTTGCTCAACTAATATTAGCTCAAGATATGGATTCAATCGAAAGAAGACTACTAGCTACTGCTTATGAAGATATTGGTTTAGCTAATCCAGCTGCTGTTGGACGCACGATCAATGCGATCGACGCCGCTAAAAGGATTGGTTTTCCTGAAGCTATCTTACCACTGGGAGTCGCAGTGATTGATCTAACCTTATCACCTAAATCTAAATCAGCCTACAGCGCTATCAAAGCGGCGCTAGACGAGGTTAAACAACATCCTCTACCAACACCAATGTATCTAAGATTAACGCCTGTAGGGCTTGATGATAAGGATAAATACCCTTATGATCGACCAGATCTTTGGCATAAGATCCAATATTTACCAGATCAGATCAAAGATATCAGTTTCTATCAACCAAATGATAATAGTAGTTATGAAAAAGCCCTAGCCGAAAACTGGAAAAAACTCAAACAGTATCAACGAAGTAGTGAATTAGCCAAACTTAAACGTAAGTAATATATTTGTATCTTAAATTAATAACAGTGCTAGCACTGTTATTTTTGTTTGATCAGTTTTCGCTTCATTTTCTTGTTATCTAATATACCTTGTTTATAGAAGTAAAGACCAAAGTCTAAGATAAAGATGATCGCAGTTATTGCCATAAAAAGGGCTATTGCAATCTCATAGGTTGATACATTTTGGATCAATAAGCGACAAGGCATAAATAACATCGAGAAAAAAGGCACAAAAGACAAGATATAACCAATACCTTCACTCATTTGATAAGGGTTATTCACAAAAAGTGTAAAGTAATAGATAACAAGTAAGATAAGATAACACGGCGCTTGTACATTACTTGATTCTTCAATAGATGTCACAAAACTAGACACAATGACCATGATCATCTGTAAAAATAAAATCCCTAATACTAAAAAGACCAAAGCGATCATAAAAGCCGATATCATTTGCCCATCAATCTTGAGATATGATAAAAGCTCCGAAAACGATAGAAATTTCATGGGTATTATCCCTAAGCGATTACCAAAGGCTAAAAGCCCAAAACCACCATCATAACTATTGCGGATCAATATCCATAAAGCAATAATGCCTCCCGTTAATAGTGTTTGGATCATGATCGTCAACCATCCGATCAACATCTTACTAATGAAATGGGTCTTGGCTGACACTGATGTTAAGATCAGTTCGAGAATCTTGCTTGTTTTTTCATATACAACCTCATTAGCGATCACACTACTATAACTTAGCATCATAAAATAGATTGAAGTAATGATCATAAACATTAGATTCTGTTTAGTTGCATCAATTTCTGATGATGAAGATACATCATTTATCATTGTCGGAAACAAAGCATCATTAACGATCGTTAGCTGTTGGTGATCGATCGTTTCTATTAATGTATTTTGACAATAGTTTTGGATAATGTGATAAATAGCGCTAGTTTGATCAGCCGTCAAAGGATAAACGGAACTAACAATCCATTGATCATTATCAAATTTCATCCTCAACTGATCACTATTTTCTTTTTGATCATCTAATTTGATGATTATCTTTTCTGCGTCTATATCAAATAACACTTGTTTTTGATATAGATCGTCATCCACATATAATACTATTGGGTCAAATAGTTTAGGGTTTACTTCTAAGATTACTTTATCCACAAATAAGCCTACTCCAACCAATATGATCATTAAGACATTAAGAATGATAATAGCTTTATTATTGAATCGGCGTTTTAAAGAAAACGCGATCAAATGTTTCACGTTAAATCTCCATGGTTAATAATGTCGCCAATGGTTGGTAGTTCAATCTTTAGAGACACTAAATTATCTTCTTTTAATAGCTTCCGTACCAACTTCTTAGCCTTTGTTTCATTTACCATAAGTAATCGAGTTATATTAGCGCTTCGTTGTTGTCCTAAAACTCCTTCTTGATCTAAATATGAACATTGGTCAATACTATTGATGGAAATATAGCGAATCTCACTTTTAAATTTCAGATCATTAACTCTACCATAGTATCTAACTTCGCCTTTATCTAATAGGATCATCTTTTCGCAGAATTCTTCAATGTATTCATATTGATGAGATGATATCAAGATCATCTTTTGTTCACTCTTTAATTCATTGATCAGTTTTTTGATCATGTTGACATTGGATATGTCTAATCCACTTAATGGTTCATCAAAAATAATGATCTTAGGATCATGGATCAATGCACAGATTAGTTGAACCTTTTGTTGGTTACCTTTAGATAGTTCTTTGATCAAACGATGACGATATTCACTTATCTCTAATCTTGTTAGCCAGTGATCGATCGCTATTTCAATCTTGAGTGAATCCATGTTTTTTAGCTTGGCTAAAAATCGGAGCTGTTCTTCCACTTTAAGATCACGATACACACTTCTATCTTCTGGTAGATACCCAAATACATCATTTCCTAACAAACTAACATCTTGGCCTTCATATTCCATATAACCCGAATCAGGCATTAATAGACCTAATAAAAGGCGAAAAGTAGTCGTTTTCCCACTTCCGTTGGCTCCGACTACTCCTAAGATTTCTTGTTTTTCTAAACTAAATGATAGATTGTTTATGCCTTTATTTTTACCATAATATTTGGTTAATGCTTGAACCTTTAACATGTTATCACCCTCTTATTAATAATAAATAAATTGGTGATATCCTAAATCAATTATTACTGATGAGCTTATTGACCACAAAGGCAGCGCACAGTAAACCGGCCGCATTAGGCACAAAGGCTGAACTACCAGGCGGGGTTTTACCATTTTTTGTGTCTTCAGATAAGGAATCTTCTGTGAACATAACCGGTTTTTCTTTAGAAATAACAACATCAATTCGATAACCGATATTCCTTTTTCGAGCTTGTAGACGCATTGCTTTAGCTAACGGATCCATATCTGTTTTAGCTAAGGTTGAGTAGGTAATAAGTGATGGATCCATCCGATTACCCATGCCCATACAACTAATGATCTTTATCGATCTTTCATGACATGACTCGATCAAATCAAGTTTAGAACTGATCGTATCGATCGCATCGATCACATAGTCGATCTTTTGCTCAAACAAGGTAATTGATGTGTGATCATAAAAGGCATCAATGATCACTACTTCACTATCTGGATTAATACTTTTAATCCGATCAGCCATAACCTCTACCTTTTTTAAACCAATGGTATTGTCAGTTGCGTGAAGTTGTCGATTGATATTGGTTACTTGAATGACATCAAAATCAACCAGGATGATTTTTCCCACTGCTGAGCGTGCTAAAGCCTCACAGGCCATCGCTCCAACTCCACCTATACCAACAACCATGACAGTGGCTTCTTGAAGCGTTGTTAAAGACTTCTGAGTAATGATCAAATTTAAGCGTCTAAATCTATCCATTGTTTAACCACCTAGCTACTTTCTTCATGATCTTATCAGTGTAATCAACTTCATTGATATCATACCAATCGACATCCATTTGATTATTGAACCAAGTATATTGTCTTTTCGCAAACTGACGAGAATGCTTTTTGATCTCTTGTATTACTTCATCTTTGCTCATCAAGCCTAAATAATAAGCTTGCCACTCCCGATAGCCAATCCCTTGCATTGCTTGATAGCTAAACAGATCAGGATATTTATGATATAAGTTATCAACTTCAGCAAATAATCCTATTTGAATCATATCATCAACCCGTTGATCGATACGCTTATAAAGATCACTGCGCTCTATGCTTAAGCCAATGATCAAACAGTCATAGATTAGTTGATGATCTTGAAGAGCTAAGACCTCACTTCTACTTGTACCTTTTAAGGCCATTGTTAGCGCTCTTAATAGACGTTTACGATTATTGATATGAATCTTCTCAGCGGTAAGTTGATCAAGTCTAAGTAATTCATTCATGAGTTGCTCATTACTATATTGTTCAAGTTGTGGGTCACTTGTTTGTTCTTCTTCATTAAATACATAATCATATAGAACAGCCTTAACATATAACCCTGTTCCTCCAACAATGATCGGTAACTTTTGATTCAAGCTAATCTCATCAATTAAGTTACGAGCATTTTTCTGAAATTCAGCCACATTATAGTTTTCATCAATATTTTTGATATCAATCAAATGATGAAGCGCCGCTTCTTTCTCTATTTGATCGATCTTAGCACTACCGATATTCAACTCCTTATACACTTGAATAGAATCACCACTAATGATCTCACCGTTATAAGTATTGGCCATCTTTATTCCTAAACTTGTTTTACCAACCGCCGTTGGTCCAACCACAGCGATCACTTTTTTCATCTTAAAAACTCTTTCTTGAGTTGACTATCACTGATCTTGATAAAGGTTGGTCGTCCATGGGGACAATTAAAGGGATTGTCACATTTTTGTAGATTTATGAGTACTTCTTTCATTTCAGTAATAGTTAAATGTTGATTAAATTTCAACGATACATGACACGCTAAAGATGCTAACGCGGCTTTTCTGATCGATAAGATACTTATGTCTTTGTTTTCTTGATAATGATCGATCATATCCATGATAAAAGCTGATACATCTATATCACTCATCCATGTCGGAATTGTACGACATAATATACTATCACTACCAAAGCGTTCAATTGTCACATTTACTTTAGTCATCATTTCAGCTATTTCATCAAAAGCTGTTTGTATGAAATTACCAACCTCAATGATCATTGGAATAAGTAGGTTTTGATATTCTGTCTTTTCAACTAAAAGTAATTTCTGGAATCTTTCAAAATTATATCGTTCTTGAGCTGCGTGTTGATCGATTATGTATAGGCCATCAATCCCTTCTGCTAAAATATAGTTTCCATGAAATTGACCAATGACACTCATGATCGGAAACTGATTGTTTTGGCTGTTGATAACTTTAAAATCTTGCTTATTAGTGATCGGTGTTTCTTCATGTACTAATAGATCATTAACGATATTGTTATCTTGTTTTATATCCCTTAAAGGTACAGAATTATTATCTTCAAATTGAAAATTGGTAAATTCTACTTTAACGGCATTTGAACTACTCATCGCTCTTTTGATTTGTGGTGCTTGCATGTTATCTGATAATGAGGTTATCAATGTAGTACGGATAAGATCTTCTAATTGTTGTTCCTTAGAAAGACGTACTTCCCATTTGCTTGGATGAACATTAACATCAACCAATTTAGAGTCCATGATCACATCAAGAACAATGATTGGATAACGATCTTCTGGAATATAATCTTTAAAGGCTTCCATGACGACCTTCTGTAAACGATATGAACGGATCATTCGTGAATTTACAAATATATTAATATAGTTTTTGGTTGCTCTATTGATCGATGGTAAAGCATACATTCCTGTTAAGCGATAATCATAGTCCTGTCCACTCACAGCGATCGTATTACGTGCCACATCCATACCATAGATCGTACCAATCACTTCTTGAAGATCCCCATTGCCCTTTGATCTAAACATTTCTTTACCATCACTAATGTAAGTAAAGGCAATATCAGGACGACTAAGCGCAAATTTCTCAATATTACCAGAAATGATCGCTGCTTCATATTGACGACTCTTTAGATGCTTCAAACGAGCCGGTGTTTTTTGAAATAGATCTTCGACAACGATTTGGGTTCCTTCAGGACAATAATAAGGCTTTACGGCGATCGTTTGACCATATTCGATCATGACACTTGTCGCTTCTTTTGTATCGTTTGTGGAAAGGAAAACTCTACTTACCGAGGCAATCGAGGGCAGAGCTTCACCACGAAAACCCATTGTATTGATCGCCCATAGATCACTATCACTGTGGATCTTACTGGTCGCATGTCTTTCAAAGGCCTTTACCGCATCACTACTATCCATACCTACACCATCATCAATGACCTGAATAGAAGTAATTCCGCCATCCTTAATACTGATCTCTATCTTATGGGCGTGGGCATCGATCGCATTTTCAATTAATTCTTTGACGATACCCGCTGGTCTTTCAATGACCTCACCAGCGGCGATCATATTTGTCAAATGTTGATTAAGTCTTTCTATCTTACCCATCATTGACCTCTTCTCTTGATATCTTCTTTTAGATCCACTATCATCTGGAGCGCTTCAAGTGGTGTCATATCGTTGACATTGACCATGGTGAGTTTATCTACTAATTCACTATGATCATTTGTGGTGTTATGCATTTCCGTAACCGCAAAAGATTGTTGAACAACTTTTTTCTTACTTTCAAGATCGTGTAATATCTCTTTCGCTCTTTTAATTACCACATCTGGTAATTTGGCTAAGCGCGCGACATTTATCCCATATGAACGATCAACTTTACCTTTCTTTACATGATATAAGAAGGTTACTTGATTGTTTTCTTCATATACTTCTACATAATGATTAACTAAACAATCTAGAGTGTCTTCTAGTTGTGTTAACTCATGGTAATGGGTTGAAAAGATTGTCTTCGCTTTAATGATCGATCCAATATATTCGATCATTGCTTGAGCTAAAGCCATTCCATCATAAGTAGAAGTACCACGCCCTATCTCATCAAACAAGATAAGTGAGCGTTCAGTCGCATTTTGTAAAGCATTATTAGCTTCGATCATTTCAACCATAAAAGTAGATTGTCCACTTAAGATATCATCACTTGCGCCAATACGCGTAAATATCTTATCAAAGATTGGCATCTTAGCACTTTTTGCTGGGATATACATTCCCATCTGCGCCATGATGACCAGTAATGCGACCTGACGAATATAGGTACTCTTACCTCCCATATTAGGTCCAGTTAACAAGATGATCTGTAAAGAATCATTAAAATATACATCATTAGCCACATATTTATGATCTTTAAGGATCTTATCCATAACTGGATGACGCCCTTTTTTAATGTTCATTGTTTTATCATCAGTAAATGTAGGACAAATATAATCACTTTCACTACTAGTGATCGATAAAGCATATAAAACATCAATCGTTGCGATCATATTAGCGATCTTTTGTAGTTTAGGTAAATAATCCTTAATATATGTCAATAATTCTAAGAAGAGTTCTTGTTCAAGTTTTAACGCTCTTTCTTCACTATGTAAGATCGCATCTTCTTTTTCTTTTAATTCAATAGATATAAAGCGTTCGGCATTAGTAAGCGTTTGTTTTTTGATGTAACCATCACTTTCTTTGATGATATTCATATTAGCTTTACTTACTTCAAAGTAGTAACCAAATACACGATTATAACCTACTTTTAGGTTTTTAATGCCCGTCTTTTCTCTTTCTTTGATTTCAAGATCGACGATCCATTGTTTACCTTCTTTTTGTGTTTTCCGATATTCATCTAAAAGCTCATTATAACCATCCACAAAGATACCACCGTCTTTAATACTAATAGGTGGATCCTCACTGATCGCTTTAGCTAAAAGAGTACTTAGATCACCACAAAGATCAACATTTTGAAACTCAACATAGGAAGTCATCCCCTTTAGATAATTAACGATCAGGTCTAATGTACTTAAAGACTTCGCTAATCTTAGACAATCAATCCCATTGGCTGTCTTTAACGCGATTCTAGCGATCAAGCGTTCAATATCATATATCTTTTCGAGTTCTACCTTAAGATCATTTCTGATCAAGAAATTATCACAAAGATAACCAATCCCAGCTTGTCTTTTAATGATCATGTTTTTATCTGTTAGTGGTTTTTCGATCCACTTCTTTAGAAGACGACTACCCATCGCCGTTTGACACTTATCAAGAAATGTCCATAAAGTGTCTGTTTTAGTATTAAAACGATAATTATTGATCAATTCTAGGTTTTGTTGAGTCGCAAAATCCATATCTAAATACAGATCATCATTATCAATTTCAACCGGTCTTAAATGGTCCAATAATCTTTTTTGAGTTTGCAAAAGATAGTTCAGCAATAAACCATATGCATCTTTTTGATATTGAATTTCAATATGTTCACAAAGCGGAAGATATGTTGGCTCAATATCATATTGTTCACAATATGATATCATCACACTACCTAATTCACGCATTCCTTGGATATAATTTTTCGCAAATGAAGTTTGGATAACGATCTCTTTGATATTATTTTTAAGTAGTGCTTGTTGAAGCGCTAAGACATTTCTTTTAATTGATTTAATGTAAGTCTCACCTGTGGCCATTTCACATACAGCTAATACTAATCCATATTTATAATCAATTAAGGAAGCCAAATATACGCTATTTTTATCATCCTGAAGTTCATCCATGATCGTTCCTGGAGTAATAACTCTTACTACATCGCGCTTTACGATCCCTTTAGCGTCTTTAGGATCCTCAAGTTGTTCAACGATCGCTACTTTATAACCCTTTTGGATAAGCCTTTGGATATAACTATTAACAGCGTGATGAGGGACACCACACATAGGTACCCGATCTTCTACTCCCGCTGCTCTTCCAGTTAAGACAAGATCAAGTTCATTAGAAGCTATTTTAGCATCATCGAAGAACATTTCATAAAAATCACCCAAACGATAAAAGACCAACGTATCGGGGTAGTCTTTTTTCAATGTTAGATAATGTTGCATCATCGGTGAATATTTTTCCATTAAATACCTCTACTTATGATTATAACAAATTAAGGTGAACATCTAGTAAAAAGAAGCGGATCAATTCGCTTCTTTTAGCAGTTTATTAACCTCACTGACCAACAGATAACTAATCGCGCCATAGCTTATATCAAATGTTGTACGCGTCTCTACAACCTTACTGGCTCCCTGTTTTTTCATTAAATTAAAATTAAGTAGTTTGGGATCCGATACTTGCAAGATAACCTTTGTTGGTGTGGAATAGATACGCTTGATGTTATTTATTCCGCCAATTGCTAAGATAAAATTATTGACATACTTCAATTTAGCTCCAGTGTTTAAGATATCAAGACATGCTTTTTTATAGTAGTATCTTGTGATTACATAATAAATAACGAAAATACCAATACCAACGATCAAAAGCTTAACAAATGGTATGTAAAAAGCTACATCTCTTATATGAGTCAACAGATCGATCGCACTTCCAGGGGTCGCCATAAAGACTGGACCAGTATAAGCATAACCAATCGTCACATCAAGTGCAGCTAACAAAGCAAATAGGATCCCTGTTAAAAATAAGTGTGCTACATATAAAAGCGGTGCCATGATCAACAGATATATCTCAATCGGTAAAAGCGAACCCGTCACGATCGAAAAAAGCACAGCAAGTCCTAAAAATAACGTGTATTTCTTTTTCTCTATCTTATCGGTAAAAGTTGAAAAAGTAGCGATCAAGATCGCTGGTACAGCAAACATATTAAGGGCATAATAAGGTGTTATTAATCTACCAAACCCCGTGTTAAATACCTGCGCTGCTTGTTGGGCTGTATAAATACTGACATCTCCTAGATAATTGATGTTATTACCAATCCATGATCCGCCATATTCACCAAACCAGAATAGATTACGAATAATACTACTTGATCCCGTTATTTCCATAACTCTATCTAATATGCCATAAAGAAACAGATTCATCGGATTTGTTATATCATTGGCTATGATCCTAAAGATGTAATAAATACCATTAACTAGATAAGGCCATACAAAGGTAACTAACATACCCGCTATGAAAGTGAAAAAGCCTGTTAATAACAATGCCCATGCTCGACGATTAATGAAAGCTAAATAACCATAAGAACTACGTTTTCTTGATATACGATAAGTAAATCGCGTAATGTAAGTAACGATCGCTACCGCTAATATACCTGTAATAAGAGGATATCTTAATCCACTTCCGGTAATACTGAATTGTGAAACATCTATACTAATACCCATGATCGGCGCAAAGACATTACGAGGTAATGTTGAACTAGCAAAGAACATCGTTGTAATATGAAAGATAAAATATCCAACTATCCCAATAAATACTGGTGTTATATCATCGTATTTTCGTGATAATAAATTGATCATGATCAAAAAAGGTGAATTAGCGATCAAAAACCCACAGAGATATCTTGTAATCTCAGCTGTTTTAATGATCATTTGATTGTCTATCTGTGTTAATGTTTGAAATGAGCCATTAAGGATCAACCCTGTTAGCCCCATCACAACCGTTGCCACAAATATCGTCAATAATGGGAAAAATAATATATCATAATAAGATTGCCATCTACGCATAAATACACCTCATCGTGTTTATATGATAGCACTATTTATCTACCTATTCAATTAAGGCTTAACTGGTAATTTTCATTTCGTTATTAGTTTTATGTGTTACAATAAATAAAAAAAGAGGGCTAAGATGTTAACGACACCAAAGGTTGTAAGAAAGTCATTTGCGATCGATAAAACACTACTACTAGTGTTGGTTTTGTTATTCTCTTTTAATTTGATTGCGGTTTATGCCTCAATTCCCCTTACCGTTGCTGGTAGTATGACCCTTTTATATAAACAAGCTTTCTGGATCATATTAGGTTTTGGTTTTTTGATCTTCTTGTTAATCTTTGGGATTGATCGCTTATTTACCAGTGCCAATATATTCTATTGGATTCTCTTATTTATGTTAGTCTTATTACTCCTTGATAAATATATCGATTTACCCTTTATTCGCCCTGTTTCCGGCACTAGAGCTTGGTTTCAATTGGGTAATATCGCCAGTTTTCAACCTAGTGAATTCATGAAGATCATTTTGATCATTCAGACCGCCAATATCGTCGATCGTCATAATAGTAGTAAGAAAGATGATTCAGCTTATTCGGATATCAAGCTTTTCGCTAAGGTATTAGCTTATGCAATTCCACCATTATTATTGATCTTAGCTCAACCTGATACCGGTTTGCCGATCATAATCGTGATCAGTTTATCAGTTATGATCATGGTTAGTGGTATTCGCCGTTTTTGGATTGTGCTTTATGGTGTTATCGTCATCGGATCAATCGCCCTTGTCATTTTCTTATTTGAAACCAATCCCAGTTTTCTAGCCAGAATGCTTGGTGATGTCTATAAACTTAATCGTTTTTATGGTTGGCTTGAGACCGAAAGTTATATTTCAAGCTATGGTAACCAACTTTATCAAGCATTGTTGGCTGTTGGTTCGGCTGGCTGGACAGGCCATGGTATCCAATCTACTTTAGTGTATTTCGCTGAACCCCAAAATGATTTCATTTTCGCCGTCATTGGTCAAAATTTTGGTTTTATTGGAGCGGCGATTGTGGTTATCGTTAATACCGTTTTCGATCTAAAATTGTTATCTATCGCGATGAAATTTGAAAAGCAACGTGAAAAGATCATGGTTGCTGGATTACTTGGAATGTTATTGTTTCAACAGATTGAAAATATGGGCATGATCGTTGGTCTTTTACCAATAACGGGAATTACGCTTCCCTTTATATCATCTGGTGGTTCCAGCTTACTATCTTATATGATCCCTTTAGCCATCATTTTCCAAATGAGTAGTGAGAACATCTTAAGAAATGTAAAATAGCGATGGGACAAGTCCCATCGCTATTTATTCTTTCTCTTGTTTAGTAGAATGTAGTAAATAATTGATTTTTGTTAGATGTAACATTTCTAAGAAATCAGTATTTAGATCACTATCTACAACTAAGGAGATATCAATTGTTTGTTCTGTCAGTTTCTTACTTAATAATGCCTCTAATGTCTTAATGTGACCAATCAATAATTGAACTTTAAAAATGATGTCTTTAGCTGAAGAGACAAAGGGAATAAATATTTTGACCTCTTTTTTATTTACGATGATCACTGAATGACGACTTCCTTTAACCATGTCAGCTTTTATTTTTTGTAAGCGAAATTCTTTATAAAGTGACAAACACAAGCGCCGAGCTCTTTTTTCTTCCATCTCTGTATATAGATTTCCTAAACTACTGATCGCTTCAGAAACAAGATGTTTACAATAATCATTTTCAAACGCAGATACACCAATGTCTTGATCATTGATGATCGCCGACCAACGGTCAACTCCAACTTCTTTGGCTTTAGATAGAATTTTAGCCGTTGCCATCGGATCATCTTTATCCAAATAGAAATAACTTTCGATCATTTTGGATATTTTAACACCAATTTCACTTAAGTAGATTGGTGCTTGAAAATAAACGATATTATCTAGATAAAGACAGCTTAGGGTTTTAGGCATTTTTTTATTTTTACTTATCTTAATGATTGCATCATATAGTTCATGTTGTTGATCATATCCATTTTGTGATCCATATATTTTCCACATTTGATTAAACGATAATGAATGGCTTTTCTGGTATCTTCCGTAACCAACGATTCCTTTTTCTTTTGCGATACCTCTTTCAGTACCTTTAGATAAGAAAAACAATAGGTCTCCTGGATGAAAATCAATGATCCTTCGGCTGGTCGTTGGACGCCAAAAATTCATCGTTCTACTTCCGTTTAAACGATGATACTCAATCATTTTACGATCAGTAAGATAGACAATCGAAGCCATTTATGAACCTCTGTCAATTATAAGTGGATTATTACTTGTAGTTAATCTAATTATACCATAAAAAAACAAGCATTTGCTTGTTAATATAAGCCATAAGTATTGCCTAATTCATCAATTCCCATGCTTAAAGCTGCTGGTTGTTTAGGTAGTCCTGGCATCGTCATGATGTTGCCAGTTAAGACAACAACAAAGCCAGCACCAGCTGAAATACGCAGTTCTTTTACCGTGATCACAAAATCAGTAGGTCTTCCGAATATTTTAGCGTTATCAGTTAATGAATTTGGTGTTTTAGCCATACATATTGGCAATCCTTGCCATCCATTATCTTTGAATGCTTGTAGCTGTTTAAGGGTATCTTTGGTAAACTCCACATCTTTTGCCCCATAAGCTTTTTGGGCAATCTTTTTGATCTTATCTTCTAAACTATCCTCTAGATCGTAAAGATAATTGATCTCAGAATCATGTTCGCAAAGTTTAACCACAGCATTAGCTAAGTCAATTACTCCTTTTCCGCCTTTCGCCCAACCACTATTGATCACAAACGGATATTCTCGATCTTCACACCACTGCCTAATAAGTCTTATTTCTTGGTTGGTGTCCGTCGCAAATTCATTCAATGATACAACAAAGGGGACTCCAAATGATTGAACTGTTTCAATGTGTTTTGCCAGATTCGCTAAGCCATCAGTAAGTGCTTGTAGATTCTCTTCTTTAACATCTGCCAGTAATACTCCACCATGTACCTTTAAGGCTCTAGTCGTCGCTACGATGACTACAGCGCTCGGTTTAATATTATTTAAGCGACATTTAATATCAATAAATTTCTCAGCCCCAAGATCCGCTCCAAAACCAGCTTCCGTTACGACATAATCAGCTAATTTTAAGGCCAGTTTAGTCGCAATGATTGAATTACAACCATGAGCGATATTCGCAAACGGTCCCCCATGGATCAATACCGGATTATTTTCTAGAGTTTGTACTAAATTTGGTTTAATAGCGTCTTTCATGATCATCGCTAATGAACCACTGATCTTGAGATCTTCGATAGTGATCGGCTTATCATTACGATCATAAGCAACCACGATCTTTTTAACTTTCTGTTCAAAATCAACCAAAGATGTCGAAAGACATAGAACAGCCATAATTTCGGATGCGACAGTTATATTAAAGCCATCTTTTCTTTCTACACCATTCTTATCACCTTGAGCGATCGTTATTTCTCTTAATGCTCGATCATTCATATCCATACATCTTTTCCAAATAATCTTATCTGGATCAATGTTTAATTCATTACCATGATAAATATGATTATCAATGATCGCACTGATCAAGTTATTAACTGTCGTAACAGCATGCATATCACCAGTAAAATGTAGGTTTATCTCTTCCATTGGTACAACTTGGGCAAACCCACCACCAGTAGCACCACCCTTTATCCCAAAAACCGGACCAAGAGATGGCTCTCTTAATGCCCCAATAACACTCTTGTTTATTTGAGCTAATCCATCCACAAGACCAACAGTAGTAGTTGATTTTCCCTCACCAGCCTTAGTTGGTGTGATTGCGGTCACTAAAATAAGCTTCCCATTTGATTGTGTTTCAACATCGTTAAAGATACTTAGATTGACTTTTGCTTTGTTGTTTCCATAATATTCTAAATATTCTTTCTTGATCTTAGCTCTTCTCGCTACTACATCGATCGACTCTAATTGGGCCGCCTGTGCTATTTCAATATCTGTTTTCATGATTGCTCCCTTTATTTAATTTTCTGTCGACCTTCCATGGCTTTGCTCAATGTCATTTCATCCGCATAATCCAGATGACCACCCATAGGTAAGCCATGCGCTATTCTAGTGACGTTTATATCTTTTTCTGATAACAACTTAGCTAGATACATCGCTGTTGTCTCGCCCTCTAACGTTGGATTAGTCGCGATGATAACTTCTTTCGTTTGTGCTCCAACTCGATTAAACAACGATTTTATATTTAAATCTTCAGGCAATACTCCTTTCGAAGTTGCGATTGCCCCATTTAAGACATGATACACACCATTATAATCCTGGATTCTCTCCATCGCGATGATATCTTTTGGATGCTGAACCACACAGATAAGATCATGATCGCGACTTTTGTCTTTACATATCAAACATTCATCATCTTCTGCAAGATTACCACATGTCTTACATTTTGTTATTTGTGTGCGCGAAGATACTAAAGCCGAAATAAACTCTTGGCTTTCTTCTTCACTCATATCAAGGATAGTAAAAGCATATCGCTCAGCTGTCTTAGCTCCGACTCCTGGTAACAGTCTTAAACTATCGATCAATTTTTGTAAGGTTTTAGGATACATCTTCTAGCTATTCAACGACATCAAACATGCCCTCACCAAATAAGGCGGTCATTCTATTATCGATATCGTCCTTCTCCTTTATCTTAACTATTACTTCCTCTTCTTTTACTTTTGGCTCTAATGGCTTAGGTAAAGTGTTGTTTGCTTGTCTTTCCATAAATATCTCGACCAATTTAGCAAATTCAATGTCAGTTAGAGCCTTGATCATCAACTCTTCATTAAAGACAACTTGTAATAATTTTTGCATTTTCTTATCTTTGTTTTCCTTATTAACAAGTTCAGCTTCGCTAGCCAGTTTTGTGGACACTAAAACAAAGCCATCCCCCGTAGCTTTAACTGAGCAATTCTTTAGTTTAGACACAAAGCGTGCATAATCAGGCTCTTTTTCATAAGCGCTAATCCCCTGCCACATGTTTTCAACCATAAAACGTTTCTGTTTATCAGCTGATACTAATAGAACTAGCAGCTTTTCATAATCAGGCTCAATAGCTTTATGTTTTTTCTTGATCTGTTTTTCTTCCGGTTCTACAATATTTTCTTCATCAACTAATAAAGATGGTTTTTCTTTATCCACTGTTACTGGTTGTGCTATCGGTTCTAACTTATCATCTTGCCCCATCATCTTTAATAGTGCGACTTCAAAGTATGAATTGATATCAGAGGCGAAGCGATATTTCTCAGCTGTATCAATCAATACATCGATCATCGCTAACAGTTGTCTTGGAGTGCGTTTATTTAATATAGTGATCGCTTTATCTTCTTCAATCTTTGATAATAACGTTTTATCGCGCTTAGTATATTCATACATAACGCATTCTTTCATGATTTCAATTAGATCATTAGTAAGTCTTTTTATATCCATACCATTATCAATGATACGTCCTGTACGCTCTAACAATTCTTGAGTTCTTTTTTCAATCACATCTTCGATCAACGCAAACTTTTCAGTTGGGGTTGTTATACCATATATTTCATTAACGTGTGTTACTTTTAAATGATCTTGAGCATAAGCGATAACTTGATCTAAGATACTTAAAGCATCTCTAACCCCACCTTCTGCTAGATCACTTATCAATTCAATGACTTCATCTTCATAAGTTATCTTTTCAATCTTCATGACTTCTTTTAAGCGATAGATAATATCTGGAATACTGACACGACCAAAATCAAACCGCTGACAACGTGATATGATCGTCGGTATGACTTTCTGAATTTCGGTCGTAGCCAAAACAAAGATGATGTGTGGTGGTGGTTCTTCTAACGTCTTCAACAAGGCATTAAAAGCCCCTGGTGTCAACATATGAACCTCATCAATGATATATACTTTATACCGACTATGTAATGGAGCGTACTTAACTCTTTCGATCAAGTTTCTGATCTCATCGACCCCATTATTACTAGCCGCATCTATTTCAACGATGTCTGGATGGGTTCCATCTTGGATCATCAAACAGCTTTCACATTCATTACAAGGCGCATTTTCCATCGGACAATTGACAGCTTTAGCTAACAGCTTAGCGACTGTTGTCTTGCCTGTACCACGCGGACCACAAAAAAGATAAGCATGGGCTATCTTATTTTGCTCAACTGCGTTTTTAAGTGTAGTAACGATATACTTTTGACCAACAACTTCTTCAAAACTATTCGGTCTATATGTTCTATACAAAGCTTTATATGCCATTATATCGTCTCCTAACTATGCTACTTCATTATATCAAATTTCTTATCGCTTTTATTTTTATTCCGCATCTTTTTAAAAAAATCTGATAAGATCATTGAACACTCTGCCTCTTCAACCTGCATGGTAACTTTTGGATAATGATTGTATCCTTCTATTTCAAACATCTTTTGACACGAAACCACACTACCACCTTTTGGATCAAGCGCTCCAAAGATCAATCTTTTGATACGTGATTGAATTAAAGCTCCCGCACACATCGGACAAGGCTCTAGTGTAACATACATCTCACATTCATCTAAGCGCCAATCACCAATCTTTTTACTAGCTTTTTGAATAGCCAATATCTCCGCATGGTGAGTTGCTTGTTTGGCACTTGTCTTTAAATTATGAGCTCTAGCTATGATCTTATCATGCAAAACAATAACAGCTCCTACTGGAACCTCACCTTTATCATATGCCTTTTGTGCTTCCTTAAGAGCTGCGTTCATGTATTTATGATCTTTGTTCATGTAATACCTCTAATAATAAAAGGTACACACAAGCAGGGATTATTAAGGCTGCTTCCTTCCGGTCCTGACCTGATTCTAATATGCTTGTTGTACCCTAATTATTATAACTTAATTTGTGTTAATCTTCAATCCAAACAACAATTTT
>CAZCSQ010000020.1:0-21684 GCA_964501425.1 uncultured Erysipelotrichaceae bacterium
TTTTTTTATGTTGTTAATGACTAGTATTTTTGTTTGAATATATCAAATGGGAATCTTTTGGGTAATGGTAAACTAAATGATAATGGTGCTTTGGTGGTCGGATGTAGAAACTCTAATTGATAGGCCCACAAAGCGATCTGTTGTTTTTTTTCTGCTTGATCATTATACCGTTGATCGCCCCACAGGGGATTATTAAGACCGGCAAATTGGACCCTTATTTGATGAGATCTTCCTGTAACTAATTCGATCTTTACTAAAGATAAATTTTGTTTATATTCTAATACTTCATACTTTAAGATCGCAAGTTTAGCTTCATCGTGTAACGGATCAACGATCGTAACGGTATTGGTGTTTTTATCTTTATAAAGATAATCTTTTAAAGTAGCACTATCTTGGTCAAGTTTACCTTCCACAACGGCCATATAAGTTTTCTTAACTTGATTAAGGCGAATTTGATTGGATAATCTTGAGGCACCTTTACTGGTCTTCGCAAAGACCACAACACCACCAACAGGCCGATCTAAGCGATGAACTAAACCAAGATAAGCATCTCCTGGTTTATTATATTTATCAACTAAGTATCTTTTGAGGATAGATAAAAGATCTTCATCTTTAGTATCATCTTCCTGCATTAAGATATTGACTGGTTTTTCAACAACTAAAAGATGATTATCTTCATAGATAATATTAATGTTATCTTTCGAATCGACCATAAATACCACATGGTAAAACGATATCGCGGTTTGTTATTGGTAAACCGATCGATCCAGTTACGACCTTTCCATCCGGGAAACGCTTTAATAAAGTTAGTTTCATGATGTTTTCTAAAGCTAATAATGAAAAACCTGTTGTGTATGAATTGATGATCATGAATAATGGTTCATCATCAAGTAAACTGGCGGCTTTTTCAACTAATGTGTATAAAAGTTCTTCAATCTGCCATATTTCACTATTTGGACCACGACCATAACTTGGTGGATCCATGATAATTCCATGATAGTGATTACCACGACGAATTTCTCGATCCACAAATTTATTAACATCATCAACGATGAAACGTATCTTATTGTCTTCAAGATGTGATAAAAACATGTTTTCTTTAGCCCAGTTGACCATACCTTTAGAAGCGTCCACATGAACTACTTCACTGGCACCAGCCGCTGAGCAGGCCATTGTTGCACCACCTGTGTAACCAAACAAGTTTAAGATCTTAACTTCAGATTTACTACTTTTGATCTTATCACGCATATAATCCCAGTTAGCACTTTGTTCAGGGAAGATACCAGTGTGTTTAAAACCAGTTGGTGATACTTTAAAAGTTAGATCTTGATAATCAATCGTCCAGTCTTCGGGAATCTTTCTTTTGAAATCCCAACTTCCGCCACCTTTACTGGAACGATGATAATGCCCATGGGCTTTATCCCAATCATCGATACCTTCTGTCTTAGGCCAAATAGCCGTGGGATCAGGTCGACGAAGGACGATATCTTTCCATCGATCTATTTTTTCGCCTTCTCCGGCGTCTATACATTCATAATCTTTCCAATTTTTCGCTATAATATCCATATGTACCTCTTACTGTGATTATAGCACACTAAATGTTTTCGGTAACGAATTAGATCTGCGTATTTTAGTAATGGTATCATGTTATAATATGGCCATGGATAATTTTAAAGACCTATTAGAAAACTTAAACAAACAACAAACACAAGCTGTTTTAACCAAAAGTCGCTATGTGCGGATCATTGCTGGGGCTGGTAGTGGTAAAACAAGAGTCTTAACAACGAGAATCGCCTATCTAATTCATGAATTAGGTATTTTTGGTGGTAATATATTGGCGATAACATTTACGAATAAAGCGGCTAAGGAAATGCAAGAGCGGATCCGTAATCAATTAAAAGACATGGCTGCTGGTGTCCATATTTCCACAATTCACTCATTGTGTGTTTATATCTTAAGACAAGATATCGTTAGTATGAACATCCCACGTAATTTTACTGTGCTTGATCAAGATGATCAAAAAAGTATCCTTAAAGAAGCATATCGTGAAATTGGACTAGATCGTCAAAAATTTAGTTTTAATAGTATGTTGGATTATATTGGTAATTGTAAAGGTGGTTATGTCAGTGTTGAAAGAGCTCATCTTTTAGCTGGTAATTATCCAGGACAAGCAGAAAAGGCTAAAGTATATGAATACTATGTTAATCGTCAAAAAGCATTATATGCTTTAGATTTTGATGATCTTTTACTAGTAACGGTTAAGATGTTTGAGACTCATCCCAAGATCTTAGAGCGTTGGCAAAGAAAGTTTGGTTATATCCACGTTGATGAGTTTCAAGATATTGACCAAGTTCAATATAAGCTTATTAGTCAATTAGCTGGAACAGAAAATGAAGTGTATGTTGTCGGTGATCCTGATCAAACGATCTATACTTGGCGGGGCGCTGATATTAATATCATCATGAATTTTGAGAAAGACTACGCTGGTGTTGAAACTATTGTGCTTAATCAAAATTATCGTAGTGACCCTCCCATCTTAAATGGGGCTAATAGTATGATCAAAAATAATCGTAATCGAGTGGAAAAAGAATTGTTCACCAAAAAAGAGGGTGGAGAACTGATCACTCATTTTCGTGGTCAAAGCGAAGCTCATGAAGCGATGTGGGTAGCTAATAAAGTCATTCACTTAAATAAAGAAGGACAACCGTTATCCACAATGGCTATCTTATATCGGGCTAATTACTTATCACGTTCGTTAGAGAAGAGTATGGTGGATCTACATGTACCCTATGTTATCTATGGTGGTGTTAGGTTCTACGATCGAGCGGAGATCAAAGATGCTTTAAGCTATCTTCGTTTGCTTGTTAGTGGGGATGATCTATCCTTTAAACGCATTATCAATACGCCTAAGCGAAAGCTTGGTCAGAAAACAATTGATCGCATCTTTGAAGCTGCTAGAGCAAGTGATTGTACAATGTATGAAGCAATCAAAAATGAGAAGTTGTTTACTGGTAATATTCAATATACGATTGACTTGTTTGTGAAAATGGTTGAATCATGGAAGACTAAAAAAGATGTATTAATATGTGATCTATTAGAGCTAGTCATTAATGAAAGTGGTTATCGTTACATGCTTGAAGAGGGCAAAGAGATCGAAAGGATTGAAAACTTAAAAGAATTGATCAATGATGTTAAGAGTTTTCAAGATAACAATTCAGAAAGTACGATCGATGAATACTTACAGATGGTCAATCTTTATACTGATCGTACCAATATTGATGAGGGTAATTATATCCAACTAATGACGATCCATGCGGCTAAGGGTTTAGAGTTTGATACAGTGTTTGTTTATGGTTTATCAGAAGGGATCTTTCCCAGTGAAAGAACTATGTCTGAGGGCATAAAAGGACTAGAGGAAGAAAGACGATTAGCCTATGTGGCTTATACTAGAGCTAAGCGGAAATTGTATCTAACTGATAGTATGGGTTTTAGTTATCAAATGAGTAGTCCTAAAGCTTGTAGCCGTTTTGTTAATGAGATCGATCCTAAGTTTATTGAACATATTGGGGCTTTAGACAACTTGCATCAACAAGCTTTACTAACTGAATCAAAGAAAGAAAGTCAGTTTCTAAACGTTGATGATGCGAGAACCCGTAAAAAAAGTGCTGTATTTAAAAAAGGTGAGCTAATACAGCATAGCGTTTATGGAAGTGGTGTGATTGTCAATATAAAAGATGGTATTATGGAGATAGCTTTTAGTCATCCTCATGGTATAAAAAAGATCTTAGAAAATCACCAATCGGTCACTAAAAACGGAGGTTAACATGAGCAAGGAAAGAATAATTGAACTAAGGAATATGCTCAATCGTTTTAGTTATGAATACTATGCATTAGACGCTCCTTCAGTAACTGATCAAGAGTTTGATCAATATATGCAAGAGTTGATCACTTTAGAACAAAACCATCCTGAAATGTATGATATCAATTCACCAAGCCAAAGAGTTGGTGGAGTAGTAGTAGATGCTTTTGAAAAAGTAACCCATAAAAGACAGATGTTATCACTAGCTAATGCCTATGATCTTGAAGATCTACAAGCATTTGATCGTCGCGTTAAGACAAGCATTAGTGATGTTGAATATGTTGTAGAGTTAAAGATCGATGGTTTAGCCATGTCTGTTGAATATCAAAACGGTGTATTTCATCATGCACTCACTCGTGGTGATGGTGTAGATGGTGAAAATGTCAGTGGTAATGTAAGAACGATCAGATCGATCCCCTTAATTATCGACCAGAAAGAAGAAATGGAAGTTCGTGGCGAAGTCTATATGCCGAAGAAGAGCTTTGAACGATTAAATAAAGAAAAAGTTGAAAGAAATGAAGTGTTATTCGCTAATCCACGTAATGCCGCATCAGGTAGTATTCGTCAACTTGATTCTAAAATTGCGGCTAGCCGTAAACTAGATGCTTTTTGGTATTATCTGTGTGATGGTGATAAGTTTAATCTAAAGACTCACTATGAAGCTTTACAGTGGCTAAAATCATTAGGTTTTGTGGTCAACCCCCTAACAAGATTATGTGCCAATATTGATGAAGTGTGGACGTTTATCACTGAAATGAGTGAACAAAGAAATGAATTACCTTATGAAATTGATGGTATGGTCATTAAAGTAAATGACTTTGCTAGTCAAGATAAATTAGGTTATACCGCTAAAACACCACGCTGGGCTATCGCTTATAAGTTTCCTGCAACAGAGGTAATGACTAGATTAAAAAGGATCTTTCTTACAGTTGGTAGAACTGGTAAAGTAACACCTAATGCAGAGCTAGAGCCCATTCAATTAGCTGGTACAACGGTTTCGTTTGCGTCGCTACACAATGAAGATTTGATCAAAGATAAAGATATCCGAGAAAATGATATCGTTGTTGTTCGTAAAGCCGGCGATATAATACCGGAAGTAGTACGTAGTGTTATTGAAAAACGGGATAATACACAAACACCATATGGTTTTCCTAAAGAATGTCCTGTTTGTCATAGTCAGTTATTTCGAAGCCTGGATGAAGCGGATAACTATTGTATCAATAATGATTGTCCAGCACGTGTTGTAGAAGCGATCGCTCATTACTGTAGTCGTAATGCTTTAAATATCGATGGATTAGGAGATAAAACGGTTGAGACGCTTCATAAACTTGGCTTTCTTAAAACAGTCGAGGATATCTATCGTTTAAAAGATCATCGAGATCAACTATATGACATCGAAAAGATGGGTAAGAAGTCAGTAGATAAGCTGCTTGAAGCCATCGAAACAAGCAAAAATAGTAACCTTGATAAATTGATCAATGGTCTTGGAATACGACAAGTGGGTGAAAAAGCAGCTAAGACCTTAGCCGCTCACTTCCAAAACATCCATGCAATAGCTAATGCACAAGTTGAGGAATTGGTTGATATCAAAGATATTGGACAGATTACTGCCATGGCTATAACCAGTTTCTTTAATGATGATAATAATAAGAAATTAATTGAGAACTTAGTATCTTTTGGAGTTAATACAATTTATCGTAAAGACAATGTACAAGTTAGTGTCTTTACTGGTAAGTCGGTCGTTATAACGGGTAGTTTGAGTAACTATACACGAAAACAAGCCCAAGAGTTATTAGAAAAGATGGGAGCTAGTGTCAACAGTAGCGTCTCTAAACAAACAGATTTTCTTCTTTGTGGAACAGAAGCTGGTAGTAAACTGGATAAAGCTCAAGAACTTGGAGTAAGGATCATCAATGAAGATGAATTTATGGATGAGGTGAATAAAAATGCGTAGTAGATCACTCTTGATCATCGGCTTGGTACTGTCGATATTTATGACAGCATGTAGCCCAAAAGAAGAGGATAATAACACTCAGATCATTTTAACAGAGACTAATAAAGGAGAGTATGCTTATATTATACCCTTTGTTAGTAGTGATACTAGAAGTTATCATGGGACCTATCAAAGTAGACATGATATCAATGAGATTGGTATCGGGCTTGAAGAGTATTCAAAAGCGTATTTTGCACCTGCTGATTTTTATGTCCAAGAAGGTGTTGTGATCAATAGAAATACATTATTAAACTTAGTAGCAAGAGAAAGTGATACAAATACTCAAGGTTTAAATCCTAGTAAAGGGTCATCTTTCTTAACGGGTAATGGTGATGAAAGAGTTGTTGACCCAGTTATCGTAACCGATGTGTTTGAACTTGATTTTATCAAGAAAAAAAATACCGAAATGACGATTGAAGGAATAACGCTAGCGATGGTCGTTAATAAAAACCAAAGAGTTACAGTCGATGGAGCTACGGTCAATTATACCTTAACTGATGATAGTCTGTGGGAGTATGCTAGTAATGCTGGACGTAAATTAGAGAGTTACTTACGGACTCTTGATGGGATCGCTGATATGCCTATCTACATTTTGATCTATAGTACGGCAAGTAGTGATGAGACACTACCTGGCGGATATATTGGTGGTGGTTACTTTACGGGAAGATCTGGTCAATTTACTAGATTCAATGAAAAATGGGTTTTAATGCCTACGACAGAAGGAAGTCAGATCGATAGTGACACATATAATAAACTATTGAATATGAAGCGGGCTGTTCTTGAATTCTTGCCAGAAAGCGTTAATATCATTGCTGAAGCTAAATACGTGAATAATGAACCAACGTTGTTAAAGATAAAACTAAGGGTTCAAGGCAAGACTTACGCTGAAGTTAGAGCTTTAACCCAATATTGTGTGCAATTGATCCAAGACTTTAATAAAGATATGCGAATTCTTGTGACCATTGATTCTAATGATGAAATTGTAGCTATTATTGAAAGAGCGATTGATACAGATGAAGTATTAACTACTTATATAAACTGATAAACTTGTAAAAGATCGTTAAAAAGGGTTATAATTAGTGAGCTGATATGATATATCAGTCTAAAAGATAATTAAAGAAAGATTAAGATTTATCTTAAGGATTATTAATTATCTTAGGTTAAAATAACTTATAAACTAAAAATAACAGAGGGAAAATAAATGTCAAAGATAAAAGAAAAGACAAAGAAAGTATTTAAGTGGACTAAAGCCAATGTCATGTTGACGGTGGGATTAGTTTTAATATTGATACCAGTAACGATTTTTGGGATTATTTTGATCAAAGCATATGTAGCTACTGGAGAGCCGATCAATGGTAATCGTATCAGTAATGAAAGATCAGTTGAAATAACACAAGCCAACATCGATGAGGTAGAGTCCCTTATCAGTTCGCTTGGCGAAGTCGAAGCTGTAAGTAGTGAACTTAAAGTATCAACGTTAAGAGTATATGTGGATATTAAAGGGACAGTAGCTAAGGAAGACTATGAGTCTTTATTAACGGTCATTTACGCTAAAGTAGATGAAGTGTTACCAGTTGACACCTATTTTACTAGAGTTGATACAATGAAACAGTTTGATCTTGAAATTCATCTATATAATGAAGTTGATCCAGTTTTGGATGATGAGCTGATCTACTTCATCATCACCAAAAACGCTTCAATGATCGAACCATTATTTGAATCAGTAGCTGATCCTCGTAATCCTGAGTTAGCTGATGAATTAAGAGGCGATACAGTTGTTAGTGGTACAGTTGAAGGCGAAGAACAAGAAAATACTGATGATGTTGAGGAAGAGACAGGAGAATAAAGGCAAGTTTTACTTGCCTATTTTTTATGATAAATAAAAACGAACATTTTATAGGAGAGTGCATTGATTATTCATACTTAGGACTTGGTGTTGTAAAACACGAAGGTTTTTGTTTGTTTGTGAAAGGAATGCTAGTTGGTGAAGTGGGTGAAATAGTAGTTACAACAGTTAAAAAAGACCATGGTTTTGGTCGATTATTAAAACTACAAAAAACATCAGACGCCAGAGTTGAATCTGATTGCCCTTATTATCCAATGTGTGGAGGTTGTCAATTGCTACACATGGCATATGATGAGCAATTAAGATTTAAGCAACACTATATTGAACAACTGATGAGCAAAGCTTTAAAAACAGAAATTAAGATTGATAAGATAAAAGGTATGGAAGAACCATATCACTATCGAAATAAAGTTCAAATCCCGCTGGAAACTAATGACAATCAGATCATTGGTGGATTCTATTGCTATAATTCTCATGATATCGTTCCTATTGAAAACTGTATCTTACAAAGTGACAAGAGTAATCTAATTTATCGCAAGATAATGACTTTACTAAATAAATATCGTATCAAAGATGTAGTAAAACATGTTTTGATCAAACATGGCTTTTCAAGTGATCAAATAATGATCGTCTTTATTATTAATCAAAATCATTTACCATATGAAGCAGAAATAGTCGATCATCTTAGTAGTGATCCATTGATCAAAAGTATTATCGTAAATGTTAATAAACGAAGTGATAATGTAATATTAGGCAATGATGAAAAGGTAATCTATGGCAAAGATCATATCACTGATGATCTAATGGGTTATATTTTTTCAATATCAAGCAAGTCGTTTTATCAGATCAATAGTAAACAAACAGAAGTGTTATACCAAGCCGCCTATGATATGGCTAAGCTAAATAAAGATGATACGCTTCTTGATCTATATTGTGGTATTGGTACCATTGGACTTATTGCTAGTCAATATGTAAAAGAAGTAGTCGGTATCGAGGTTGTTGAGCAAGCTGTTAAAGACGCAGAAAATAACGCTAATCTAAATAATGTGACTAATATAAGTTTTTATACTGGAGAAGCGAAAGATGTCGCCCAACGCTTACTTGAAGAAGGTAAATACTTTAATGTGATCTTTGTGGATCCCCCACGTAAAGGACTTGATGATTTAACAATTGAAACGATCATTAAGCTTAACCCAGAGCGTTTAGTCTATATATCATGTAATCCTGCTACTTTAGCAAGAGATCTAGTCATATTTGATCAAAAAGGATACAAGGTCAAAGCTATCCAACCTGTAGATATGTTTCCAAATACGTATCACGTGGAGACAGTAGTATTTATGTCAAAGCCTATCATTTAAGACGATTCGACACGATAGGATGGATATTTAGGATAATGCTCATAGAAAAAATATATTAAAAAATGTTTGTATGATCAGCAATAAATATTACCTTTACACATCTCATTTCTTCTCTTTCATGATTATGTTTCATACTGTTAGGATGTAATGTTTCATATAAAAAAACACCTTTCCAATACAACCTTTTGAGGTATAGTTCTTGTATGTTGAAAAAAATGACATTATTTGGTTTGCAATAAATGATAAAACTGATTTAAACAACATGCATCGTTAATTGGATGAATCTTAAGCAAGTAGTTTCGAATAGAAAGTCATACTTTTTATAATTATTTTCTATGGCATGAAATATTATTTCAGAATAGATTTGAGAACACTACTCAAAAGCGTATCAGTAATTGATAAATGGAATGTTTTAAAAAAAGTATTTGTCATTTTGCCTTACGAATATCTGTAACAGGAAAAAACGTTCAAAATAAAAGGAAAGGGAGTTTAATAGATATGGAAAATAATTCTAAACTTATTATTTATAGCACTGAAGATGGACTTACAAAAGTTGATGTGACATTTGAAGATGAAACTGTATGGTTAACACAGGATCAAATGGCTGAATTATTTCAAAAGGCAAAGTCTACGATAAATGAACATATAAATAATATATATGAAGATGGAGAATTGAATAAAGTAACCACAATGAGAAAATTCGGGAATTCCGAATTTTCTACTAAGCCTACAAATATTTACAATTTGGATATGATTATCTCAGTAGGATATAGAATAAGATCACAAAGGGGAGTCCAGTTTCGACTATGGGCTAGTGGAGTCGTGAAGGAATATATGAAAAAAGGCTTTACTATGGATGATGAACGCTTAAAGAAATTAGGTGGTGGAGGATATTTTAAAGAGTTGCTTGAAAGAATACGTGATATTCGAGCATCAGAAAAAGTATTCTATCGACAGATTCTTGAAATATACGCGACGAGTATTGATTATGATCCCAAAGCTGATGAATCAATTGAGTTTTTTAAAAAAGTACAAAATAAAATACATTACGCAATATCAGAGGAAACGGCGGCAGAAGTAATCTATCATAGAGCAGATGCTGAAAAAGAATTTATGGGATTAGTCACATTTGCAGGCAATTATCCAACATTAACTGAAGCTAAAGTGGCAAAGAATTATTTGGATGAAAAAGAATTGCGCGCCATGGGTCAGCTAGTATCTGGATACCTCGACTTTGCAGAGCGTCAGGCAGAGCGAGAAAGACCCATGACTATGTCAGATTGGGTTAAGCATTTGGACAGAGTTCTTACATCAACAGGGGAGCATTAACTTATTGGTAAGGGTGCTATCTCTCATTCTAAGGCTATAAAAAAAGTTGAGGTAGAATACAAAAAATATAAGACAAGTACTCTAAGCGTTGTTGAACGTGATTACCTTGACAGCATTAATGAGTTAAATAATACATGCAAAAAAACATAAGTATTAAATGAAGTATTGGTAGATAGTTTATAACGACAATAGGGATATAACCTGTAATCTGTAGTGTTAAATTATGATAAGAAAGCTGTATTGAAATCAAGGAGAAAAAGTGTACTAGTAAGGATTTGCATATAGAGAAGCAAATCTAGGAGGTAATATATGGGGCTTTTGAATATGGCAAGTGGAGCGTCAAAGTGGCGTGGATACGAGTATTTCTCAAATAATAATGTTTTAAGTTATGATAGAATAAGTGAAAGCGAATATAAAGCATTGGTATTAGGAAGCATGAAAGATCCTTATCATGTTTATATTGATATTGAACACCCAAAAAAATCTACATGCGACTGTCCTTTTGCTGAGGGTAATACAAAAGTATGTAAGCATAAAGTAGCTTTGTATTTTTGTGTATTTTCTGAAGAGGCTCAGGAGTATATTGAGGAAATTGAAGAATACGAAGCTGAAGAAGAACAACGTTACCAAGAACACTATCAAGAAGTGGAAAGATATGTTAAGAGTTTATCAAAGAAGGAATTACAAATCGCTTTGATAAATGAACTTACAGATAGAGATGATGAAGCATACGATCATTGGTAGTCTATCATATTTTATTTTCCCTAACAGAATTGTTTGACTTATTCAACTATTGCTTACAGTATTACAAATTTATTTAAAACTACTATTTTATAAACAAGTCTTACTTCCTATCTTGAATTTTACAAAATGATATTACTCAAATAGAGGAGGACTAATATGCAAGATTTACATGATATCAAGGTGAATAGAATAGTTAATCAATTAAAGCAGCGAGAAAAGACAACTTATTTGAAGCTTCGCAAGAAGACAGTATCACATATGGTACCTAAACCACACAGCAAGACACATGATGATGAAAGATTAGATATCAGTGATTTTGATGAGATCATTTCAATCGATCCCCATAAGATGATCTGTGTTGCTGAACCTGGGGTTACTTTTGAAAAACTAGTAAAAGAGACGATGAAGTATAATTTAGTTCCAAAAGAGGTATCTGAATTTAAAACGATCACGATTGGTGGGGCCGTTGCTGGTTGCTCAATTGAATCAATGTCCTTTCAATACGGAGGATTTCATGATAGTTGTTTAGAATATGAAATTGTAAGTGCTAATGGAGAAGTGCTGATCTGCACGCCAGATAATGAAAATAGTTTAATATTTCAAATGATTCATGGAACCTTTGGGACTCTAGGTATAATTACCAAGTTAACATTTAAACTTATACCTAGTAAACCTTTTGTAAAAGTAGTTTACAAGCGTTATGAAACTCTTAATGATTATAAGAAAGCTATCTGGAATCATTTTGCAAAAAGAGATATTGATTTTATGGATGGTATGATTCATAATCCTAATTTATTTGTTTTAAGTATAGGAGAATTCGTTGATGAAGCACCTTATACTCACAATTATGACTGGACACGGGTATATCATGAAAGTACAGCCAAATTAGAGGAGGATTATTTAACTACACCTGATTATTTCTTTCGCTATAATAAGGGAGTAACTAATGTATATCCTAAAACACCGTTATTTCGACTATTATTTGGGCGGCTTATCAATTCTAATACCGTGTTACGTTTAGCTACTTCTTTAAGAAAGGTTATATCACCTGATATTATTCCGATTACTTTGGATACCTTTATTCCATTCTCTAAAATTGATACTTTCTTTGAATGGTATGTTACAGAAATAGATCATTTTCCACTATGGTGTGTTCCTTATCGTATCGTACATAAATATGAATGGATTGCTGATGAATTCCTTGAACATGTTAATGATGATTTGTTTTTAGATATTGCACTCTATGGTATGCATCGAGATAATCCAGAACATTACTATCGAATTATTGAGAAAAAATTGATTGAAATTAATGCGATTAAAACCTTGATATCAACGAATTTATATTCAAAAGAAGAGTTTTGGAAAACATGGAATAAGACTAATTATGATAAAGTAAAAAAGATAACAGATCCTAACAATATCTTCAGAGATCTGTATGATAAGACTTGTTCTAGAGCAAGCGACACAAAATAGAACATAATTAACTTTGTATGATAGAATGTTAAAGTTAGTTGACAATATTCCAACGACGATTGGTAGTTTTGCCATCAACTATTATGTATGATTAAGAAGTAATTGATGGAGGTAGCTGTATGAATATAGCAGATAGAATACAAAGTTTACGTAAGACAAAAGGAATATCTCAAGAAGAGCTCGCTGATATAATAGGAGTTTCACGACAAACAATTTCAAAGTGGGAAAGTGAACAATCGACTCCTGATATGGATAGAATAATTCAATTGAGTGATTGTTTTGATGTAACTACTGATTTTCTTTTAAAAGGAATAGAACCAATCAAAACTGAAGCTAAGCGAAAACTTGATGCAAGGATATTCTCAACTGTCGCAACGGTATTAGATTTTATCGGAATTGTGGTGGTTATTATTGTTTGGATAAATGATAAATCTTCTGTATCAGTGATGATTGGATTTATTTTTCTGGCCCTTGGATTTATGACGCATTTAATAGGTCAGTTCATTGGAATAAATAACAAGCATGCAAATAAATGGTTTTGGATCGTAAATATATGGATGTTTGTATTGATTCCATTATCGATAATCTTTAATTTTATACAAGGGATATTGGCTGGTTTTTCATGGTATGTTAGTCCTTTGCCACAATTGGGAAACTCATATATACTATATATCCTATTTTGGGTATTTTATATTTTGATTTGCATTAGCATAGAGTATATCATTGTATTAGTTTTTAATAGTAAAAAATAGTTACTAGTTACCATTTAATAGAAAAACTGGTTATTAGGATACAATAAAAGAAAGAGGTCTATTATGAAACAATAACTCATTATTGAATATTGGGATCTTACTTTATGTTTTTATGTTAGTAACAGATCGTTTTATTGTAAGTATTCCAGATATCATTTATATACCAATAACCCTTGTTGGAGCGATCCTCATTATCATCGATCTTGTTAAGAGAAGAAAGAGAAAATAGTGTATTTAAATTAACTTATCTAATTGTATAATATCAATATGATACTACATATTGATATAGTGGTATTAAAGACAAAAGATAAGGAAATGGTATGAAAAAGAATCTTAAGATCAACCATATTTGGTTTATTAGTGGACCTTTAGCATTTACATTTTATGTATTACATGATGTATTAGGAAGCTTGAATTATCCTGGATATAATCCGATGACACAAGCGGTTAGTGATTTGACAGCTGCTAATGCGCCATCAATTTGGATAGCTCAACCATTATCGATAGGATATGGTTTGTTTAGTATATTATGTACAATACTTGCTTGTTTCTATCTATATAGTAAAATCAATAAAGTGCAATGGACTGGTCTATTCATCTTTGCGCTTATGAATATTATAAGTTTTATTGGTTATACTTTGTTTCCATTGAGCGAAGCGGGAACACCAGCTGGCTTTCAAAATACAATGCACATCGTAGTTACGATCTTAGTTGTTGCTAGTTCAATCGTTTCGTTATTATTAGTATCAATTGGATCATATAAAAAAATGGGTGACAAGGCTTTGGGCAAGGTTGCGCTATTAGCGTTTATCATGATGTTTGTTGGGGCTGTCGGTACCAATGTAGCTCCTGCTAGTATATTTGGAATAGTTGAGCGTTTCTCAATATATGCGGCAGTCGGGTTTACTTGTTTTATAGGAATACGGTGTATGACTAGTAAATGGGTCGTATAGGTGTTCTAATTTATATCATTAGACGATGCTAATGATGTATTAGTAAGGAGTTGAGATCATGAATGAAGACAAAAAGCTTGTGGATAACTGTAATCATCACATATGTGGGATAGAATCTGAAACATGTGTTTCTTTAGTACCGATCTTTAATCATTTAAACAAAGAACAAATGGATGAGATAGCTAATGTAACGCGCTCTATTACTTTTAAAAAAGGGGATACTATTTATCGAGCTGGTGATCAATCAGATTCTCTTTATATTGTAAGTAGTGGGAAGATCAAGATCTATCGCTTATCTGAATCAGGGAAAGAACAGTTACTACGAATTCTAAATCCAGGTGATTTTACAGGAGAACTGGCTTTATTTAGTGAAACAGTACATGAAGCATACGCTGAAGCAATCGTTGAAACTAGCGTCTGTACGATCAAGCGTTTTGAATTACAGGAACTATTGATAAAATATCCATCTATTTCATTAATGTTAATGGCTGAATTTTCTCACAGACTTGAACAATCTGAGAAACAAACGACAAGGTTTGCGACGGAAAGAGTCGAGACTAGAATAGCTATGTTTTTGCTTGAGAATATCGATAATGATGTAAAATCAAAGGACGCTACTTTGCCAATGAATAAAAAAGACATGGCTTCATATTTAGGAACGACTCCAGAATCAATAAGTAGAAAGTTAACCGAGTTAGAAGAATTGGGGTTGATTAAACAACTATCTAACAAACAGATTAGAATACTTGATGTAGATGGTCTAATGGCTGTTTAAAAATTAAAAAAATATTGTTGATTAGCGACTAGTAATTAGTCGTTTTTTATGTGAGTTAATATATCAAAAGCGTAAAACTTGATTTGTATCAAGGAATTAATAATTAAGTGATGTGATAATGAGGTAGTAATAAGAAATAAAGATTAGATATTGTTAGCAACAATACATGATCCATAGAAAAGAGGAATGAAATGAACAAGTTGACATTTAATGAAGTAAAAGATAAAAACATCCAAATATTGAAGCAATATGTACCGATTGTGGCAAGAGTACATGGTGCTAATCACGAAGAATTTTATGAGGTACAGAAGGTCTTTGAAGTTATTTTAGATAAACTTAAAAATGATAAGCTTGATCTTGGTAGTGATTTTAAAAAGCTTAAGGAAATAACGAATGATTACACTGTACCAAGAGATGTGTGTGAAAGTTATGAAGCGGTATACAATATGCTAGCTGAGTTAAGTAACGCGTTTGAAGGACAATAAACAATCATTAAAAAAAGGAGGTGAGCATATGCAAAGATACATATTAAATAGTAAAAATAAGATAACAATGATGATCGGTATTCTGATCGCTTTTGGTTTTATCAGTAAATGGACAACAAACAACACGACAGTCTTTGTTATTTCACTGATGATCGCCTCTGTTGTAGGATTATTGCCAATCGCTATCCAAGCTTATCAAGCCTTAAAAGTTAAAGTAGTTAGTATCGATGTTTTGGTTACGATAGCCGTTATGGGAGCACTGATAATTCGCAACTTTGAAGAGTCAGCGATCGTTATCTTTCTTTTCTTGTTTGGTGCATATTTAGAACAAAGAACACTGAGTAAAACACGTTTGGCTATTAAGGAACTTTTAGAGATGGCTCCTGAAAGCGCCCTAAAGCTTATGGAAGATGGAGAATTTCAAGAAGTTGAAATTGAGGAAGTCAATATAAATGATGTTCTGCTTGTAAAAACTGGTGCCAAAGTTCCGGTTGATGGAACAGTCCTGATTGGTCAGGCAACTATTAATGAAGCAAGTATTACTGGTGAATCATTACCAGTATCAAAGGAAAAGGGCTCATTTGTTTTTGCGGGGACTATTATGGACAATGGAACGATCCAAATAAGTGCAGATCGCGTTGGTGAAGACACTACTTTTGGTAAGATCATCGAACTTGTTGAAGAAGCTCAAGATTCAAAATCAGAGGCAGAGCGTTTTATTGATCATTTCGCTAAATACTATACACCGGTTGTTCTTATACTAGCGCTGCTTGTTTGGTTATTAACGAGGAATACAGAACTGGCTATAACTATCTTAGTTCTAGGTTGTCCTGGTGCTTTAGTAATCGGAGTACCAGTATCGAATGTGGCAGGAATCGGCAATGGCGCAAAGAATGGAATATTATTAAAAGGTAGTGAAGTCATTAAGGACTTCAGCAGGTTAGATACGATCATCTTTGATAAAACCGGGACATTAACAATTGGTAATCCCACTGTAGCTGAGAAGATATATTATGAAGATAATATTGATGAAGCTTTAAGTTATCTTGCCAGTATTGAGCGCGAATCAGATCATCCGTTAGCGAAAGCAGTATTGAGTGATATAAAAGAAGTATCAGTGCTACCAGTCACAAACACAAAGGTTATTAAAGGTGGTGGTATTATCGCTAATATTGATGGTCATCGCGTAGCTGTTGGTAACGTAACTTTAATGGAAAAAGAAAACATTACAATCAGTGATAATGCAAAAGCGGATATCGAACGATTGATAGCAAACGGAAACTCGTTAATCTTAACAGCAGTTGATCAAAAACTAATGATCGTCATGGGTATTAAGGATCAATTACGTACTGGTGTTAAAGAAGATCTATTAAGACTTAAGAAACTTAAGGTTAAAAATTTAATAATGCTATCTGGTGATAATCAAACAACGGTTGATATCATTAGTCAAGACTTAGGGTTAACAGCAGCTTATGGAAATATGTTGCCACAAGACAAGTCTAATTATGTTAAAGGTTTGATCGATGAAGGCCAAATAGTAGCTTTTGTAGGTGATGGTGTCAATGATAGTCCATCTCTTGCTTTAGCTAACATTGGTATCGCTATGGGAAATGGAACAGATGTTGCGATTGAAACATCTGATGTAGTCTTAATGAATTCTGATTTTAGTAAATTACCACATGCTTTAGGTTTAGCTAAAGCAACTGCTAGAAATATGAAACAGAATATTATCATTGCTGTTGGTGTTGTCTTTATCCTTCTATTTGGATTACTATTTAGCGAATGGGTAAATATGTCAATTGGTATGTTAATTCACGAAGCTAGTATATTAGTAGTCATCATAAATGGTACCAGACTTCTACGTTACAAATTAAGATAGTATCTGAAATAAATAAAAAAAGGAGTAATATAATGAAAAAAGCGACAATTCAACTTGAACCACTAACCTGTCCATCCTGCTTACAGAAAATTGATAAGGCGGTAAAGGCATTAGATGGAGTAGAAACAGAAAGTGTCAATGTCCTATTTAATTCAAGCAAAGTAAAATTAAACTATGATAATGAAAAACTATCATTAACAAAGATTGAAGACACGATCAGTACTTTAGGTTATGTAGTGATCAAGTCTCAAGAAAAGACTTTATAAGACACTGAGAATATTTGATCATCAAGATTAAATATAGAATAAACACCCTTCAATTAGACGTTGAAGGGTGTTTTATGATTATTAGTGTTTATTTGTTATCTGGTAGTAACATATCACCAGGTTTAATCCAGTTTTTCTTACGCATCCATTCGCTGATCACTAATGAAATAATTGCTGGTAGAATAAAATGCATCACAGCGATAATAAGTAGAAATGATGTTAGTTCCATTTGATCTTTCATGGCTGCGTAAGCGCCAAATTGACCAACCAGACCACTGGTACCCATACCAGCACCAATACTATTGCTTTCCATTTTAAGTAGTGTTGTACTTACAGGACCAAGTAGGGCGCTTGTGATAATTGGTGGAATCCATATTTTTGGATTTTTGATGATATTGGGTATTTGGAGCATAGATGTTCCAAGACCTTGCGCAATAGCACCACCAATACCGTTTTCTTTATAGCTGATTACTGCAAAGCCGATCATTTGACATGCGCATCCAACAAGGGCAGCACCTGCGGCTATCCCTGATATATCCATTGATATAGCAAGGGCAGCACTGCTGATGGGTAGAGTAAGAACCATACCCATGACAACAGCAAGAATTATTCCCATAGGGATTGGTTGAAGGACGGTTGCGGCGTTGATCACCGCTCCAAATGACTTCATGAAACTAGCGATAACAGGACTTAAGGTAACACCAACAAGTCCACCAACTATAATCGTAAGCGCTGGAACAACAACAATATCTACTTTTGTTTTGCCAGCGATGATCTTGGAGAATTCAGCAGCTGCAAGTGCCGCAATAAAGGCTCCCATCGGTTCGCCAACGCGAATTATCATTTGACCTGTCTCAATGATATTTACACTTCCTGCACCAATTGCCCCAGTCACAATGGAAGCGAAAATTCCAAGTGGAGAGACTTTAACACTATAAGCGACAGCCGCACCAATGGCAGGACCCATGAGTACTTGAGCTACACTTCCAAAAGTGACTAGTAACTGAATGCCTGTTAGTTCACCAATTTGTTTTAGTATTAGACCGATGATCAATGACGCAAATAAACCTAAAGCCATTCCATTTAATGTTTTGGTAAAGTACTGTCTAATTTTCATCTTTTCATTTCTCCCTGAAAAAAGTGTTCATAATCATATTTAGTCTTCAATACACCAATCAATGATCGTACCAATTAAGATATTGATACCATTGAGATAGTCTTCGATACTGACCCAATCAGTCCATTCTGCTCCATAGAAACCACCAGCTTGTGGGCCAATCCCAACACAGGGAGTATTACCATAGATGATGGGTAAACGGATGTCACTAGCACCATGGTATTGGTAGATATAATCCTGTTTGCCTTTGACCTGATCAATGTTATTGATGAGCTTCTTGATGATGTCATGGTCTTCTTCAATATAACCAGGACTTGCTCTTAGGTATAATTTTTCAAGAAGAATCGGATTATCTTTGATAAAAGGATCATCAGTAAACATTATCGATATAGCTTCTTCGAGGTCATTAAGAACGGATTCAATTGATTCATCATGGGCAAAATATAGACGACAATCTACCATAAAACTGATAGGGTCACTACCAGAATAAGTTCCACCTTGAGCTTTACCAATGTTTAGTTTAGTTTTAGGTTGACCTTTAAAGTCACCTTTTTCAAATAGTAGTCGACTTTGTCTTTCTTTGTTCCATTCAATTAAGCCATTAATAAGTTTAGCTCCTCTAATAACGGCATTCTCTTCGGATTCATCAAGTTCATCAATGGGATGACCTTTTCTACCTGGGACAGTTAATCTAAAATCGATGACACCCATTGAATAACATTTGATCTCATGGAAACTATGACCTGTTTCAGCTGGATGAATATAAATAGAGGCATCGGCTTGATAACCTCTTTTAATAGCTGTTAAGGTACCAGCTGAGCCTCCAGCTTTACCCAGAACGCTCATTAATGTTAGATCACCATCTAGTTCAACTTCTTTAAGGATGTATTGAGCAGCTAGTAACATCATTGCGATACCGCTTTTTGCATCGGCTGCCCCTAAGCCATAAAACTTATCACCATCAACTAAACCTAATAATTCTTTATCATCTTTTCGTGGTTCAGTATCGATGTGTGAAAAAAGCATTAGGGATTTAGCTGTTTTTTTACTTGAACTTTTTTTACCAACTAGATTATAAGCACCACTACTTAGTACTACATTTTCAGGTAATGGGCAGAAGTCATCAAGCTCAGTAATGTTTGTGAAATTAGGCATAAACTTATCAATATCAAAACCACAATGAGTGAGTTTCTCTAAGACTAATTCTTGTGCTAAGGTTGCTTCACCAAAAGCACTGGGAAGTCTAACTAACGACTTCAAAAACGCAACAGCATAGTCTTTATCCACACTACTAATTATCTTTTCTCTTAGTTCAAGCTTGCTTAATTTTTTCAAAGTTTGGACTCCTTATCTATTATAGCTAGTTATTAAATATCAATCTTTATATTTTCGCACTTAGGTTTGTCTTGATAATGCTTCTAAACTTAGGACTTTCACGCTCAAGTTGGTAACAATCACCTTCTAAGATATTTGTGCTAGCTAAGAAACCTTCAATTATCTTAATGTCGTCATTATCTAATAAAAAACTAAAGATTTTTTCATTAGAAGCCACATGTCTTGAACTTCTGGTACCGATGATAACAGCTCCAACACCTGTTCTATCAAGGATATATCTTACTGCCACATTGGCAATACTTACATCATGTTTAATAGCGATACTCTGTAATATAAGTAATAGTTTCTGATAATTATTCCATCCCATGCCTTCTTCAATAACTTGGGTATATTTAACTTGTGATCGATTATCGGGATCAATGTTATTAACACCAATAAATTTCTCGCTCATTAATCCACCAGCAAGGGTGCCATAACAAAGTTGAGCTATCCCTTGATCTTGACAATAAGTAATCAAACCTTTTTCAGGTCTACGATCAACTAATGAGTATTGTGTTTGACAAGAAACGATATCAATCCCGGCATTTACTATTTTAGTGATCTGTTCAGTATCGAAATTGGTTAATGCAAGATGTCTTATATAGCCTTCTTCTTTTAAACGTTGAAGATAGCCTAGCGTTTCGATCATTCCCTCAACCTGATAATCCCACCAGTGGAATTGAACAAGATCTAAAGTGTCTTTTCTTAAACGACTCAAACTTCTAGTTATGATCGCTTTGGTATCTTCAAACTTAAGATTACTTAACTTATCCATATCTGGTACATACTTAGTGTGAACTTGGATCTGGTTTGATGAAATCGTTGAAATATTTTTTAGTTGATCAGAAAACTCACCAAGGAATTCCTCGGCTCCGGTATAGATGTCAGCGCAATCAAAAGTGGTAAAACCTTTTTCGACTAGCATCGTAAAACCTTTCATGATATCAGCTCTATCTAATTTACTTTTTAAGGCATGACCATCAGATAATTGCCAACAACCATTGATTACCCTACTAATAGAATAATCTTTTGTTAAGTTAAAGCGTTCAACCATCTTATTGATCTCCTTTTTCTATTGGTACAACAGTACATTCATTATGACTAAATACTTGCTTACCGATACGAGTTATTTTAAATAACCCTCCACAATTAGGATCAGGGCAAGCAATTGTTGAATCAGATAACATCCAATCGTTCTTATGTAATGATCTTTGCTTAGCTGGTAAAAGAGGTAATAGGGCACTAAGAGCATACAGCGAAAAACTATTATTCTCAGGGAAAACAATGTCTTCGCCAATAACTAAGAAATAATCACCAATCTTATGTTTACACACCATCGGTCTTTCACTGCCGATAATCTCAACCTTTAGATTATACAGTTCAAAGTTATCATCCATCATTATTACCTTTTCCGTTTCTTATCGCATTAATAATTAATTATACATTATATTATTCACAATCACAATTTCATATAAACAATT
>CAZCSQ010000021.1:0-21071 GCA_964501425.1 uncultured Erysipelotrichaceae bacterium
ATCGCTTATTTCATGTAAAAGCTACAAGGTGTTGCGTTTAAGTTGGTATTTAAGTTAAATCAAACTTTATTGAAAAAGCACTTGCACATAGGGGGTGCTTTTTGTTATAATACTTGAGCTACCGCAATGACGTGCAAGGTTGCTGACACACTGAAAGGCGTTGTCATGATTGGTGAGAAGTCAGGTAATTTGCAACGAGCGGGTTGGTCTTGAACCAACGAAATAGAAGGAGGATTTTCATGGCAAAAAATAGCGTTCGTATTCGCTTAAAAGCATACGAGCATAGAACTCTTGATTCAGCAGCTGAAAAAATAGTAATAGCTGCTAATGAACACGGAGCGAAGAAGGTTGTCGGACCCGTACCGTTACCGACAGAAAAACAGATTATCACGATCTTAAGAGCGGTGCATAAGTATAAAGATTCTCGTGAGCAATTTGAGATTAGAACACATAAACGTTTAATCGAGATTGTCGGACCATCAGCAGAAACGATCGATGCCTTAAGTCGATTAGAATTGCCAAGTGGTGTTGACATCGAGATAAAGCTGTAGGAGGAAGACATGAAAGGAATACTAGGAAGAAAACTGGGAATGACACAGGTTTTTACAACTGATGGCACTCAAATACCAGTTACTGTAATAGAAGTTGTCCCGAATGTTGTCTTGCAACAGAAAACTGTCGAGACTGATGGCTACATAGCCACACAACTCGGGATGGAAGATGTAAAAGAAAGAAGAGCTACTAAAGCGTCTATCGGACATGCTAAAAAGGCTGAAACAGCCCCTAAGAAATTTGTTCGTGAAATTCGTGGTGATGAAATGGCTGAATATGCAGTTGGCAGCGAAGTTAAAGCTGATCTGTTTGCGGCTGGTGAAGTTATTGATGTTACAGGAATTTCAAAAGGTAAAGGCTTTACTGGCGCTATAGCCAGACACAATCAAACGATTGGTCCTAAATCACATGGTTCAGGATTTCATAGAGGTGTAGGTTCATTGGCTACGATCGGTCGTAATAACGGTATCATCAATAAAGGTACTAATATGGCTGGTCATGATGGAACACTAACCACAACTAATCAAAATTTAGTTGTAATTAAAGTTGACACAGAAAACAATTACTTATTGGTCAAGGGTAATGTCCCAGGTCCAAGAAAAGGATTTGTTGTTGTGAAGTCTGCGGCAAAGAAGAAAGCAGCTAGAGTTGCTGTTGATCTGGTTGATTATGCCGCTGCGAAGGAGGAGTAATAAATGCCTAAGCTGAAAGTATATAGCCTAGAAGGCAAAGAGTTACGTGATATCGCATTAGCTGAAGAAGTGTTTGGTATTGAACCACATAAACAAGCAATGTTTGATGTAGTTATCATGCAAAGAGCCTCAATGCGTCAAGGCACACATAGTACCAAGACAAAGAGCGAAGTTTCCGGTGGTGGGCGTAAACCTTTCCGTCAAAAAGGAACTGGTCGTGCTCGTCAAGGAAGTATCCGTGCACCACAAATGCGTGGTGGTGGAGTGGCTTTTGGTCCTTCTCCGCGTAATTATGGATACAAACTGAATCGTAAGGTTCGTCGTTTAGCATTAAGAAGTGTTTTAGCACAAAAGGTTGTTGATGATGCATGTAAGGTAGTAGATACTTTAACGATAAGTGGAACTAAGACAAAAGATTTTGTCAAAGTCATGAAAGCTTTAGAGTTGAGTCGTAAGACCTTGTTTGTAGCTAGTGCGGCTGAAGAGTGGGACAATGCTTATTTGGCAATGCGTAACATCCCAAATACAATGTTCTTAACGGTTGAAGAATTAAACGTTTATGACATTATGAATGCGGATAAGTTAGTATTGACCGAAGAAGCTGCTAAGTTAGCAGGGGAGGTATTCGCATAATGAATTTACATGACATTATCGTTCGTCCGCTTGTGACCGAAAAATCAGTTAAAGCGAATGAAACAAATAACGTAGTCGTTTTTGAAGTTAAAGCTAAATCAAATAAGACTGAGATCAAACAAGCAGTTGAAGCGATCTTTAAAGTCAAAGTTGAAAAAGTAAATATTGTTAACGTTCATCCTAAAGAGAAAAGAATGGGACGTTATGTTGGTAAAACAAGACATATGAGAAAAGCCTATGTTAAATTGGCTGAGGATAATAAGATCGACGTATTCGCGATCTAAATCATCCACACGGAAGAAGAACGCTATTTCCGTTATAAATGCGTAAGGAGGAGATTAATCCATGGCGATTAAGAAATACAAGCCAACCACTAATGCGCGTCGGGGTATGACTACCCTAGTTAATGAAGATATTACGGTATCAAAACCTGAAAAATCATTGACTGAAGCGCTTAATAGTAAAGGCGGAAGAAATAACAACGGTCGAATTACGACTCGTCATCAAGGTGGCGGACACAAACGTAAATATCGTCTTATTGACTTTAAAAGAGATAAGAATGATATTCCTGCCACAGTAACAACAATTGAATACGATCCAAACAGATCGGCAAATATTGCCTTATTGACTTACAAAGATGGAGAGAAACGTTATATCTTAGCTCCTAAAGGACTAAAGATTGGCGCGACTGTCATGTCTGGTCAAAACGCAGACATCATCGTTGGTAACAGCATGGAAATCGGGTTTATGCCTGAAGGTACTGTTGTTCATAACGTTGAATTGAAGCCTGGTAAAGGTGGACAGCTAGCTAGATCAGCCGGAGTATCAGCACAGATCTTGGCTATCGAAGATAAGTACGCAACGCTTAAATTAGCTAGCGGCGAAGTTCGTAAGATTCTTAAGAATTGTCGTGCTACTATCGGTCAGGTTGGCAACGAAGATCACAGCTTAGTCAATATTGGTAAAGCTGGAAGAAGTCGTTGGATGGGAATCCGTCCTACTGTTCGTGGTTCAGCAATGAATCCAAATGACCATCCTCATGGTGGTGGTGAAGGTAAAACACCAATCGGCCGTAAAGCTCCGATGACTCCTTGGGGCAAAAAAGCAATGGGTGTTAAAACTCGCAAAAAGAAGAACGCTTCTGATAAGTTGATTGTCAGACGGCGTAATGATAAGTAAACGAAAGGAAGGAAGATGAAATGGGAAGAAGCTTAAAAAAAGGTCCGTACTGTGATGAATATCTATTGAAGAAAATTGCAGTGGTCGAGAAAAACAAGAAAAAAGAAGTCATCAAGACTTGGTCACGTCGCTCAACGATTTTCCCTCAGTTCGTTGAACATACATTTGCCGTATACAATGGTAAAGAACATGTACCGGTCTATGTTACTGAGGATATGGTTGGACACAAATTGGGTGAGTTTGTGCCAACAAGAAAGTTCGGCGGACATGGTTCCGACGACAGAAAAGCGTAGGAGGACATCATGGAAGTTAAAGCAATAGCTAAAACAGTTCGTGTTCCGGCGCGTAAAGCTCGTATTGTATTAGATTTAGTTAGAGGAAAAAATGTGGCTGAGGCTGCAGCAATCCTTAAATTTAAGCCTAATTATGCGGCTGAAGTCTGTGGTAAGGTTTTAAAATCAGCTGTTAGTAACGCTGTGAATAATCACCAACTTACTGAAGAAAAATTATATATTAAGGCATGTTATGCTGATGAAAGCGTAACAATGAAGAGATTCAAGCCTGCCGCTAAAGGTAGTGCTCATCCGATTATGAAACGTACCAGCCACATTACATTTGTGGTTGCTGAACGCTAGGAGGAATTATTATGGGTCAAAAAGTTAATCCTATCGGTATGCGTATCGGGATCATCCGTGATTGGGAATCTCGTTGGTACGCCGAAAAGGAATATGGAACATTAGTTAAAGAGGATGCAACAATCCGTGATTTCTTGTTTAAAGAACTCAAGGCTGCTTATGTGTCCAGAATAGAGATCGAAAGATCAAAAAATCGCATTGAAATTATCGTTAGGACAGCTCGTCCTGGGGTAGTCATCGGTACAAACGGTGAAGCGGTTGAAACTTTAAAGAAGAAATTAGAGAAAATCGTTAATGGTAAATCAGTCTATATCAAAGTAGTTGAGATCGCAAATCCTGATCTTGATGCTCATTTAGTAGCTAGAGGTATCGCTGAGCAACTAGAACAACGCGCTTCGTTTAGAACGGCACAGAAAAAAGCGATCCAAAAAACAATGCGTGCTGGAGCTAAGGGTATGAAAACACTTGTATCTGGACGTTTGGGAGGCACTGATATTGCTCGTAGTGAAGGTTATTCTGAAGGTATTACACCTTTACATACTTTAAGATCTGATATCGACTTTGCACTTTGTGAAGCGAAGACGACTTATGGTAAGTTAGGTGTTAAAGTTTGGATCTGTCGTGGTGAAGTATTACCTGGTAATATGGTTACCGAACCAGAAGCTCCTAAATTCGCTCGTGGTAATGACAGACGTCGTCCAAAGCGTGACAATAGTAAGAAACGCGATGATCGTCGTCCTCGTCATGAAATCGCACCACGCGACATACCGGAAACTGTTAATAACGAAACAGTTAAAAAAACAGCGGACGTTGAAGGAGGTAATTAATTATGTTGATGCCTAAAAGAACAAAATATCGCCGTCCTCATCGCGTCAGTTATGAGGGTAAATCAAAAGCAGGACGTGCAGTCGCTTTTGGTGAATACGGCTTAGTAGCTGAATCAGGTGGATATGTATCAAATCGTCAGATTGAATCTGCTCGTATCGCTATGACGCGTTATATGAAGCGTGGCGGTAATGTTTGGATCAAGATATTTCCCCATTTGGCCAGAACAAAGAAGCCGCTTGAAGTACGTATGGGAAGTGGTAAAGGTGCTCCAGAAGGTTGGGTAGCCGTCGTCAAACCAGGTCGCGTTATGTTTGAAATCGCTGGTGTTGAAGAAGAGGTTGCTCGAGAAGCATTCCGTTTAGCCTCCCACAAATTGCCCGTTAAGTCCCGCTTCGTGAAGAAGGGTGAGGAGGAATAGTGATGAAGATTAAAGATATAAGAGATAAAAGTAATGAGGAATTACTTAAAGAAATTGATTCTTTAAAAGAAGAACTATTCACATTACGCTTTCAACAAGCAACCGGTCAATTAACTAATTCAGCTAAGATGAAGGAAGTTAAGAAGACGATTGCCCGTATTAAGACTGTTATCACCGAGCGTCAGCTTGGTGAAACGAAGTAAGGGGGATTATTGATATGACAGAAAGATCAAACCGTAAAACATACCGCGGTAAAGTGGTATCTGATAAGTCTGATAAAACGATCATCGTTGAGATCAGTACTTCTAAACGGCATAACTTATATGGCAAGAAAGTTAGATATTCGAACAAATTAACAGCTCATGATGAAGCTAACGAAGCTCGTATTGGCGACTGGGTCGAAATTATGGAGACCCGTCCGTTATCTGCGACCAAAAGGTTTCGCTTAGTGAGGATCATTGAAAAAGCTGTAATTGTCTAAGAGACAGAAGGAGGAGTGAAAGATGATTCATAACGAAACCAGATGTCGAGTAGCAGACAACTCAGGGGCTAAAGAAGTCTTGGTTATCCGTTGTTTAGGCGGAAGCCACCGTCACTATTCGAATATCGGTGACATAGTTGTATGCACTGTAAAAGAAGCGACTCCAGGTGGAGGAGTTAAAAAAGGTGAAGTAGTAAAAGGTGTAATCGTTCGTACTAAATATGGTGTGCGTAGAGATAATGGTTCTTATATTAGATTTGATGACAACGCTGTTGTCTTGATCAAGGATGATAAGACCCCTCGTGGTACACGTATATTTGGACCGGTTGCCAGAGAATTGCGTGATAAAGATTTCATGAAAATTGTATCTTTAGCACCGGAAGTGCTGTAAGGAGGCCCGTATGAAGATAAAAAAAGGTGATAAAGTTATCGTTATAACCGGTGCCGACAAAGGTACGATCGGCGCTGTAGCGAAAGTATTGCCATCACAGAGTAAAGTTATCGTGGAAGGGGTAAATCTTCGCAAGAAGCATTTAAAACCAAGCCAAGCTAACCCAGATGGAGGCATTATTGAAAAAGAAATGCCAGTTCATGTATCGAATGTAATGGCGTATGATTCTAAAGCAAAAAAAGCCAGTAGAATCACAATCAAGGAAGTCAAAGGAAAGAAAACTCGTGTCTATGTTAAAACTGGCACGGTGTTGAAGTAAGGGGGAATAAATGATGAACCGCCTGAAAGAGAAATACGTAAAAGAGATTGTACCTGCTTTACAGAAACAGTTTAACTACACTTCTGTAATGCAAGTACCAAAACTTGAAAAAGTTGTAATCAATATGGGTGTTGGCGATGCTATCGCTAATGCTAAAGCTTTGGAAGAAGCTGTTGCTGAATTAACAGTTATTGCTGGTCAAAAGCCAGTTATCACTAAAGCAAAAAAATCAATCGCAAACTTCAAATTACGTGAAGGTATGGCTATTGGCTGTAAAGTTACTTTGCGTGGAGAGAGAATGTTCGAATTTTTAGATAAATTAGTCAATATCTCATTACCTCGTGTTCGTGACTTCCGTGGCATCAGCAGAAATGCGTTTGATGGTCGTGGAAATTATACCTTAGGTGTTAAGGAACAATTGATCTTTACGGAAATTAATTACGATAAAGTAAACAAGATTCGTGGAATGGATGTTGTTATCGTTACAACAGCTAAGAATGATGAAGAAGGAAGAGCGTTACTGAGTGCTATCGGAATGCCTTTCGAAAAGAAATAGGAGGACTAGCTAAATGGCAAAAAAATCATTAATCGTAAAAAATAGCCGCCCGGCTAAGTTCAAAGTTCGTGAATATACCCGATGTGAACGTTGTGGACGTCCTCATTCGGTTTTAAGTAAGTATAAACTATGCCGTATCTGCTTCCGTGAGTTGGCTTATAAAGGTCAATTACCGGGCGTTAAGAAGGCTAGCTGGTAAAGGAGGGTTATCATTATGACATTGACAGATCCAATTGCTGATATGCTGACTAGAATTCGTAATGCTATACAACAGCGTCACGACGTTGTCGAAGTACCAGCGAACAAAGAAAAGATCGATATCGCAAGAATATTAAAAGAAGAAGGATATATTGCTAACTTTGTTGTATCTGGTGATACAAAGAAGACGATTACTATTGCTTTACGTTATGGACCAAATAACGAAAGAATCATTAGTGGTATCAAGCGTATATCAAAACCTGGTTTACGGGTTTATGCCAAGGTTGACTCAATCCCACGTGTTTTAAATGGTTTAGGTATTGCTATTATCTCAACATCTACTGGTGTTATGACAGATAAGCAAGCTAGATCAAAACATGTTGGTGGTGAAGTTCTAGCCTATATTTGGTAAAGGAAAGGAAACATTATGTCACGTATCGGAAATAAAACGATTACCGTTCCAGCTGGCGTCGAAGTTGAAATATCAGCTGCGAATGAGGTGACGGTAAAAGGTCCTAAGGGATCATTAACGCGCCAGTTTAATCCTGAATTGAAGATTGAAAACAATGAAGGAGTTATCACTGTTTCTCGTCCGAATGATCAGAAACATATGAAACAACTTCACGGAACTACCAGAGCGCTCATTAATAATATGATCGTTGGTGTAAGTGAAGGTTTTACAAAGAGTTTAGAAATCGTTGGTATCGGTTATAGAGCTGTTATCGACGGACAAAAATTGACACTGAACATGGGTTATTCTCGTCCTGTTGTGATCAATATCGAAGAAGGAGTCGAAGTTGTGTGTAAAACACCAACTGAGGTTATCGTTAGCGGTGTTGATAAACAACGTGTAGGAGAGATTGCCAGTAATATCCGTGCGGTTCGTAAGCCTGAACCATATCTTGGAAAAGGTATTCGTTATAAAGGTGAGAAGATCCGTCGTAAAGAAGGAAAAACGGCTAGTAAAGCCTAAGTGGGAAAGGAGAGAACATAAATGCTTAAGAAAGTTAGTAAGAATGATGAAAGAATTCGTCGTCATAAACGTGTACGTGCTAAGATCAGTGGTACTCCCGATTGCCCCCGCTTGAATGTTTTCCGTTCCAATAAACACATTCATACACAAATTATTGATGATGTTAACGGAGTTACGTTGGTAGCCTGTTCAAGTTTAGATTTAAAATTAGAAAATGGTAGCAATCTTGATGCAGCTAAAGCTGTTGGTGCCGAAATCGGTAAAAGAGCAGTAGCTAAAAATATTGTTAAGGTCGTATTTGACCGTGGAGGTTATATTTATCACGGTAGAGTCAAAGCGCTAGCTGAATCAGCTAGAGAAGCTGGACTCAAATTCTAGGAGGTAACTTAAAATGGAACGTAGACCAAGAAGAGTTGAACGCGATAAAGAGTTTGAAGAACGTGTTGTTACTATCAACCGTGTCACAAAAGTTGTTAAGGGTGGACGTCGTTTTAGGTTTTCAGCCTTAGTCGTTATTGGTGACAAGAAGGGTCGTGTTGGTTTTGGAACCGGCAAGGCTAATGAAGTACCAGACGCAATCAAAAAAGCGATCGAAGACGCAAAACGCAACATCATTCGTGTACCAATAGTTGGTACAACGATACCTCACATTGTTGTTGGCAGCTATGGAGCCGGTGAAGTATTACTTCGTCCTGCTACAGAAGGTACTGGCGTTATTGCTGGTGGACCTGTTCGTGCTGTGTTAGAATTAGCTGGTATTTCGGATGTTTTATCAAAATGCCTAGGTTCTCGTACACCGATCAATGTTGTCAGAGCGACAGTTGAAGGACTGAGTGGATTGAAAACAGTTCAATCAGTAGCTTCACTTCGTGAGAAAAAAATAGAAGAAATTCGTTAAGGAGGCGTAAGATATGAAACTAAATGAATTAACAAGTAATGAAGGTTCACGCAGATCTATCAAACGCTTAGGTCGCGGTCAAGGATCAGGACAAGGCAAAACTGCTGGAAAAGGCCATAAGGGTCAAAATGCCAGAAGTGGTGGCGGAGTAGCGATCGGTTTTGAGGGTGGACAAACACCATTATGGCGTCGTTTACCTAAAAGAGGCTTTACCAATTTTATGCGTAAAGAGTATTCGATAGTTAATATTGAATCTTTAAATAGATTTGCCGAAGGTAGTGAAGTTACACCTGAATTGTTGAAGAATAGTGGATTAGTTAAAAAGCAATTAGCTGGTGTGCGCATTTTAGGAAATGGTAAATTAGAAAAAGCTTTAACTGTAAAAGCTCACAAATTTTCAAGTTCAGCGCTAAAGGCAATTGAAGATGCAGGTGGAAAAGCAGAGGTGATTTAAGTGCTTAAAACATTTATCAACTTGTTTAAGAACAAAGAGATCCGTAATAAGATCTTCTTTACCTTAGCAATGTTGCTTGTTTATCGCTTAGGAGCTGGAATACCAGCCCCAAGAGTCGATGCCGTAAAATTATTAGCTAGTGTATCACAGAATTCCATTATTCAAATGATGAATCTTTTGGGTGGTGGTTCGCTGCAAGATTTTTCGGTCTTTGCTTTAGGTGTTGGACCTTATATTACGGCTAGTATCATTGTCCAATTGTTATCAATGGATGTTATTCCTTATTTGACTGAACTTGCTAAAAGTGGTCAAAAAGGTAAGATGCAAATGGATAAGATCACTAGGTATTTAGCTGTCATCTTAGCCTTTGTCCAAGCATTTACCATGACATATGCTTTTGATGTAAGTAGCGGTATTATCGTTAATGGTAATGTAGCTGTTTACTTATATGTAGCAACTGTCTTAACTGCAGGAACAATGTTTCTATGTTGGTTGGGTGATAGAATTTCCGCAAAGGGTATTGGTAATGGAATCTCGATGATCATCTTTACTGGTATCGTTGCGAATATGCCTTGGCAGTTTGTTAGGGTTTATCAAGAATTAACACTAACCAATCCAGCTGGGGGCTTACTGATCTTTGTTGGTTATATATTTATGTATCTAATGTTGATCGTCATGGTAATATTTATGTCACAAGCCACAAGAAGGATACCTATTCAATACACTTCAAGTTCGGTACAGAAGGGTCGTAGTGATATGACTTTCTTACCGTTAAAGATTAACAGTGCTAGTGTTATCCCAGTTATCTTTGCGTCAGCTTTGATGACGGCACCCAGAACGATATTAAGTTTTTTTCCAACTAATAGTATTACATCATTTCTTGATGTAGCCCTTGATTATACACAACCTTGGGGATTACTATTATATGTCGTTATGGTAATCATGTTTACATTCTTTTATACCTCATTACAAGTTGATCCGGAAAAGATCGCTGATAACTTGAGTAAAAATGGAAGTTATGTACCAGGGGTTCGTCCCGGTAATGAGACCAAAAAATATATTTCTGTCATCCTCAATAGGATTACGGTACTGGGGGCTTTGTCCTTAGCGTTTATCGCTGCTTTACCGTTTCTATTACCTATGATTACCCCTTTGCCTGCTTCAGTCGCTCTAGGTGGTACCGGTATTATTATCGTTGTTGGTGTTGCTTTAGAAACGATGAAGGATCTAAGTGGTCAATTGACTCAGCGTTCTTATCGTGGATTTACAGGTAAGTAAGTAATGACTAGTTTAAATATCTTAATCATGGGTGTTGCTGGTAGCGGCAAAGGAACGATGTCCAAATTTATCAAAGATTATTTTCATATACCACACATCAGTACTGGCAATATGTTTCGCAAAGCGATCGCTGATCAAAGTAAATTAGGGATCATGGCTGAGGAATATATTGATAAAGGGTTATTAGTACCTGATGATATTACGATCGCGATGACTAAAGAAAGACTTTCACGTGATGATTGTCAAGATGGTTATCTGTTGGATGGTTTCCCAAGGACATTACCTCAGGCGAAAGCTTTTGAGGAAATAGCTAGTGAAACGGGAAGACCGATCAAGATCGTTATCAATCTGGAAATCGAATTGTCGGCCTTAGCGCCACGAATCGTTAACAGGCGCTTATGCAAAAATTGCGGAGCGATATATAACACAGTGACCATGCCTAGTAAGGTTGATGGGATCTGTGATCGTTGTGGGCATCCATTGGTGCATCGCAGCGATGATACTATTGAAGGGTTAAATGTCCGTATTGGTGAACACCAAAAATTGACAGCCCCGGTATTAGAATATTTCCTGAAAGAAGGATTAGTAATTAATGTCGATGCTGGACGTTCTGTTGAAGAAGTCTGGTTAGATATAAAGAAAGCATTGGAGAATCTGGATGATCACAACTAAGTCAGAACGTGAAATTCAGTTGATGCGTGAAGCTGGTCGTATTTCTAATTTAGCCTTAAAAACAGTCGGAGAAAACATTCGACCTGGAATCTCAACTTTAGCACTTGATAAAATCGCTGAAAAAGTTATTAGAGATAATAATGGAATTCCTTCGTTTAAAGACTATAATGGTTACCCGGGTTCAATATGTGCATCGATCAATCATGTTTTGGTCCATGGAATTCCAGATAAAACAGTGCTTAAAAATGGTGATATTATCTCAATTGATGTTGGTGCTAGTTATAAAGGATATCACGGAGATAATGCTTGGACGTTTGTAGTTGGAGAAGTATCTGATAAGATACAGCAACTATTGGATGTCACAAAAGAATCTTTGTTTGTCGGATTAGCACAAGCCAAAGCCGGAAATCATTTGTCGGATATCAGTCATGCCATTGGTGAATATGTATATTCCTTTGGCTACACTGTTCCGCTTGATTATACGGGACATGGAATAGGTATACATCTTCATGAAGATCCAACTATTCCCAACCAAGGGGAAGCCGGTCATGGCCCAATTCTAAAAGAGGGTATGACATTAGCGATTGAACCAATGGTTCACGCTGGCAAACCTTTTACCAAAGTACTTAGTGACAATTGGACGGTCATTACGAAAGATAAGTCGCTATGCGCGCATTATGAACATACCGTTCTTATTACCAAAGACGGATATGAGATCCTGACAAAGATATGAAGGAGGATGATTAATGGGTAAACAAGATGTTATTGAGATAGACGGTATCGTTGAAGAAACGTTACCAAGCGCCATGTTTAAAGTGAAATTGGCTAACGGACACATAATCTTAGCCCACGTTTCTGGTAAAATCCGCATGCATTACATTCGCATTTTACCGGGAGACCGAGTGACCGTAGAGATTTCGCCGTATGATTTAACACGTGGGCGTATTACATTTAGACATAAATAGTCTAGGAGGGAACACATGAAAGTAAGACCATCAGTCAAACCAATGTGCGATAAGTGCCGTGTCATTAAACGAAAAGGTCGTGTAATGATCATTTGTGAAAACCCCAAACACAAGCAACGTCAAGGAAATTAGGAGGAAGATCAATTATGGCTCGTATTGCAGGAGTAGACATTCCGCGCGATAAGCGGATTGTAATCTCATTAACGTACATTTATGGAATCGGCGTTTCAACAGCAGAGAAGATCTGTGGTGTTGCAGGCGTTGATCAAAACACACGCACAAAAGACCTAAACGATGATCAGGTCAATGCACTTAGAACAGTAGTAGAAAAAATTAAAGTAGAAGGCGATTTACGTCGTGAAGTAAGTTTGAACATTAAGCGATTAATGGAAATCGGGTGTTACCGCGGTATTCGCCATCGTAAGGGTTTACCGGTACGTGGACAAAGAACCAGTACCAATGCTCGTACTCGTAAAGGTCCGCGTCGTACTGTCGCGAACAAGAAGAAGTAACGATAAGGAGGAAATTAAATTATGGCTAAAGCAAAAACAGTTACTCGTAAACGTAGAGTACGTAAGAATATCGCCAAGGGCGTAGCTCATATTCACTCAACATTCAATAACACTATCGTTACTATCACAGATGAGAGCGGTAATGCGATTGCTTGGTCGAGTGCTGGAGCACTTGGTTTTAAAGGATCAAGAAAATCTACACCTTACGCAGCGCAAATGGCTGGCGAAGCTGCTGGTAAAGCAGCTATGGACCATGGCATGCGTAATATCCAGGTAAACGTTAAAGGTCCGGGTCCAGGACGTGAAGCAGCAGTTAGATCTTTACAAACCGCTGGTTTGGAGATCGTTGCGATCAACGATGTGACTCCTATTCCTCATAACGGATGCCGTCCACCGAAGAGACCACGTGGTTAAAAAAATAAAGGAGGAAGATTAATGCAGAAATTTGAAAGAGCTGATTTCAAAGTGTTAGAATATGTTGAATCGGATCACTACGGTAAATTTGTTATCGAACCTTTGGAAAGAGGTTTTGGTACGACCATTGGTAATGCATTAAGACGTGTTTTGTTATCCTCTTTGCCAGGTGCAGCTGTTTATTCTATCAAGATTGAAAGCGTTTTTCATGAATTCACTTCAATACCTGGAGTATTGGAAGATGTAACTTCAATCATTTTGAATATAAAAGACTTGATCATGACGATCAGCGACAGTGAAGTATATACTTTACGAATATCGGCAAGCGGACCAAAAGTCATCACTGCTAGTGATATTGAATGTCCGACGAATGTAGAGATCTTGAATAAGGATCTTGTTATTTGTAACCTTGAAAAAGGTGGCGTATTAGAGATGGAGCTTAAAGCACGTAATGGACGCGGATATATCAGCGCCGATGCTAATAAAGCTTTATATCAAGGTTCCTCACAAGGAATTGGTACGATCTACACTGATTCAATTTATACTCCGATCGAAAGAGTATCATACAATGTCGAACCGACTCGTGTCGGACAAGATGCGTCATTTGACAGTCTAGAGTTGGAAGTATGGACCAATGGTTCAATAACTCCCCAAAAATCATTAGCTTTAGCTTCAAAGATCTTAATTGAACATTTAGATGTTCTAACAAATGTTGATGAAGCAGTAAAGGATATGGATTCATTACTAAAAGACGCTAATGGTGAAACAGTTAATAAAGGAATGGCAATGATGATCGAAGATCTTGATCTATCTGTTCGTTCTTACAACTGTTTAAAACGCGCCGGTATTCAAACGGTAGAAGAATTAACGCAAAAAACAGAAGAAGAAATGATGCGTGTTCGTAATTTGGGCAAGAAATCGCTCAAAGAGGTTAAAGATAAGATCTTAGAACATGGTCTTAGCTTTAAGTCTCACGAGTAGGCAAATATAGGAGGATATAACCATGAATAATCGTAAATTAGGTCGTACGTCTGATCATCGTAAAGCATTATTACGTAACTTGGCTACTGACGTTATCGTTCACGGTAAGATCACCACAACAGAAATGAAAGCTAAAGAAGCTAAATCAGTTGTTGATGAGTTGATCACATTAGCTAAGAAGGGTGATTTACATGCTCGTCGTCAAGCTGCTGCTTATGTACGTAATGTCGTCGTTAATAAAGAATCAGGTCAAACGGCTTTGCAGAAACTATTTGATGAATTAGCTGCTAAATACGCTGATCGCAATGGTGGATACACCAGAGTTATCAAAACAGTTGATCGTCGTGGTGATGCTGCAACGATGGCTATCTTAGAACTAGTATAAACTACCAAAAAGAACAGAAATCATCTGTTCTTTTTTTGTTTTTCTGTTTAAGTGTTTTAGTTAGTGATATAATACTTGTAGCGAAAGGTGGTGGTTTTGTGGATAGTGGTAAGTGCGAGATAGAAAAATATGCTATAGAAAACAATGTACCGATTATGCACAAAGACGGCATCCTTTTTTTGATTGATATCATTAAAAAACACCATGTTAGAAACATTTTGGAACTTGGTAGCGGGATAGGCTACTCAGCTATCCAAATGGCTCAAGTAACACCTGGTATTAAGATAACTACAATCGAGAAAGACAATGAGCGTTATATGCAAGCGATCGAGAACATTAACGCTTTTAATTTGACGTCGCAGATAGAGTGTATCAATATCGACGCATATGATTATGATACTGACCAAAGATATGACATGATATTTTTGGACGCTGCTAAGGCTCAATATCAAGGCTTGTTTGATAAATTTATCAACAACCTTACTGTTAATGGTTTTATGATCGTAGATAATTTACTGTTTCATGGATTTGTTGATAACCCAGAGCGAACGCATAATCGTCGTACTAAGGATTTGATTAGAAAGATTAAAGATTTCAGAGAAGGCATATTAACGAATTCCTTATACGATGTATCCTACTATCCCAATATTGGGGACGGAGTGGCGCTTGTAAGGTGTCGTTGATCTATCTTCTGTAAAGGAGGTAAGCAATGAATGAAGAATTGATGCTGAAAGAACTACTGCTTGATCACATTATCCGAAAAGATGTGATTGGTTTACGTGAGCTATTTGATGAATATAATATTGTCGACTTAGCTGAACATGTAAATAAATTAGGTGTACAAGACATCATTTTTATCTTTAAGACTGTTACTAAGGATGTTACAGGACAGTTGTTTTCGTATTTAGATAATGAAGTCATTGAAAAACTACTTGAAGTATTTAATAGTGAGCAGATCAAAGGTATCTTAAATAATCTTTATAGTGATGACCTTATTGATTTCTTACAAGAGTTACCAGTTAGCTTAAGCAAGAAGGTCTTAAGTAGTGCTACATCTCAACAAAAACAGATCATTAACGAATTATTGAGTTATCAAGAAGATACAGCTGGTAGTATCATGTCCACTAACTATCTTGAATTGACCGAAGATGATACTGTTTTTCAAGCTATGGATAAGATTAAAAGACATGGTAAGAAAGCTGAAACTTTAGGAACCTGTTTTGTGTTAGACAATAACGGTATCCTTGTTGGAACAGTGACTTTAAGAGATATCTTGTTTGAAAAAGATCTTCAATATATAAAAGATATCATGGATACTGACTATAACTTTGTTTTGACGCATACTGATACAGAAGAAGTTGCGCGGATCATGCAGAAGTATGATGATAATGCCCTTGCGGTTACTGATGAAGACTATCACATGTTGGGTATTATCACTATTGATGATGTCATTGATGTAATTCAAGAAGAAGCTACTGAAGATATTCATAAAATGGCGGCTATTACTCCTCTTGAATATCCATATCTTGAAGCTGGGGTGTTTAAGATTGCTAAAAGTAGATTAATTTGGTTGATGTTATTGATGGTGTCATATGCGATCAGTAGTATAATCATCACCAATAATGATCAACTGTTGTTATTAGTTCCAAGCTTAATAACTTTTATTCCGATGTTGATGGATACTGCAGGTAACGCAGGAAGCCAGGCCAGTGCGATGGTCATCCGTGGAATAATCGTGGATAATCTCACGATTAAAGACTTCTTCCGTGTTCTTTATAAAGAATTAATGATAGCGTTGATTATTGGTTTAATCTTATTGATCATAAATGTTTTACGTATTGTCTTTTTTGTACCAAATATCGGCTTAGATATGGCGTTAATAGTTTCAATTTCTGTTTTTGTAGTAGTTATACTTGCGAAGTTGGCTGGAGGGTTATTTCCATTATTAGCATTAGTGGTGAAAATAGATCCTGCTGTTATGGCAGCACCTTTAATTACAACAACTTGCGATGCTATTTCATTGTTGACATACTTTTCATTAGCCAAACTTTGGCTAAAGCTATAGGAGGTAAAAGATGGAACACATAAATGAGTTAACACTTGAACTTCTTATGGAGTATATTGAAAAAAGGAAATTGCTTGAACTTAGAGAGATTTACTCGGAGTTCAATATTGTTGACTTGGCAATGATAACGGAAGAAATGCCTTTATCAAGTATTTTGTTTTTATTTAAGATATTACCTAAAGAGATTAGTGGAGAGCTATTCTCATACTTTGAATATGATACACAGCACGCTATGATCGATGCTTTTAGTAATGAAGAAATACAAGCTATGTTAGTCAATATGTATGCGGATGATATGGTCGATATCATTAGTGATATGCCTGCTAACCTAGTGAAAAAGATATTGATGAATGCTAATAAACAACAACGTAATCGTATCAATACATTATTGAGCTATCCAGAGTATTCAGCTGGCTCGATCATGAATACGGATTATGTTGAGTTAAAACAATTAGATACGGTTATCGTTGCTTTAAACAAGATTCGTGAGATTGGTCGAAAAGCTGAAACAATTAGTGTTTGTTATGTAACTGATCAATCAAAGCACTTAGTTGGATCGATCAAGCCCGAGGATATATTGTTTGAAAACACCGAAGATTTGATCTCTGAACATATGGATGAACATGTCGTTTCTTGCAATACGTTTGATGATCAAGAAGACGTTGCGCGAATCTTTGCCCGATATGATTTAGATGTATTACCAGTTGTCAATAATGATAATTGTTTGATTGGTATCATCACAATCGATGATATTATCGACGTAATGGAAAAAGAGGTTACTGAAGATATTCAAAAAATGGCTGCTATTCGTCCTGTTGAAGGATCATACTTAGAAGCTTCTATTCTTGAAATGGCTAAAAGTAGATTGCCGTGGTTATTGATCTTGATGTTATCAGCCACATTTACGGGTATGATACTACAGATATTTGAAAGTAAACTAATGATCATTCCAGCTTTGATCGCTTTTGTACCGATGATCATGGGATCATCTGGTAATGCTGGAAACCAGACTGCTGTCATGGTAATTAGAAGTATGGCTGTTAATGAGGTATCAAAGTATGATCTATTAAAAGTATTATGGAAAGAAAGCAAGATTGCTTTGATCTCTGGGAGTTTATTATTTCTAGTTGCTCTATTTCGCATATGGTTATTTCCACCTCATATCACTCCTATGGTGGCGTTAGTTATTTGTTTGACGATGATGTTTTCAGTCATTATTGGTAATCTTTTAGGGGCTGGCCTACCGTTTCTATCACTGTGGTTTAAACAAGATCCAGCAGCGACGACTACACCGATATTAACAACGATTATTGATATTGTATCACTGGTTATTTACTTTCAATTGTGTGTTATTATTTTGGGAATTTAAGCAAGTTATGATATAATTTGAATACAATAAATAAAGGAGATAATGAAAATGCCAACACCTCACAATAGTGCGAAACCCGGTGAAATCGCTAAACTGGTATTAATGCCAGGAGACCCTTTACGGGCTAAATTCATCGCTGAAACTTTTTTAGAGAATCCAGTTCAATTTAACGCTGTTCGTAACATGTTTGGTTATACCGGTACTTATAAAGGTAAACCAATTTCCGTTATGGGTAGTGGTATGGGAATGCCAAGTATTGGTATCTATTCTTATGAACTATTTGCTTTTTATGGAGTTGAAACGATCATTAGAATTGGTTCAGCTGGTAGTTATTCTGAAGATGCTAAGATCTATGATGTTATTATAGGAGATAGTGCTTGGAGTGAATCAACATATGCTTTACGTCAAGGTGGAGAATTACATGATGTATTATATCCTAGTGCTGAACTTAATGAAAAGATACTTGAGTGTGCCTCAGAATTAAATATTCCAGTTAGAGTTGGTCGCATTCATTCAAGTGATAACTTCTATCGCGAAAAAGGAATGATCGATATTTCATTCTATCGTGATATTAAAGGATGTCTATGTGCCGAAATGGAATCATTTGCTCTATTCCATAATGCTAGAGTATTAGGAAAGAAAGCAGCTTGTATCTTAACGATATCGGATTCAATTGTAACTCATCAAGAAACGACGGCGGAAGAGCGTCAGACGGCTTTCACCAATATGATGAAGATTGCTTTAGAAATGGTAAACAAATAAAGAGCTGAGGCTCTTTATTTTCTTGTTATGATCATGAATAACATCCATGATCAATGTGTTAAAGCGATCATTGATTATGAGTTTGAATCGATTGATTATGTCACAGAGGCTAATATTGCAGCGATTAAGCTTGTTATGGAAGCGATGTTAACCCAGTGAGACTATTAACTATCAATAATTAGTTTTATCTGTTAAAATAATCTTATTAAGTTTGGAGGGTTTATGAAACACATAATGTTTGTCAGTAACCTTAAGAGTGAAGATGATATTAGAAGAATCAAAGAAGCTCTAGAGGGTACCAGAGTAGAATATGAAGTTGTATTAGAGAATCAATGCATTGTCATAAATGGTCGTAATGATATCGTTCATGCGGCAAAGTCGGCTTTAACCGAAGCTGGATTTATCATAAAATAAGCATCCGTTAAGGATGCTTTTATATTAGAAGATTAGCTAATGGATAACCAATCATGATTGTTATGATAACAGCTATGATCATAATCATAAATCCATACATCATCATTTGTTTTGTTGAAGTCCAACCTGAACTTGCGGCTAAGGCCACATTAGGATGAGCTGGAGGGGTAGCGAATGAGAAGGAAGCCATAAGACCAATGATACAAGCAATCGCTGCTGGATTAAGCTTATCACTGATTGTAAGAGCGATTGGTAAGGCTACAGCACTAACAACGGTAACGGTAACCATATTAGATGATAGATTAGTTTGAATAGCAGCCCATAGGGTAAAGATAATGATCAAATACAAAGGATCAAGGCTTTGTAGTGTTGGACCAACAGAATTCGTTAACCAAGTAGCGATACCAATATCGGTATTTGTTAAAGCACTTCCTAAAGCTAAAGTAGAAGCGGTCATGATCAATGCTGCCCATGATATACCCTTAGTCATTGCTTCATTAAAGACCAGTAATGGTTTACCATCAATATGGATCATTAACATAGCGACGGCGCCTAATAATGGTGGTATGGCTGTACCAAAACTATTAATATAATCGGCTAACTCTGGCATTAAACCCTCAAGTAAACTAGGAGCGATCCAAAGCAGGACAACTACAGAGAATATGATTAGTGTAAGTTTTTCTCTTTTATTCATAGCTGGAAGTAATTCATGTTGAATATTGGCATCTTTGGCATTAAAGACACTCGTTTTGGGTTTAAGGATAAATCTAAAGACCACTAACATTCCACTAAAAGTTAATAATCCGACTGGAATCGCAAAACTCATATATTGAAAATAAGAGATCGTTAGATTAGTTGCGGCTTCATAAAAACCGATAGCCATGATCGAGAAAACATGAGCGATCGGAGTCATTCCTGATGATATCGCGATACTTAAAGTCATCCCGATCATTAACATATTAGCGAAACTATTGGTTTTTTGTAGTTTGGTCACTTTATATATTTCTTCTAAGATCGGAAGATAGATCACAAAAAGAACGGTTGGCGACATAAACATTCCTAAGAAGATAACCGACATAAAGAAAGATATGGCGAATGACCAAGGACCTCTTTGTGCTATCTTACTATTGATGAAGAATAAAGCACAACGTCTTACAAAAGAAGTCTTTGATATAGCGTAAGTACACATGAAGGTAAATAACAAAAAGGCAAATGTCGAACTACCAATAGATCCAGCTAATAAAGTATTAACCTTTATTTCAGGAATAAAGGATAGTGCTAGCAAACAAAGTAAGCTTGGCCAGTCAATGGCTATCGTTAACCAGAGGATAAGGACACCAATAAAGGTACCAATTACCTGCATCGCTGATACTGAAAGACCAACTGGTGCTGGTATAAATCGGAAGAAGATGATAAATAGTAGAGCGATCATCGTAATCAATGATCTTTTTTTATTTTCATTCATAGTGGACTCCTTATTAGTTACTTAACATAACTAAAATTAGCGTATATTCATATATTTGTCTAGTTATATTTGACTTTAAAGTCCTTTGATTGATGATGCTAGTGTTGCATTTAATAAGATGAAATCATTATTTGTATGACTTCTGGCTTATATATAAAAAAAACAACCCATTAGAGTTGAACATTTGTGTAGTTTTTGGAGCAGGTGAAGGGAATCGAACCCTCGTGTCGACCTTGGCAAGGTCGCGTTCTACCATTGAACTACACCTGCAATTGGCGGTCCAGACGAGGATCGAACTCGCGATCTCCTCCGTGACAGGGAGGCATGTTAACCACTACACCACTGGACCATAAATATTTTGGCGGAAAAGGAGGGATTTGAACCCTCGCGCCAGTTACCCGACCTATACCCTTAGCAGGGGCACCTCTTCAGCCACTTGAGTACTTTTCCATTGCTAGACATAGCGCTCATTTATATTAACATAACACATGAATTTTGACAATAGGTTTACTTGGTAAAAATTCATAGTATTGAATTCTAAAAGTTAATTCCGTTTTGATAAAGAAACGGCAATAAGTCTAA